>NZ_JACJPL010000024.1 GCF_014696065.1 Leptolyngbya sp. FACHB-261 | reverse complement strand
CCAGAGTTCGAGACGTTCTACACGAAGAACATCTTGTTGAACGAGGGGATCCGGGCGTGGATGGCGCCGCAGGACCAGCCGCACGAGCAGTTTATCTTCCCCGAAGAAGTCCTACCTCGTGGTAACGCTCTGTAACGTCCCTGAGCGCGATACTCTAGTTTTCTAAGGAAGGGGTAGGCAACTGCCCCAACCTAGCTCTCAGAATCCTCTCTTTGTGACTGTTTAGCTCTCCTGAAAAAGGTTTTACTCCTGTGACAGCGACATATGACTCAAGTCTGGTGGGGAGCAGAACCCAGGATTCCACTGGCTTTGCCTGGTGGGCTGGGAACGCTCGTCTCATCAATCTGTCCGGTAAGCTGTTGGGTGCTCACGTTGCCCACTCTGGTCTGATTGTGTTCTGGGCTGGGGCTATGACCCTATTTGAAGTAGCCCACTTCATCCCAGAAAAGCCCATGTATGAGCAGGGCCTGATCCTGCTGCCTCACCTAGCTGCTCAGGGCTGGGGTGTTGGCCCTGGCGGTGAGGTTATTGATACCTTCCCTTACTTCGTAGTCGGCGTTCTGCACTTGATCTCTTCGGCAGTGCTGGGCTTCGGTGGCATCTATCACGCTATTCGTGGTCCTGAAGTTCTGGAGAACTACTCCTCCTTCTTCGGCTATGACTGGCGCGACAAGAACAAGATGACCAACATCATCGGCTTCCACTTGATCCTGCTGGGTCTAGGTGCGTTCTTGCTCGTGGCAAAGGCCATGTTCTTTGGTGGTGTCTATGACCCCTGGGCGCCAGGCGGTGGTGATGTTCGCGTAATCACCAATCCAACCCTGAACCCGGCAGTCATCTTTGGCTATTTGGTGAAGTCTCCCTTCGGTGGTGAAGGCTGGATCGTCAGCGTCGACAACCTTGAAGATGTGATCGGTGGTCATATTTGGGTTGGTTTCATCTGCATTGCTGGTGGTATTTGGCACATCTTGACCAAGCCCTTCGCTTGGGCTCGTCGCGCTTTCGTCTGGTCGGGTGAGGCTTATCTCTCCTACAGCCTGGGCGCTCTGTCATTAATGGCCTTCATTGCTACCTGCTTTGTCTGGTTCAACAACACCGTTTACCCCTCCGAGTTCTACGGTCCGACTGGTCCTGAGGCTTCCCAAGCTCAGGCTCTGACCTTCTTGATTCGTGACCAAAAGCTGGGCGCTAACGTTGCTACTGCTCAGGGTCCGACAGGTCTAGGTAAGTACCTGATGCGCTCCCCATCGGGTGAGGTTATCTTCGGTGGTGAAACCATGCGCTTTTGGGATGTGCGTGCTCCTTGGCTGGAGCCTCTGCGCGGTCCCAACGGCTTGGACATCGACAAAATCAAGAATGACATTCAGCCCTGGCAAGCTCGCCGTGCAGCTGAGTACATGACCCACGCTCCTCTGGGCTCTCTGAACTCTGTGGGTGGTGTGGCCACTGAAATCAACTCGGTGAACTTTGTGTCTCCCCGTTCTTGGCTGTCCACTTCTCACTTCGTGCTGGCTTTCCTATTCCTGGTAGGCCACCTGTGGCATGCTGGCCGTGCTCGCGCTGCCGCTGCTGGTTTTGAGAAGGGTATCGACCGCAAGACCGAGCCTGTACTAGCTATGACAGACCTCGACTAGTTTCTAGTTCTAGGTTTAATTGCAAACCCCCTGCTGAATCATCAGCAGGGGGTTAACTATTCCAACTTGATTTCTAGGAGATCTAGAGAGGCTGCAGAAATTCGATGGGTAAGCCATCTGGATCAGCAATGAAAGCCACTCGGTACTGTTGCTCACCAATCAACTGCTCTGTGGGCTCTAGTAACACCTGAAGTTGAAGTGGCCACTGTTCCTTCAAGCCCGTGAGCAGCTGGTTCAAATTTTCCACCTGAAAAGACAGGTGATAGTAGCCTACGTAGTGCTCGTCCCCAAAGGCATCAGGTGCAGGTTTGGGCTCAGGGATTTGAATGAGCTCTAGACGACCTCCGGGACCAGCTAGCCAGCAGGCTAGGGTCATGCCAGTGGTGAAACGCTCCTGAACCTCAAAGCCAAGCAACTCATAAAATCGGATTGCTTGGAAGATATCCGCAGTGCGCACCGACATGTGATGCAGGCTGAGCTGCAAGCCACTCACTCGAAGAGCCGGAAGTAAGGGTAACGGATGGGTGTTCCTGGCTCCTTGATCAAGTCGAAATTGATCACTCCCCAGCGTGCATCTTCGTCAGCAGTGGGGCTGAATTCGACGGGCAACCCATAGAGGCGGTGCCGAGTTCCACTCTCTTGGTCTCGCTGGCCTCGCCAAGGCGTTGTACGCTCCAAATAGGCACTGACCAAATCGTGATAGCGATGAGCAATAATTACGCGGGTTGCTCGATAACCCTGCGTGTAAAGCCGGTCTAATGCCTCATGAATCTCAAAACGGATCCCATCAGGGTGGGTGTGCTGGCGATACCATTCATCGCCCCATAGACGCCAGTGCCGGCTGGATTGCAAGTGAACCAGCTCTTTAGTTTTGGGATCAGCCTCAAACGCCCCGTGACGCTGGCAAAGGTAAGTATCAGTCAGGGTCAGGGCGGGAATTACGTGGCGACAGTGGGGACACTGGATCTCCGGCCCAAAAATGGGATATTGAAGGGCTGGGTTCGTCATGAAGTGCAGATCCCCATTAGGGCAATCGGGAGAAACAAGGCTTAGTCCTTTGTCCGCTTTATTATAACGATAGTGCTCCACCCCTATGGTGTAAGCAGTACGTTCAGGTTTGTCATTGTGTCAACCTTACCAGCCTGGCTTCAAGTTCCTGATCTCTCTGCCGCTGCCTTCGTCGCTGCGAATGCGACCGTCATTGGTCAAGTCGAAGTCGATCCTGGATCGAGTATTTGGTACACCGCTGTTCTCCGAGGCGATGTTGAGCGGATTCAGATTGGCGCTTTTACCAACATTCAGGACGGTGCTGTTCTGCACGGTGACCCAGGGCGCATAACGCGCTTAGAAGACCATGTCACGGTTGGACATCGAGCTGTGATTCATGCAGCCCACGTTGAGCAGGGAAGCTTGATTGGTATTGGTGCTGTTGTGCTAGATGGTGTTCGGGTAGGAGCTGGCAGTATTGTAGCGGCAGGGTCGATTGTTACCCGAGATGTGCCTGCTCATACCCTGGTTGCAGGCGTGCCGGCTAAACCCGTCCGAGAATTATCTGAAGAAGAGGTTGCAGATCTAATTCAACACGCCCGCAACTACGAGCAGCTGGCGCTAGCCCATGCAGGTAAAAACCCTAGCTTTACTTGGCCCCAAGCGACTTCTCCCTGAGTTCCAGCTCGGTGAGTTTGTTTTGCACATTCTTTTGCGTGTGAGCTGCAACCTTAAAAGAGTCAGAACCTCAACTCCTTTAAGAAAAGTGCGGTTACGGGTCGGAAACCCGTACCTGCTCAGGCTGCGCCAAGCGGAACTAAGGCCAGAGGCCAAAGTCTATACCCTGGTAAGCTAGCTGGGAGTATGCCTTGGAGCGCGACATTTTGCAACTAGTTCATCAGTACTTTACTGAATCTAAAACTTGTAATAGTATGGAATAGTGAACATAAATTCAGTTTGGCTTTGACTTAGCTCTTAGGCAACGCTGCTCTCAGGTAACGCTGAAGTGGCGGAGAGGTTTGTGGCAGGGAGTAGTGCCACGAGCTTTGTATCCAGAGGTTCTATATTTGCTTCGATTCTGAGGCTGGGGGCTGGCAAGTACCCTGGCCAATGCTCACTTCATTTTTTGTTTTACCTGTTGTGTTCCCTAGTCTCCTGACAAGGGGAGGTCAAGAACGATCCATGCAAGCAAGCAATACAGTTGACGGGCGGGTTACCAAAACCGCCAGTGGTCGCGATTTTACGGCTGATATGGTGCGAACTTATCTGCACGAGATCGGGCGCGTACCACTACTGACCCACGAGCAGGAAATCCTGTTCGGTAAGCAGGTGCAGCAGATGATGAAGCTGCGCGAGGCCCAAGAGGTTCTAGCCAGTAATCTGGGGCATGACCCAACTGACCAGGAATGGTCTGAGCAGGTCAATCTCAGTATAGAGGAGCTGCATGCCGTTTTGGAGCGGGGGCAGCGAGCTAAAAGACGAATGATGGAAGCAAATTTGCGTCTGGTCGTCTCGGTTGCCAAGAAATACCAAAAGCGCAACCTGGAACTGCTTGACCTGATTCAGGAAGGAACGCTGGGCTTAGAGCGGGGGGTAGACAAGTTCGATCCTATGCGCGGCTTCAAGTTCTCGACCTATGCGTACTGGTGGATCCGTCAGGCAATCACGCGTGCCATTGCCCAGCAAAGCCGTACTATTCGTCTGCCCGTCCACATCACCGAAAAGCTTAACAAGATCAAGGGCACTCAGCGGCAGTTGTCTCAAGAGCTAGGACGCACAGCTACCGCTGGTGAGATTGCTGACCGCTTGGGGCTAAAGGCAGAACAAATTCGGGAATGTCTGCAAATCGCTCGTCAACCAGTCTCCTTGGAGCTGCGAGTGGGTGACAACCAGGACACCGAATTAGGCGATCTGCTAGAGCACGATGGTCCGTCACCAGAAGACCATACGACGCGGGAATCTCTGCGTGATGATCTCAACAGCCTACTGGATGAGCTGACGCCTCAGCAGCGTGAAGTGCTCTCTTTGCGCTATGGCCTCCGCGATGGCCAAGAGCTTTCCTTAGCGAAAGTGGGCAAGCAGCTCAGCATCAGCCGGGAGCGGGTACGCCAGCTTGAGAATCAAGCCCTGGACAAGCTGCGGCGGCGTAAAGCTGCAGTGAGAGAGTACTTAGCTAGCTAAGCAGGCCTGAGGGTGGGGGCGAGGTTACCTCGCTCCTATTGATTTTATTCAGGACTTTAACTGGCTACGGAGAGGGAGGGATTCGAACCCCCGGTAGCTTTCGCCACAACTGATTTCAAGTCAGCCGCATTCGACCACTCTGCCACCTCTCCAGGCGTCCCTTATTCTACCGTAGAGACACGCGTCCCAAAATCAAAAAAAATCTGCCGAAATGTTTGACAAAACGCTTTAAATCTTAGAAGATTAAGTTCGCTCTGAAAAAGAGCACTACAGGGGACTGTAGTTCAATTGGTTAGAGCACCGCCCTGTCACGGCGGAAGTTGCGGGTTCGAGCCCCGTCAGTCCCGTTCAAACAAGTCACTTTGTAGAGGCCAGATGACCTGGCCTCTACGAGTTTTTACCATTTGCCGGGGATAAACACCCTCTCACCGCGTAATCGCAGATTGCGGCGTCCAGGTAGGACCGCCAGAGCGCGGACCATCGGGTGTCCAGACTAATGGGTCTAAGCACATCCGTCGCGCTTCCATGTCTGTGTCCCAAGCGTGGTAAACGATGTACTCCGTCTGGCCATCTGGGCCAACTGCTACTGAGTTATGACCGGGGCCCAGAACTTGACCAGGGACGGAGCGCAGCACGCGTGGGCCTGTCTCATTCCCTACGTCTGAGTAGGGACCCATCACGCTTTCGGCAACGCCATAATCTACCCCATAGCTTTCAGTCTCCCAGCGCCCGCCGCTGTAGAGACAGTAGTAACGCCCCCCATGCTTACGAACACAAGGACCTTCCAAGGTGTGCCAATCATAAATACCACCGTACATAGGACGGTCCGCTAGGAAACGCTGCCAATCGGAGCGGGCTCGTAGAACCACATTGCCCTCCCCAACTAGTCTCGTCATCTCTTGCAGGGGAGCAACCATCAAGGCAGTACCAGCTCGCACCCCAGCCTCTGTGTCTAAGAAGTCGCGGGCGTAGAACAGATACCACTGCCCGTCGTCATCCTGGAAGGCATGCGGATCGATGGTGAATGGGCAGGAGTCGGGGTCTAGCAGAGGTTCTCCTAAATCTTCATAGGGGCCTAGGGGATTCTCACTGATCGCAACGCGGAGCTGGTGTCTTTTGTCCTCATGCCCTACTGAGTAATAAAGATAGAATTTACCCGCTGAGTAGGCAATTTCAGGGGCCCAAAAATTATCACCAAGCGCAGGATCTGGACGCCTCAAAGCCTTGCCCGCAGAGTGCCAGTTTATAAAATCAGTTGAGCGCAAAAGGGGAAAAACAAGCTGTTGAGTGCTCTTGTCCACTTCGCCTGCGGCTTCTGCTGGGCCTGTGCCGATAGCGTAATAAATACCCTCATGCTGCCAAACGAAGGGATCGGCAAAATAGCCTGGATAGACCGGGTTTGTGTAGGTTCGTGCTGTAGTAACAGAGTCAGATGTCGGTTCAGTTTGAGACATTGTGCTTCTAGCTAAATTCTGATCCATCAAGTTGAGGAGCCAACCTAAGTGACTTACTCGAAAGTGACCTACTCGAAGTGTAAATAAAATAGCCAAAGAGGATGAAGGATTGTAGGTTTCTTCGACCCACTCTTCCCCATCCTCTATTGCTCTTGATTTGCTGATTAGCGCTTCGGCTCTTCCAAATGAAGAAGATCAATACTTGAAATTGATGTAAGTCTCAGCTCTTACCTCTGATGGGTCATCGATTACTTCGCAGCGCAACAACCGCTGCGTTTGTTCTGGCAAACTTTCGTAATAGTTACGGGGCAGAGCCAAATCTACTTTTGGCGTGTGCAGCCAATGCATTGCATAGCCCATGACCACCATTGGCCTAGGTTGATCGGTTCGATTGGGAGAGCCTCGGTGTAATGCCAGAGGAGAACGGATCATCACGTCTCCAAGCTGCATGTAGAAAGACTCTAGGGGAATTTCACCAGTAGCAACTTTCGCCAGTCCCTCATCTCGAGACATTCGGTGTGTCCCACGAGCCATCTGAAAAGGACCATTCTCTGCGGTTACTTCGACCAGTGGGAAATTGACTGCCACGGCATAAAGTGGCGTCAAGATTTGATCCGTGAACAAGGGGCGGAAGTCCCGGTGAACTTCTTGATACTCTGAACCCTGAAGGGGAATGTCTGCGCCCATTTGAACCATCACATACTCTTGAGCGAATACGCGATTAAGGATGCCTGAAATTACAGAGTTCGCAAACACCTCGGTATTGGCGAACGGCGCAATCCAGGGAAAGGTGAGATAGTAGCGGGCTTGTTCTCGTGGAGCTAAACCACCCGGTCTGTTTTGACGCTCCTGGAACAAGGAATCAAAGGCTTGAGCCCACTCTTCTATTAGCTTGCGCTCGAAAAGGCCACGAATAACACAGATGCCGTCTTGGTTCAGTTCTTGCGCAAATTGGTCGAGATTAGCCGTCGTAAAAGTGGCTTTAGCTATGCTTTGAATCATCTTCCTAGGTTCTGCAACTGCTCTTTAGCGATGATGCCCAATTAGGGTCAACAGGCTCTACATTTTGCGTTTAGGAAACATCGTTTTTGAGATTTTCACCAAGGAGTCCTTGACTGCTTTTGCCAAGCCAATGAGTCCTGGGCAGTGACCCGTTGACCCCCTCTTCCCTGTTCAGGTTTCAGTGATTACCTCTAGAACAGCTTTTCTCATTTTCTGAGCAGAAATGTAGGCTCCTACACTAATTCTAATTCTCGCTTTAGGAGGATGTATAGCCCTATTTATACCCAGTTTCTCAGCAAAAAAGCTTGGCACTACCTGAATATCTCTTCTGGCTTACTCTCTAGCCTGTTGGTGGCATTAGAGCCTAGCAAGGGACGCTGCGCAAAGTAGAAAATCTTTACATTCGTGCAAAGGTACCAAGGGTCAGCGTTCATACTTATAACGGCTAGCCTGACTTCTTCATTTTGTTGGCTCACTCGTTACTTAGGCCGTTTGGCTGGAGCTGCAAATAACGTTTTGAATCCTGCTTGACGCTGCCTACGCCCTTCTGCCCAGTCATAACTCCACAGGCTTTCCCAGTAGAAAAAAGAAACGCCCTCGAAGCCCATCCGCCGGGCTAGCTGCACTTGTTGGGTCAGCATTTTCATGGGTAGACGCTGTCGCCATGAGCCGGTGTAAATGCCAACGCCTACAGGAATTTGCTGCTTCGCTTTCTGGATCGCCGGTTGCCGCAATTCAGCTTGAAAGCTTGCTAAGTCAGGACGATAAACCTGCAAAATTAACTCGTCGATCAGCCCTCGGCTCACCCAAGTGGACCAGTCTTGCAACGAAGATCGATAGGCAAACGCCTGCGAATTCGGAGACAAACTGATTAGGCAGTCAGGCTTAACGGCTCGTACAGACTGCACAATCTTGCGCATCAGACCTGTGAGTTGCTTAGCTCGCCAGCGCATCCATTCTGGCTCATGCGGGTCGGTTGGGGGAGCTTTGCCACCGTGCTCCTGACGATAGCGTTCAATGGTGAACGGGTCGTAGCCTAGATTGACTGGCAGTGCAAAGTGGTCATCGAGTTGGATGCCATCCACCGGATAGGTTTTGACCACCTCTGTAATGAGGTCGACAATGAACTGTTGCACTTGCGGCTGCATCGGGTTGAGCCACACTAACTCGCCCCCCAACAACCACAGCTGCAGTTTGTTCAGAAGTGATTGTGGACGCTGAATTGGCTTTGGCAGTCTACTGCGAGTGAGCCATTCTGGATGCCGACGAGCTAAGGGCGAGCGTTGAGGCACCATTAGGCCATACTCGAACCAGGGAATGACGCTCAAACCCTGCCGATGTCCCTGCCGAACTGTTTCTGCCAGCACATCCCCGCGGAACCTGAACAGGTTCAATAGCGGATCTTGTTTTTGCCCCATTGCCGCTTTGGCAACCTTGCTGGGGTAGAGCGTGTAGCCTCGGCTCCAAACATTGGGGTAAATCGTATTGAAGCGGTGTTGCGCTAGCTGTTGTGTTGTCTTGCGTACGTTACAGGGCAAGTACAATACTGGGCTAGGCAAGGTCGTAATCCAAACTCCTCTCAATTCAGTCGTTGAGATGGGACCTTGAGGTTTGAATACTCGGCTAGGTCCACACCAGAGCAGTGAGATTACTAACCCTAAGCAGAACAAACAGGTTAACCGTAACCAAACTGTTTTGCTGACCCATCGCTTCATTGAACTAACTTAAATTGCCACAGTGCGTACAGCTAGAATGCCCGTCAAAACACAGCGGCCACTCAAGTTCTTCAACCTAGTCTGGCCATTCTGAAAATGAGCTTGGGAAATTTCTGCGCCCGTTGATATCTGAGTTGAAAGCCAACACCACTCATCCTCGCGACTGGGCGGCAAGTCTCCCTCATACAGTGCGACTGCTTCCTCTAAAGCTGTCCGCACTGCACTAGCGATACTTGCTCAGCCCTATTGAGCGCTTGGTCGAATTCAGCAACATCAAGTGTGCAGTGAGCATTAGGCTGCCATTGCAGCGTTTTGGTATCGGCCAGCAGGAAGTGGTCAGGCGGTAGCAAGGCACAGCGCAAGTAGCTCAACTCCCGACGGAGATTGGTACGGGCTTGGGTATCGGTTATCTAGACAGGGTTAAAGCCAAGCTTAAAGACTGGGTCGAGCAAGGCTGATGTGAATCAGGGGCCACAGCTGTCTATTGAATGGAGACTAAGGTCATTGAGCCAGGGCTCGGGCTTAGACCGAGGCGCTAAAACAGCTTGCAGCAGCCAGGCCCGCTTGTCGTGGGATGCTCAATCTCTTCGAGAAAAGACTACATTTCTACCCAGGGTAGTGGTTGATCCTCGACGCCAATGCTAAACAATTCAGACGAGGAGAGAAGCATGCTAAATCAGTGTTTTCTCTATGGCAATATGTAAGTTCTTGTGGTGCAGAAGAGAGAGCTTATCAGCAGTCAGTAGAATCACGGAATAGACATAGAATTCTTCGCCATTTAGATTAAAATTCTCATAACTACTCATGTGGAATTCCTGAAGTTTCCGGACTATAACTCAATGCCTAAACAGCTAAAAATCGACTGAGTTCTAATGTCTAATGAGCAGAAAATGAGCAGTTTTTAATCTGGTCGTTGCATAACGTGCTAAAGCACACTAGTGGAATCAGAATATCTACGCTGAAGGGACCCGGGGGGAGGTCAGCTAGGTTATCTGAAAACCTTTTTGACTCCTGGCCTTTCTCGATTGCTAGGGCATCTACCACCAGTCTGTGTTCTTTATCTTGACTCGTGGTTATTTTTCTATGAACTGTTACCAACCTAATCTCAAGGTTGTGCTGCCGCCTGCATTGCCAGAGGTGGACTACTATGCTTGACCAGCTTGAGGAGGCTTTGACTGCTCAGCTTAGGCGTGAGCACTATGTAACGTCCAAACCACATAATCCTGCGGCTCGACCCTTCTTCCTGCCCTCTATTCTGCCTTCTGTTAGTTGTGACACGATGATGCACCAGCACCATCGCCTAATCCCTCCTGCTCATCCCTAAGCAGACGCTCTGAGTGTTGACTTTCTAGTGTCTATATCTATGGGCTAAATGATTAGAAAGGGCTCTTGTTAAGAGCCCTTTTTCTATTAAATTAGGCTGATCGAATTAGGCAAATCCATTGGAGCAGGCTAGGGAGAAATTGCCTCAAACTGAGCCCGTTAGAGTCAATGGTTTCGCCTCAACTGGGGCGCTCAGCGCTTCTTCCAATGGGGCTCGGCCCAGACGCTCCTCTAAAATGTCCATCACCTCGCGACCAAAATCATCGGGATCCCGGCTCCAGGCTTCCAGGCAAACTTCACCAAAGAACGAACCAAGAGGTTCTGGGTTCCAAAGCAGTTTTTTAGCGGTCCAGGGCATCATACTCATCGGGTTATAGCCTGGCTTGATCATCTGCTTTTTAAAGGCGTACTCCTCTAAATGGGTGTGAGGTTGCAGGCCAATAAAAAAGATAGCAGGCTCAACTTTGTCCTTACCAAAGATCTTTTCTAATTCGCGGTGGTAAGTAATGGTTTGGCGAATAGTCTCATGGGTCTCGTCAATGACATTAAACGAGTAGTTAACTGAGACCAGATCCTGGAAACCTGCGGCAGCGAGATCACGGCAATTTTGTAAAACCACGCGCAGGTTGTAGCCCATGCGCATTTTACGCACCAGTTCTTGCGAACCACTGGTAATGCCGATTTCAAAATAATTCATGCCGGTTTTCACCATCAGGTCGCACAATTCGGGCGTGAGGTTGTCCGCTCGAATGTAGGCAGCCCAGTGAATATCATTCATGCCTGCATCCAGAATCTTCTGGAGCAGCTCTACGGCATCGTCAATAAAGCGCCGTGCTGGAATAAATTGCGCATCGGTAAACCAAAAATTGCGAATGCCCCGGTCGTACAACTGACGTATCTCGGCTACGACCTCATCAGCCGGGTTGATGCGTACCTGCTTGCCTTCAATGACTGTGTAAATGCAATAGCAGCAATTGTGAGGACAGCCACGCTTGGTCTGCACGCCCACGTAAAAGTCTTGATCTTGCAAATAATAGTCAAACTCTGGCCAAATCTCGTCGATATAGGCGTAGTTGCAAGCGGTCTTCTCGATGGGAGCTGGTGCTTCATGGACCAAGCGCTTGCGCGGCTCAGTTTCGCCCACAATGTAGCAACGCTCGTCTTGGAGGCTCTGGCCACGCAACAGTTTCTCTAGCAGGGCTTCGCCTTCGCCCACTGAGACAATCGTGCCTTTGGGCAGGCTAGAGCCCAGTTGCTCGTAGAAAACACTAACTGCGCCACCGCCAACCACAGTTCGAGCCGCAGGCCGATACTGCCGAGCCCGGCGCGTAGCTCGACGAATCAACCCCAGGTTGCGCCACAGCTCGGTGTAGTAAGAGATGAACAGACGCAGTCCCTTGAAGGCTCCCCGTAACTTGATAAACAGGTTACGGGAATAGAAAAACTCAAAAGAGTTCTGGAGCGGATTGCCTGCCCGTCCACCCACAGGCGCATAGATCTGAATGTCTCGCCAGGAAAAAACCAGCAGGTCCGGGCGAAACTTATCCACACAAGCGTCTAGGGCTGCGCCAAAATCTACCGGCGGCACAGCTCCCAGGTCGAAAATTCGCTGTTGCACCTGGGGAAACAGCTTGTGTACGTGATCGGCTAAATAGACAACCCCAATCGGAAAAATTGGATTACAGGGCAGCCGAACGTAAAGAATACGCTCTGGAAGGACGGAGCTGGACATAGCACTCAGAACCAAAGCATCCGAAGCTTGAAGCGAGAACGGCCAGCCAGACAAAGTTGTCTGAGTGTAGTGTTCACACAACTTTACGATACACCAGATCGAGGAGTGCGTGCCTACTACATCGCCAGTACGCTGCCAGTACACCCGTTCACCCCTGAGATCGGTAATGGGGTTTACAGCCCTCGGGGATCAGGGGGTGTTAGCCTCCAAAGGCATGGCACTCGTTTTATCAACTCGGTTATAGGCTAAGCGTGATTCATGGCTCAAGTTTTTGATCCGGTGCCCAGTGATGGTGAGGGCAAGATTACCTGCTGCTATGTCAACGCCACCAGTAAGATGCAAATTGCTCGCATCACTAACATCCCAAACTGGTACTTTGAACGGGTTGTGTTTCCCGGTCAGCATCTGGTGTTTGAAGCAATGAGCAGTGCCCAGCTAGAGATCCACACTGGCATGATGGCAAGCTCTATTCTCTCAGATACGATCTCTTGTTCGCGGCTGCGACTGCAAGAAACACCGGCATCGGCAGCCACAAAAGAGGCTCCTGATAGCTCCCCCGCCTCACTATATAGTGAGGCCGTCACCCTCCCTGCTGACGACACCATCTTGCTACGCGCTATAGATTAGCTAACAGGACCCCGTTGGTAACTAAATTGGCAGCAATCTGAACGCTTCAATCACTGCTGGGGGGCAGTCGGTGGGGGCTAGCGAGTGGGGGAGTCAACAAAGGTAGTCGGCGCAGGTCGTCAGCGTAGGCTGAAGTCGCAAAGTTGAGCTTCATTCTGAACTTCGCTCCGAACTCAATTGCCGGGAACTTCAATCAAGCCACAGGAGAGAACCACTTGGCGTGGAGGCTGCGCAGTCTTGGCACAACTCGTGTCTTGAGTAATGACGGTCTGGCGAGGGTCGAAATTCTACCCCCTTCCTAAATTAGCTAGCCTTTAAAGCCCAAGCGAATGTTGATCTGGGAGGTTGAGCTAGGCCGCTTGGGATGCCAGGTAGGCAACCGTAATCAGCCCCCCTATCAAGATGACCGCTGCAACAATGGTCAGCAAGTAGCTGCGCTTCTGCGACTTAGTGGGTGGCTCAGCAACGTACATCTTGGGCTCACTGGCAAAATTGTTGAGCAGGCCGCTTTCGTCTTTGCTGTATGGCATTGCTTCTTCTTAACGTTTTGTTTAGGCAACAGTAGCAAGGTTCTGCTGGATGGTGAACACCTGCTCAACAATCTGTAAACTTATGTAGCGTCTGGTAAATCGCTATCCTAAGAAGGCATCTTTCCCGCAAACTTTTCTGAACGATTATCGTGAGCCCCGTTCGCGTTCGTGAGCATGTCAACCCCCTCAGCCGTAAGTACCGCACGGCAGTAGAGCCGCCGAACTGGGAGGCGATCTACGCGAATCCTGCTCAACCTCTGCACCTGGATATTGGCTGTGGCAAAGGCCGTTTTCTGCTGGCTCTGGCCCAGCAGCAGCCGGACTGGAACTTGTTGGGGTTGGAAATCCGTGAGCCCCTGGTAGAGCAGGCAAACCGCTGGGGCCGCGAACAGGGGTTAACTAACCTGCACTATCTGTTTTGCAACGTCAATCTGTCGCTGCGCTCGCTGTTTCAACCCGGTGATTTAAGCGCTGTGACTATTCAGTTTCCCGATCCCTGGTTTAAGCAACGCCATCAGAAACGCCGGGTGGTGCAGCCTGAGCTAGTCACTGAACTAGCGCTGCTCTTGGTGCCCGGTGGTCGAGTATTTGTGCAGTCAGACATAGAAGCGGTAGCACTACAAATGCGGGAGCGCTTTGAGGCTGACCCTGCCTTCGTCAATCTGGCGGGGACTGGCAATTGGATCGCTGATAACCCGCTAGGCGTGGCTACCGAACGGGAGTGCTCTACCCTCGAGCGCGGGCAGCCTGTCTATCGGGCTTGGTTTGAACGTTCGTGAAACCGTACCTGTTAGGACGGTCGGCGCAGGAGTGGAACGCGCTATATTGGCACTCGGGATTGGAGAGTGCTAACGCTTGACTAATTCCGATTGTGGAACGTGCGCAACCAAGTTTGTTGGAGGCATTGAACGGACGTGGCTTCTGTGACTTTACAGGGGGGGACCCTCAAGCCCCTGGGCGACCGCATCCTGATCAAGATTGAGAATCAGGAGCAAACGACAGCGGGTGGCATTCTGCTGCCAGACACCGTGAAGGAAAAACCGCAAGTAGGCCAGGTGAGCGCAGTTGGTCCTGGTGTGAAAACCGATAAGGGTGAGCGCGTAGTGCCCGAAGTCGCGGTTGGGGATCGGGTCCTGTACTCCAAGTATGCAGGTACCGAGATCAAGGCAGATGGCACCGAATACCTGCTGTTAGCCGAAAAGGACATTCTGGCGATTGTCGAGTAAGGGTCTTGACCCCGTCCCGGTAAACCGCCCATTCACATCTATTTGAGAGCAACTGGACATCATGGCCAAGAAGATTGTATTTGACGAAGAATCTCGGCGCGCCCTAGAACGCGGGGTCAACGCCTTGGCAAACGCTGTCCGTGTCACCCTCGGTCCCAAGGGCCGCAACGTGGTGCTGGAGAAGAAGTATGGTGCTCCTCAAATCATCAATGATGGTGTCACCATTGCGAAGGAAATTGAGCTAGAAGATCCCCTCGAGAACACGGGTGCTCAGTTGATCCGTGAAGTTGCCTCCAAGACCAACGATGTGGCGGGCGACGGCACCACCACTGCAACGGTGTTGGCTCAGGCAATGATCAATGAAGGTCTCAAGAACGTTGCTGCTGGGGCCAACCCAATCAGCATTCGCCGGGGCATTGAGAAGACAGTTGCTGCCCTAGTAATTGAAATTGGCAACCAAGCGAAGCCGGTTGAGGGCGCTGCCATTGCTCAAGTTGCCACGATCTCTGCAGGCAACGACGAAGAAGTCGGCAAGATGATCTCGGAAGCTATGGACAAAGTGGGCAAAGACGGTGTGATTACCGTTGAAGAGTCCAAGTCCTTAGCGACTGAGCTGGAAGTAGTCGAAGGGATGCAGTTCGACCGGGGTTACATCTCGCCCTACTTCGTGACCGATTCTGAGCGCATGGTTACTGAGTACGAAAATGTGCGCATCTTGATCACTGACAAAAAGGTCAATGTGATTCAGGACCTCGTGCCTGTGCTGGAGCGCGTGGCTCGCGCCGGTCAGCCTCTGATGATCATCTCAGAGGATGTTGAAGGCGAAGCTCTGGCCACCCTGGTGGTCAACAAGCTGCGCGGTGTGCTCAACGTGGTAGCTATAAAAGCTCCTGGCTTTGGCGACCGTCGTAAGGCCATGCTGCAGGACATTGCCGTGCTCACAGGCGGCCAACTGATCTCTGAAGAAATGGGCTTGACCCTAGAGCGCGCTGAGCTGGAAATGCTGGGCGTGGCGCGGAAGGTCACAGTTGCTCGCGACAAGACCACGATTGTGGCTGGCACCGATAACAAAGCCGACGTTGAGAAGCGCATCGCTCAGATCCGCAAGGAACTAGATGCCACCGATTCTGACTACGACAAAGAAAAGCTCCAAGAGCGTTTGGCGAAGCTATCGGGTGGTGTCGCCGTGATCAAGGTCGGCGCTGCGACCGAAACCGAACTTAAAGACCGCAAACTGCGCATCGAAGATGCGCTCAACGCAACCAAAGCTGCAGTTGAAGAAGGCATCGTCCCTGGCGGTGGCGCAACCTTGATCCACCTGGCTAAGAAGGTCGCTGATATTCGTCCTAGCCTCGACAAGGAAGAGCAAATTGGCGCTGATATCGTCGCCAAGGCTCTAGAAGCACCGCTGCGTGAGATTGCTAACAATGCTGGTCTCGAAGGTCCGGTCATCGTCGAAAAGGTGCGTGACCTTCCGTTCAGCCAGGGCTTTGACGCGCTCAAGGGCGAGTTTGTCGACATGATTGCCAGTGGCATTGTCGACCCGGCTAAAGTTGCTCGCTCTGCGATTCAAAATGCTGCCTCTGTTGCGGGCATGGTGCTGACCACCGAGGCCCTGGTGGTTGATAAGCCAGAGAAGAAGGCTGCTGCTGCGCCAGATATGGGCGGCATGGGTGGCATGGGTGGCATGGGTGGCATGGGCGGCATGATGTAAGCCAGGCTTAGTTGAGGTCTAACAAGCTCTAAGCCCAGGGTTTTGCCTAGGTCTCGTTTGGTTCAATCGAACTCAAATTGACTCAAATTGAACCAAATTAACCTCAACTCTGTATCTCAAGGCCACGAATGAACTCAAAACCCCCTCACTGCTAATGCTAGAGGGGGTTTTGAATGAGTTAGGCTGACGCCGAGTCGAGATTTGGGCTCAGCTCTGAGCTAGCCCTGAACTGGGGAACCTGTATTGAAAACGGTTCCTGTCAACCGCAAATATGCGGGTAATCAACCGTTAAGGTAAAACGGTCAGGGGCTTTACGTATCGCAAATTCAGGTGATAATGCTGTTGTGTGTTCTGGTCAGGGTTAACCAGGGTAGTTTGACACACCGCCAGTTAACAGCGGTTGGGTCAGGTTGAGATAGGTAGGGTGCATTCAGGCTTACCACCAGAAGACATTAGGCAATTCCTGTGATCGCTTCTACCAATTCAAAACGCTTTCTCTCACTAGAATCCGGAGCGGATGGGGGGCGTCCGGAGGAAACTGAACATTTGGCTGGAACCTACCATCTAGCCGGTGCCCAGCAGGCTCTCTACTCCTATTTCCTCACAATCGTCAAGCAGTTACCGCCGGAAGACGCTCTTGACCAGTTTCGCAAGGTATTCGTGCAGATCCGGCCTGGTTCTGTGCCCCAAAGCGTTCTGGGCTGTCTCAAGCAGATTCTGAGCGCTAATGATGAGCAGGAGTTTCGCTACACCTTGCGGCGTTGCTGTTACATCCTGGTCAATAACTGGCGGTTGACTACCCAGCACGAGCCGATCGGCAAGCTAGTGCGCATCTTCGACGATCCCTCGGTTGAGCAACCGGCGATTTCGGGATCCCTGCGGCGCTTACGAGAGTGGCTGCGCAACTTCACAGTTAGCCCCGACTACGATCAACTCAAGCTTTCAGCGCAACGCTACGACGACGCCCGTGTTCACTGGACCTACCGCTATACGCCCTACCTGTTAATGCTGCAGGAGGTAGACCAGAAAACCCCGATTGAGCAGCGCCAAGCTGCTCGAGGCTTAGCCCGTCGCTGGAAGGAGCATTTCCGCCGCGATTTGGCCCTATTCAGTGTGCGAGCTGAGGCCAATGGGGTGCCCGTGGACGAACTGAAGAACCCAACGGCTCTGGGCTCAGATGCGGTCCGCTTGATCAAAGGTATCCTGGCTCGGCACTACAGCTGTGATTATCAAAACCTGGCTCATTCCTTTCTGCAGCAAACCCAACATCTCAGCTTTGCTGCCTTCAAGCAAAGCTTGTGTGAGTATTTGATATTTGCAGTGCGCGATGGCTTGGTGGTGCAGATGTTGCGTAACCAGTTGCAGGCTCGGTTGGATAGCCTCTACCCTGAGTACGACAACAAACCGATGACGCGAGCTCTGCTGATTCGGGTGTGCAATCAGTTAGTAGATTGTCTAACGCTGGAGCGAAATGGGAGGGCTAGTTGCTTGTTCAACTCCTTAGTGAGCAGCTATCCCCTGACGCTAGTGATCTTGCTAGTCAAGCTCATTTTGATCTGTCCTAATAGCCGGGCTCACTTAGAAGCTCGCATCGCTGGCATCATCAGTGTGCATCGCGACCATCGAGAAGAAGACTGCCGTTGGCTGGTCGGTTTCTTGGAGATGTTTCAGATTACCTTTGCGGTCTACGCCGAAAACATTCGCTATAACCTGCTAAGTATGCAAGGGGCAACTTCGCCTGATCTAGATCCGCTGACTCTAACTGGCCAACGTATTTTCTCCCAGTCCCGCTGGGAAGGCAGCGAAGAAGAGGTTTGCAAGCTGGCTACGCCCCGTTTTCATCAGGCTCCAACACCAATAGGGCTAGAACCTGAATTCTAACTGCCTGCTTATAAGGTGCTAAGCCTCATGCCAACTTCTGAGAAAAGCTAAAGTCAGTGACCGGTTTTGGGGCGACGACTCATGCTAGCGAAAGCAGTTAGCAAACAGGTCAACAAAAGAGCCCTGACGTTGCTGGATTCAGGAACTTTGACATGGTTGTCAGGGGTGAGGATGCTATCAATCCAACTGGCGTAGGTTGAGACTCGGGTGTCACCGCTGAACTCGCCAAAACTAGAATTAGTAAAGCTATCTACGTCCGACTCGATGGCACCAAACCCGAACGAGGTGACTCCGGCAATCAACCCCTTGATCAAGGTTGGCCCACCGGAATCACCTGAAGCTGAATTAATTTCATTGAGCCCTAACCCCAAATCAGCGATACCAAAAGACACGCCAAAGGCATCATTGGTGGCTGAACCATTGTCGAAGTCGTAAGCTAAAACGGCATTCGGTAAGATACCACCAAAGACTTCGCCAGAGGCATCGTAGATATTTTGACCAGACCGTTTGGCACCATCAGAAATGGTATCTCCTTCAAAACCAGTGCCGGTAAGACCATAGCCAACTTTGGTGCCAACTTTGCCAATCTCGTCAGTTTGCCGATAAATGTTGTAGCGCTCTGCATTGGAAGGAGCTGCTGAGGCCAGTTGCACAATTGCAATGTCCCCCCCGAAGGTTTCAACGTCGGCAAAGCCGTCCCAATCTGGATGGACGAAAAAGTTGGTTGCCTCGATTGCAGCTGGACCTGTGGGCAAATCAAAAAAAACACTGGCATCGTTGACAATGAGCGTGCCAAAGTTATCTGTCAAACAGTGGGCTGCTGTGAGAATGTGCAGCCCCGAAGTGAGCAAAGAGCCTGAGCAATTGAAATCTCCTTGGCTGCTGCCGATGAACAACTCAACAACGCCATCGAAGCCAGTACCGGAGTTAACGATGTAATTGGCTGGCTGACCGGCAGTAACATAACGAGGCTGACGCAGATTAGGTTCAAGCTTGGAGGACAGCGTTGCCGCCTCTACACTGGTAGACGGGCCACTGAATAGGGCAATTGTGGTAATAGCTGCCGATAGACCAATTGGCGGAAAGAGTTTTAGCATCCTCATGCCTCAGCTTAAAGTTAAGGGCGGATGTAGACTCCGCAATACGATCACGCGAACTCACGCGGCTGTGGAGGAAGAATTAGAGCAACTAGGTGCTCAGTGTTAATAGAGCTATTGAATTACTGATGGCAGTTTTCAGATTGCAATATGAATATATACAGATTCTGCTTAAACACCAGTTGTGGCAAGATTCCCTAAACTAACATGAATACTTAATCTACGTGCGCTTACAACTTTTGATGCATTGTTCTCTGTAGTTGATGACCGTGTTTCTATAGGGTTTTTATGTTCTTGATTAAAGGATCTGCCCTGCGATAGATCCAGGCTTGGTGGGATTTTCTCAGACAGGTTGTCCGCCTAGGATCGTACTAGTCTCTTGAATAACGTTTAGGAACTCCTGAAGTACAGGAGATACCCTATTATTCCGCCAGGCCGCAGCAAGTTGCAACTCTGGAGCTGAACCTGTAAGGGTGCGGTAGACAACGCCAATCGGCACAGATTGCTGCAAACTCTCAGGAATGAATGTAACTCCCATACCAGCGGCAACCAGCCCAACTCGGGTTTGATGTTTGACTTCTTCGTGAACAATGTGAGGATCAAATCCAGCTTGACGACAGAGAGCCACGATTTGGTCATACAGCACTGGACCTTCATAGCGAGGATGCAGAATAAATGGCTCATTCGCGAGAGCTTTCAGCGGCAATTGCTCATACTTTGCTAACGAATGGGCCTGAGGTATGGCAACGACTAATTTCTCTCCTGGCAGGGGATATAACTTTAAAAATGGTGCCTCAATGGGAGGGTGCAATAGCCCAATATCAACGGCTTCGGTACGGAGTGCGTTGACCTGATCCAAGGTGCAAAGCTCAGTCATGTCGAGTTTCACGTTGGCATGATAATTGCGAAACCGCCTCAAAATTTCTGGCAACATGGTGTGCATAGCAGATGGCGTAAAGGCAATTCGCAGCAAGCCAATTTCGCCACGGGCTGCTTGTTGTGCTACCTGAATGGCTTGCTCCACTTGTTGTAGGGCTTTGCGAACCTCAGGCAGAAAAGCAACCCCAGCATCGGTTAACACCACCATTCGCTTGGTTCGCCGAAAGAGTTCAACCCCCAATTCATTTTCCAAACTGTGGATTTGTCGGCTAAGAGCCGGTTGGGTAATGTGCAGCCGCTCAGCTGCTCGGCTGAAGTGCAGTTCTTCTGCAACCGCCAGGAAATAGCGAAGGTAGTGTAGCTCCATTGATTAATGCTTTCAGGTTATTAATGGTTGCTCAATAGGCATTGGACAGCATTATTATCTGCGCTTATGTTGAGAGGTGTAAACGATTGTCTAGATCTTCCTAAGAACCTGCATGACGTTCAAGCAGCGTTTGCTCAACTGGGGAGGGTTGTTTATCAGCACCATGGTGTTGGCGATCGTCCTGTCTCAACAGCTGACACCCCCTCAGCAACTCCAACCAAACCCGACTGTTGCTCAGACCCCAATTGAAACTCGCTCTGCAACCCCTGCCACAGCTCCCTTATTTGAACCTCAAGTTAGATATGACCGCAGCCTGGCTCACTACGCCACGGTGTCTCGTGGGGATGGTTCATTCCGTCAAATATTTATTGATGCAGGTTCCATTGACGCCATTCAGCCTGGAAAGCCACTACCAGATGGCACCCTATTTGTGATGGAAACCTGGTATTCGTCGGAGGCTCCAGGCACAGTTTTCGTCAAGCAGAAACAGAATGGGGAATGGCAGTACGGGTCATTCAGCCCTAACCAGCCCCATTACCAAATGCGCTTTAGTGGCAGCTGTCATAGTTGTCATGCGCCCTTTAGAGAAACCGATTTTACGCTCACCAAGCCATTGCTAGAGGCAGCTTTGCGCAGCCGCCAAGTTCAAACTGCCTATTGCAGTCGTCCTGGCCGCACCCCTTGCGCTCCTGAAGCGTACATTCCCAGTGAAAATCAGGCCCAGTAAAAATTAAGCCGAATCGAAATCAGGCAGAGTGAAAATTAGGAGATTGCGAAATCGTGAAAATCGCCCGTTTTGCTGCGCGTATGAGTTTTTTTGCGGCTGTTATTTTGGCCATCACTCAATCCGCTTCTGCTAAAGCCCAGTCTGACTATTTAGACTTTCGAGGGCGGTTTCTGGCAGTGTTGTCAGATGCAGATATGGAGGCGTCCGCCTATATTGACAATCAGTTGGGTGAGCGTTCACCTGGGCTGACTGATACCCTCACGCTCATTCCCTTGACGCGTGGGTTAGCCCGCGAACCGATTACCCGACCAATTACCTTGCCAGTCAGTAATTCAGTGATGGCATGGCCCAACAATTTGGCATTCACTCCAGACGAGAAATATGCCTTTGTGACCGAAACATTTGCGCCTGCCCCCAAAGGAGCAACCCTGCGCTCGGACATCCCTTCAGGGCGACTGCTCACGGTGATTGATTTACGCAATCCTCAACACCCAAAAATTATCGACCAACTCGATTTGGGCAATCAGCCGCGACCCGTTGCAGTTCATCCAGCGGGCAACCTACTGGCAGTTAGTTTGCGGGATCCTCGACGGCAAATTGCTTTGATTCCGTTCTCAAATGGGGAGTTGGGAACGCCTATCTTTCAGAACCTTCCGGGTATCAATGATCCAGAAGCCAACGCCTCGCATTTGGAGTGGCATCCATCAGGTCAGTTTCTGGGTGTTACTTTAGCTGATCGCAATGAAGCTGTGTTCTATGCTGTTGATCGCACTAATTCTAGTCGTCCAAACCTTCGAGCTTGGGGCCAGCCGATTATGACTGGGAAGCTGCCGGGGGTTGGACATTTCACTCCAGATGGCAGGCACTTTATCGTGACAAATTTGCTGTGGGGGGACGATGTTGCTGACCAGTTTGTCGGCTCTCAGCACAGCGACCTTACGGTTATCAACTTTGCTGAATCTGCTAACAGCCGCAATGAAGTTGCCCATCGAATCGTTTCGACTGCTGCAGTAGGTGGCAGCGCTGAGGAATTTGCCATTAGCCCAGATGGGCGATTTGTTGTCTCTCTCAACATGGAAGCCAGCTACTTACCTCAAAGTGATCAGCGGATGACTTGGCACAGTTCTTTAACGCTGCTAAGCCTCAACTCTGATACTGGCCGCCTAACCCCCCGCACCACAGTTCCCTTTGAAGGAATTCTGCCGGAGGGCATCACGTTTGATGCATCAGGTCGTTATCTAGCAGTCGCAACCTTTGATCATCACAACCCAGCTCGCTCTGGTGGAACCGTCGATTTCTGGAGAGTTCTGCAAGGGGAGGTACCGAGCCTGTTAAAGATGGATTACGTTATTCCAGTCATGCGGGGTGCCCATATCGTGAAACTCGTGCAGTAATCTGAATTAGCTTATATTGCTAACAAATAGCTGTGTGATACATATCAGGATGGTTGCGTGCAACTGTCTTATACTTATGCAACTGTCAAAGAACTACAGCTCAGCGCCTAAAAGCTGACCTATCTAAATAGACAGGTATAGACGGGTGAGCTAACTCTCTAAACGCTCATCCCGGTAGCCTCCTGTCTTTAGGATTAGACTTCAGTGTTTTGTAGCTGGAGATACGTTCTCACCCATTTTCAAATCCTATGGTTCAGGTAATGACGCTTCGCGCTGTAGAGAGCGTCGCTGACTGAGCTCGGCTCTACTCGCTGGACTAATGCAATCCTAAATTCTGTAGTTTGCAGCAGCGACCTTGTGGAATAAGCCTCCTAAACAACTAAACGAGAAGTAGCCAATGAAAAACCATTATTCTGTTGCAATTGTAGGAGGGGGGCAAGCCGGTCTGTCTATCAGCTACTGCTTAAATGAGCGAGGCTTTGACCACATCGTTTTTGAGAAAAATAAGATTGGGCATTCATGGCGCTCAAAACGCTGGGATTCCTTTTGTCTAGTCACGCCCAATTGGCAGTGTCAATTGCCTGGGTACCACTATCAAGGTGATGACCCTAACGGGTTCATGCAAAAGGACCAAATCGTTCAATACATTGAGGACTACGCTGCCTCGTTTGCTCCGCCTGTAAAGGAAGGCGTTGAAGTCTCAAGGGTCAGGCAGAATGATTCTGAAGGTGTCTTTGAATTAACAACTTCGATTGGGGACTATACGGCAGATCAGGTCGTGATTGCCTCAGGTAGCTACCACATCCCCAAAATGCCGAAGATTGCTGAGCGGTTTCCTGAGCACATTGTGCAACTGCACTCATCTGAGTACAAGAATCCAGAGTCTTTACCTGACAAGGCTGTTTTAGTTGTAGGAACAGGACAATCTGGTTGCCAGATCGCTGAGGATTTGCACCTTGCTGGTAAGAAGGTCCATTTGTGTGTAGGGGGTGCTCCCCGTTCGCCGCGCCAGTATCGAGGCAAAGATGTTGTCGATTGGCTCGATCAAATGGGCTACTATGACCTGTCAATCGATGACCATCCGCAGAAAGAGAAGGTCAGAAGCAAGGCTAATCACTATGTGACAGGTCGTGGTGGGGGACGGGAAATTGACCTGCGACAGTTTGCTCTAGAGGGTATGCAATTGCATGGAAGGCTCAAGAGTATTAGCGGTGGCAAGCTTGAATTTTGGGACGACCTGAAGCGAAATTTGGACCAGGCTGATGCAGTGGCTGAAAGCATCAAGAAAAGCATTGATACCTTTCTAGAAAAGAACCAAATTCAAGCACCAACGGAACCGCCCTACAAGCCTACCTGGGAACCCCAAGAGGAGATTTCAGCGATTGATTATGATGAGGCAGATATCGGCGCTGTGGTGTGGTGTACCGGTTATCGGTCTGATTTTAGTTGGGTAGAAATTCCCGTGTTTGATGGTAAGGGTTATCCCGGCCATGAACGAGGTGTAACAGGTGTGCGAGGCCTATATTTCTTGGGGCTTCCCTGGTTGTATACCTGGGGCTCAGGACGCTTTTCGGGAGTAGCACGGGACGCTAGTTACCTGGCTGATTACATTGCGGCTAGAAAGAAAGCATCCCATTCCAATGCTTGGAGTGTTGTTAATGAGTTTTTACTGGGCTCTTAGTCTCACTGTTTGTTGAACGGCCTGTAAAACTAGAAAATGCACTGTTCCCTGGAGACTGGATGGATTGCAGTCAAAACCTCAATCCATCCTAACCCTCATACATTTGATTAAATAAGCGCTCGTACCTTGGAAATTCGTGCTGAAACGGCTCACCGTCTGCCCAATTGTGCTACGAACTGACCTCACGCTTGAGTACCGCCACAAAATCCCACAGCTCACCGTTAGCTCTTGTGCCTGGAAGAATGGTGACCAGTTCCCAGCCTCTAGCTCCGAGTTCGTTCAATATATCCTCAATTTCTCGTTCGTCGATTCGTCCTGCGTCTAATGCTCCTTGAGCAAAGAACTTGATAGTTTTGTATTCCCACTGGTACATAGAGTTGAATTCCTGACTTAACTTCCTATCATTGCCGTACATTTATAGCGAAGACAAAGAAATTTCCAAAGCAGCTCTGTTAGGTTTTGCAATCACCAAGCGTACTTTCAGGTGAAGATGTACTGCCTGGGTTTGAGCTGAATCTCAACAAGATCTGGAGTTGATTTTCACGTCTTCCACTCAAACAAATAGGGCTTGTCTACAGTCTCTCTCAAAACACTGTCTCGCCTGGGGACAAGCAAGTGTTTGTTATTGGCAAATAGTCGTTCAGCGCCTTGAGGCAATGTGAAAAGCAGAGAGATAGGAAAGCTGAAGACTGCCCCCAAACTCATGCTCTACCTTATGCCTCAATCCTGCAAATAGAGCTTCCCCGCTTTGTGGCTCTAGCTTTAGGTAGGGCGAGTAGGTGGTCAAAAGCATCAAATATTCGTCAATGCTGTAAGTTACCTCAGACATAACTTGCCCAGATACCAAGTTTTTAAATTGCCCTGACTCAGTTGCTATCTGTCCCAACCCTCTCAAGATTTCTTCTTGAGTGTCTCTATCTTCGTAGCGCTTAAGAGAGGGCGCATGAGCTTGATAAACCTCAGACAAGCTTAGATACACCTCATAGGAAGGCTGAAGCTCTTTGTTCCATAACAAAATAAAGTGGCCGTCCTTACGGAGGGCTTTGGCTGCTTTGGGATATCCTACTTCTGGAGATATCCAGTGAAAAGAACTAGCTGCTAGAACGGCATCGAATCTCTCAACCTCTAGGGGCCACTCCTCAAAGGATGTGTTCAAAATCTCTACATGGGGATATGCTCGGCAATTCTGCTGGGCTAACTGGTGAAAGTCTGGATTGGGCTCCAAGCAGACCATAGAGCATCCCAATTGGGCGAATGCTACGGTAGCAGTTGCAGGACCACATCCCACTTCAAGGATTTGCGATTGGCTGGAGAGCTGAGCCATCTCTACAACTTGATGAATCAGTGCCTGAGGGTAACGAGGCCGCACCTGATTGTAGGCTTCTGCTGCTGGAGAATACCAAGTTTTTCGCTGTTCTAGATCTCGGCCAGAGTAGCCCGCAATTGCTTGTTTTAGGTCTTCCATCTTTCAGTAACCTTTTGGAGATTGTATTCACACAACGTGCTTATACCTTGGCAAACTCTGGGCGATATTTGACCCTGCCACTACAAGCTTGCAGCGCTTCAGGTTGCAGCTCTACCACCATAAATGCCTCGTCTGGTACCTCATATTCACAGGTCAGCCCTTTGCGGCTAGCGGGAACGAAGCCGAAGCGGGGATAATACTCAGGATGTCCAAGCACAACTACTGCACTAAAACCCAAACGAGAACATTCGGGTAAACTATGTTGCACAAGTTGAGTGCCAACGCCCTGGTTTTGAAACTCGGGAATAACACCAATCGGTGCCAGTCCAAGAAGCTTGCAACTCGGTGTACAGTCCCCCTCGACCGAGACCGGACTGAAGAGAATATGTCCCACCACTTGCTCGTCCTCAACAGCTACAAATGAGAGAACTGGTGCTGTTTTTCTCAACTCATCAACCAAATCTGCCTCATTGGTTCTACCAAAGGCAGCTATGTTGACTTGACGAATTGCATCAAAATCTTCTGAACTCTCAGTCCGAATATTCATGGCTTAATTGTATGTTAGCTTCACTATATATAGTCTAGTTTTCGGCTCATTTTTTGAGTTCCGAAAATAAGCTCAAATGTCTCTTTATCCTGGCGTAGATCAGTTTTGTCTCATGGCTTTCTTGATAATCAAGAAGGCTACCTATATTTTAGAGTGAATGCCTTATAATAACTTCTCCATTGCATAATTGATAAACGTCTCTCCTCGACAGCTCACTTGTTGCTCCTTGATAACCCAAAATCCTATGCGTTGAAAAAATGGCTTCGCCGTAATACTAGCCTCAACGAACAAGCGCTTTAAATTTAATTCTATGGCTTTTGTCTCAATTGCCTGATAGATTTTGCGTCCTACACCACGCTGTTGATAGTGCTTATGGCAGTAGAAACAATCAATATGGCCATCTGGTTCTAGCTCACCAAAACCTATAACTGTCCCTTCTTCATCTGCAATGTATGTGAAGCGGCTGGAGCAGATTGCAGCCCAATTTCTGAAATAGAGATCCTCGGGTGCCCACGCTCTAACCTGGCTGCTGGAGTAATCGCGGCTATTAACCTCACGCACGGTCTCGTGAAATAAGTTTGCTACTTGCTCAGTGTCTTGCGGACGGAATAGCCGTATTTCCATGATAGTTAACCTGACTGAATGGTCTTTTTATCCTGGCTGCGATCGCTTGGGAAGACTAATATGCTATCGTCAAGTTGACAAATCTTTGTCAGAAACAGCTTTCGAATCGAGGCAACATCTGCTCATTTATATTCTTGGTTCTGGAAATATCAAAGCTGGGGCTATCCCGGACAATTACACGCTAGGAGCATTATGTTATTTTGAGCAATGAGAGCTATCTCTACTGGTTAGCACTGAACTGAAATGAACACCATAGGCGGCTTACTTGGATTGCACGGGTTGCTAACCGCTGCAATCGCTATTAATCACTACAAGCGGACGAAACACGGTAAAGGGCTTTTGATTGTAGAGCTGATATGTGCCTGTCTGTTGATTTTTGCTTGTGTGCTTATCCTCAAAACCATGGGGCTGGATTATCAGTCACCTCTACCGTTTTTCTTCGGTTGGTGGTTGGCTGTGATTGCTACTTTGCCACTGAACATCACAGCGGTTGTGAAGTTAATCAGGGCGTTTAGAAATAAACAGAGGCGGACCTTAAACGTACTTAGATTATTGCTAAACTTTTTTGCTTTGGCAATCTATCTAATTCTGGCGCTTTGGCTAACTTCTATGATTTTGATTATGCTGTCGGGTGGTACATATTGATAAGAGAGTATTGGCGCCCCTCTTACTATCCTGGCCGTATGTTTTAACAGTGTGGCTGAGCAATTGCTAGCAACCCTTGCACTTCCCCTAATAGCTTTATGCTTGTTGTAGCGCCATATATTGACCTGCTCCTTAGCTGCAAGCCATTACCTTCTCGCTGCTATCTGCTACCGAAATATGAGCCCATTTCTTTCAATCCAGCCATCCACATGGCGTCTATCTGGATCGCGGTGTGTCCAGTGGATAACGCCGCCCTCTCTATTCCACTCGTACTCACCATAGATATAGAGTTCATCACCTACTCGCAATCTACTGATTCGTGGGGCAATATCAATATTGTGTGCAATTAATAATGTTTGCGAATTTGCTAATTCTACAATAAACCTCTGATGCCGATTCCCATTGAGGTCATCTGGTAAAAGGGAGACTACTCTACCCAATACTAAAACCTGAATATTGCTGACTCGGTTATTGAAGGCATTCTGCAATGTTGCCAGACTAGTCAGCCGGTACTTTAATGTGCGACCTTTTAACTGATTGAGACTATCAAGGGACGCTGATGGTTGATACCTGCTTTCCAGTCCAGGCGGCGTCGCTGTTTTTTGCTCGTAGCCAGTTGTCTTTAGGAGAATGATCAGAAAAGCCTGGTTGAGTATTTCAAGCATATTGAGGAACTAGGTGTCAAGAATTTTCTTTGCCCGCCGTTGTTAGCGATGCTGCTGAACAAGTTTGAGTTCCATTCGAATGTTGCAGCGTTGGTAGGGCGAAGTTTGTCCGATGACTCTCTGGAACCCTAACTTCTGGTAAAGACGAATAGCAGGTTCCAAAACAGTATTACTTTCCAAATAAATTGTTCTGGCTTCCAACTCACTAGCCTTGTTGATAGCAGCTTGCCCTAGCAGCCAACCGACACCTTTGCTTCTAGCTCTCTCGGTGACTGCCATTTTCGCTAACTCATAAGTATTGCTATCCACTTTGATTAGGGCACAAGTACCAATGATTTCACCATTATGACGTGCCATGTAGATATGCCCACCAGGCTGCAAGATTTTTTCGTCTGGATGATTAAGAGCTTGGTAATCAGATTCCTCTAGCTTGAAGTAGGTCTCGATCCATTCGCAGTTCAAGCGTTTGAAGTCATCCTGAAACTCAGGAGAGTAGGCAATAATTTCAATATGCTGACGCTCACGCGCTTTTCGCATATCTTTGACACGGTCAAAAAAGCTTTTGTCTGCAAGTAGAAACTCGACTTCTTCAATGGCTTGCCATAAATCCTGCTGCGCTTCTGATAGAAGTCCATCAACAGCTTGTGTAACATCAATGTATTGCTTTTCGATCTTAGGCACGAGTTGCTTTCCTACATCAGAAAGCCTCACAACACTGACTCTTGCATCCTCAATATCTTTATCAACAACCGTCAACCCTTTTTTGTTCATCTCTTTGACAATTTGACTAACAGATGGATGTGAATGACCAATGATTTGCGCAATTTCAGTCACTGACACTCCATCTCTATGCGATAGGACATAAAAGACAGGGAACCATTTAGGATCTAACGCCACATCATAAAGAGCGTAGATCTTTGCGGCATCTTCCGTTAGTTTTTCGCTCAGTCGGCGTAGGCGGCTACCCAACGCCACTTTACCAGCTTGAAAGTAGAAATCCATGGAAGCGTAGGTGGTTACGTAAGTGGCTACACAATATCACGAGTTTAGGAGCGTTGGATACCCAACGCCCCGCCTGAGCGGCCTCGTAGGAGCCGGCACTCAATCCAACCCTTGTCAGGCAGTCACTGAAGCGCTCTAGGCATCCAGACCAGCCCCCTAGGAGTGAATCACTTTCGAAAGCCTCGCTGCACAGGCTTTTAGAATAAGCTGTTAGCGCATTTTGTTATTGCAATGGAACATTGCCATTTAGCTTTGGTTTATTGCGCTAGGTTCCATGAACATGACTTCCCAGATGTGCCCATCTAAATCTTGAAATCCGTGTGCGTATATAAAACCGTAGTCTTGTGGTTCGTTGTAGGTCGATCCACCTGCGGCAACTGCGTTGCGAACCATTTCATCCACTTTTTCTCGACTTTCGGAAGATAAGCAAACAAGTACTTCAGTGCTCTTGGTTGCATCACAAATTTCTTTCGGAGTAAAGCTCTTAAACTTGTCATGAGTCAACAGCATGATGAATATGTCATCGCTGACAATCATGCTAGTGGCCGTCTCATCAGTGAATTGGGCATTAAAACTGAAGCCAAGCTTCGTAAAAAAATCGACGGACTGATTGAGATCTTTAACCGGCAGATTTACGAAAATTTTAGTAGCCATATTTTCTCCTTTTGAGAGCGAATTCCAGGTCTAAATATTCGGTAGGCTGACGCTAGTTTTCCGGCTGAGTAGTTCGATGCAGCCCGTTCCTTGACCGTCTTATTCGTGGACGAGGCTCAAGCTTTCGCCAAAAACTCATCAAGGCTGTCAAAACTGGAGTTCCAACCTGCAACGACTCCCATCTCTTCGTGCTTCCGGCGTTCCTCAGCAGACTCATGCGTAATCCGGAGGGTGAGTTTGGTCATGCTGCCTACATCCTCGAAAAGCACCGTCATTACCATGCCTTTTGGCAGATCTACGTTCATGACCTTTTCAGAGCCTTCGTCAAACTCGTCAGTGGTAACAATTCGTTCAAGGGGCACGATTTCGCGGAAGACACCTTTGACCGGGTACTCCGTCCCATCTGGACCAATCATGACGTAGCGCGATTTACCACCTGGGCGCAAGTCCATCTCAGTCACTCGGGTCGTGAAGCCTTTTGGACCCCACCACTGCGCCACGTGTTTTGGATCGGTCCACGCCTTGAATACCAGCTCGCGGGGTGCGTTGAAGACGCGAGTGATGACGATCTCGCGTTCGGATTGAGCATCAGTGGAATCATTGTTGTTGCTCATCTTGTTTCTCTTGAGTTTGTAATTCGTGCAGGTAATCCTCTAGCCGATCAAAGCTCTCCTCCCAGAATTGGCGATATTGCTCGATCCAAGCCGCCGCATCCTTGAGTGGCTCGGCTTGGATCTGACAGGGCCGCCATTGCGCCTCCCGACCCCGTGTGATCAGTCCAGCACGCTCCAGTACCTTGAGATGTTTGGAGATGGCAGGCAGACTCATCTCGAAGGGCTTGGCCAACTCGGTCACTGAGGCCTCACCCTTGGCAAGGTGGGCCAGGATAGCGCGCCGGGTGGGATCGGCAAGGGCGGCAAAGGTGACGCTCAGTTGATCTGAGGACATCTGTGTTTAACCATATGGTTAATTAACTATTAAGTTAAATAAGCATTCAAAAAATGTCAAGCGCTGGCTTTCTGTCGCCTGAACTCTTGCGCTGAGATGGGTTATGCCCTCACAGCCACTGTCTCACCCTGGTTCTACAGCCTAGGTAGAACCAGGGTGAGACAAAATGCCTAGCGTGAAAACTCGGCGGACTGCCCAGGTAAGTGAGTAGCCAGATAAGTGAGTAGGTTGCAGTGTCCTGTTAGGCATGTACAACTGCTGAGATGCCATACAAGTGAGCTTCAAAGCCAGTGAGTAGTGGCTTAACCTGGGCGACGAAAGGTGAAACTAAAGGATTTGTTCCGGCAGCCTCAAAGTGCTCGAGACTTTCCCACTGCGCGTAGTTGGTCACTGCCAGACCATCGACACTCTTATGGATGCTGGCTGATATGAAGCCTGGAATATTCCGATAGATGTCCTGAGCCGCGCTCGTTAGTAGTGATACAAGCGCAACTTGATTTTCTGGGGCACAGGAGTGCACAGAAATAAGGGTAACGACTGAATCGTTGGCTGTGATGGTTGCCATAGTACCTCAGAGAATTATGCAAAACGGCTCAAATCAGTGATCAGAGAGCCTAGAACGCCCTATTAAAAATTTTCACCTTACCTTACACTGACATCTTATGCAGTGAGCTGCGCCAACAGAATTTTACAAAGTCCTGAGCCGTGATGAATTCAGTAATGAGTACAAGGGCGTATCCCCACAACAAGCACGTCCCATACGCTCCATTAGCAGCCGATAGTATATCAACTGTTTAGAAAGGGAACATGCTGTAAATTTATCTCGTCTAATAGGCAATGACCGTTGCTTTAAGGGCAGTAGTTCCTAATGATTCGCCGTTTCTTGATGCCAACCCTGCTGGTAGGGCTAGCATCCTGTACAGCATCTCCTCAGGCTCCAGCAGAGAGTGCTCGCCCTGCTGCAACCTCCTCAGTTGAACAAGCTTCGAGTTTGCCGAATGTGCAGTGTCGAGGTGAGATTCCTGAAACACTGCAAGCGACGTTTGGGGAGTTTCGCCTTGCTCAGCCTGATGATTTTATTGCCAAAATTCGAGAATTTGATCAAAATCCTGGACCTCCAGGCAAACCTAAAATCACCTATACATGCAGTATTTTTGTTGCTGACTTCAATCAGGACGGACAACAAGATTATGCTGCACTGTTGGTGAACCCTAAAACACAAACCGCCCAGTTCCGACTAGCCATAAATCAAGATCAAGGCACATTTGAAAACGCGGTGATCAGAGATTATCCCAAGCCGCCACAGCCGATTGCAGAACCGCTTTATGTTGCTATGTTTCTCAAACGCTCAGGAGAACTGGGAACTGCCAACCGAGAATATTTTCCCCTTGAAGGCGGCACCGCTGAACGTGAAACCTTTATTGCCAGTCCTGCCATTGAATTATGGTTATCTCCTGCCGTTTATCGTTCTGGAACTTCACCCTCGCAATCTGAAGAGGAGCGGTTCAATCAGACGGTGGGGTATGGCTCTGAGATATTCTACTTTGTTGACCGCGAACTCAAGACCACTAGAGTGGCTGATTAATTAATGATGAGCAGTTGCGAGCCTCGGGCTTTCAAATTCTTGCTAATGTCGCATTTTCCTTCCCGCTCAGCGGGGGTAGATAACACAAAGACTAAGCCAACGCTGGCTAACCCGTCTGTGTGCAGGCGTTTGTTAGGCTATCTTTTAGCCTGCTCTCAGCTCAGACAAGATTAGATTGATTACTGCTTGGTTGAGGAAATCAATTCGCTGACAATAAAGTTGAAATTTCTTCTTGTAATAAATCTATCGGTACAGTTAAGCGAGAGCGACAGAGATTGTAATTATGTTCAGCATCTTCTCTTGACCAGGTCATTGAACTCATTAATTCTTCAGTTGTTCTAAACCGAAAGCCATCATAAACACATAGCTTCTGAAGGCTGCCCCCACTAGAAACCTGCGGCATAATTGGCCCTTGCCGCGCGATGTCCGTTGTGAGGGCTGGCTATGCCCTTCGCAAAATCATTTCAATGTGCTCCACTCCAGTAGTCTTCGAGGGAAAAGAGGCTCCTATCGCCACGAACCCAAACTTCTCGTAAAACCCTCTCGCAGTCAGTCGTCCGCTCAGACGCAAGGAGCTAATTCCCAAGGACTTTGCTTTATCGAGAAGCGCGAGCATTATCGTACGTCCAGCGCCAGTTCCCTGATACTTGGGAAGCACTGCCATCTGGCTGATAATCCCTTCAGACTCATCATTAATCGACAATCGACCGCACCCGCCCACCACTGAGCCGTCAACTAGAACTATTCGAAAAGCAACCCTTTCAATTGAATCGTCGAGCACTGATTCTGGTAGACCTACGGGCTCATAGAAGAGCGAGTATCGAATACGGCGGGCAGCCGCCCATTCGTCGCTATCGTACTCAACCTCTTTAATTCTCATGACCTAGGGCCTAGCGGTTTAGCTAAGTGGCAGCAGATAACTGGCCGTGTAGCTATCTTGCTCTAGATTCAACACATTGTCTTTCCATGAACCGTGCGCTGGCGAGGCAGGATTTGCACCAAATGAATCGAAAAGATGAAATGTATAGGCTTGTCTGTCTTCACTGCGACCAAAGACTTGATAAGCGCGATAATTTACTTTTCCATCTTGCTCTTGCATGTCATTGCCAGCCACGAATAAACTGCCCATTACGAGTTCATCTGTGTAGGTTGTAGCTGCAGTTCCACCATTGGGTGTACAAAGGTGTAGGATACTGTATCTTGACCAATTCATGTACCTGCCAAAGTTTATAATTTCTGATGTTCCTCAGTCAAATTTGGCATAGCATCTCAACTCCAACTTCCACTAACGCAAGCAGTTTGGCAAGTTGATCAGACTGCGTTACTCTGCGATCGTCTACAGATAGACGCCACTCAATTCCAGACTTTCTACAAGTAATCTCAGTACCACTTCAACTGGCTAGATTAAAGCGAAGGCGTAGATAAGCTGCAACCTCAGCAATCGCAACTCTTCCAGACGCAATGGCTCCACCCATTTGAAAGAAGCCATGCAAAACACCAGGATAACGAGTGTGTGTAACCAGACAGCCAGCATCTCGCAACCGTTGAGCATAAGCTTCGCCCTCGTCACGCTGAGGATCAAGTTCTGCTGTAATCATTAAGGCAGGTGGAAGCCCTGAAACATCGGGGGCACGCAAAGGAGATGCATAGGGTTGTTCACGCTCTTCAGGGTCGGTGACGTACATTGCCATCTGGCCTACAAAATTTTCGCGTGAGCGATTGGGGTGCAGAAAATCTAATTCATGCCATGAAGGAGTATCACTTGCCAAGTCGGTATTAGGGTAGATAAGAACTTGAGCAATTGGTCGGCTCACTTTCCGGTCTCGACTCATCAGACAGACAACGGTAGCCAGTAGCCCTCCAGCGCTGTCACCACCGATTGCAATTTTGGAGGCATCAATACTAAGTTTTTCAGCCTTTTGAATTACCCATTGAAGTGCTGCAAAACAGTCTTCTGGCGCAGCTGGAAAGGGGGACTCTGGTGCGAGTCGGTACTCCACTGCCGCAATTACATAACCACTGGCATTAGCAAGTGCCCGAAGTGGGCGGTCGTGGGTATCAAAGCCACCACTGACGAAGCCACCCCCGTGAAGATAGACGAGCGCTGGCAGTGGTGAGGTGTTGCCCCCTTGAGATTGCGGCCTATACAATCGCAGGGGAACAGTCGGTATAACTGAATCAACTTGGTAGTCCTCAACAGCTGCTACGTCTTCGATAGGCCCAGCAAGCGGAATGACCTGTCGATAACCGTTGCGTGCTAGCTGAATGGGATCAGCATCCGGTGGCGGTGGTGCTGCATGAGCTTGCATCTGTTGGACAAGGACGCGGGTGTCCTCGGTCATTTTGGCAAGGATGTCTTCTTTCATGCGATTTGCTCGCTATGTTCAATCGCTTATGGTTGCTTCGGCGAATACTTAGTTTGCAAATGCATACTCAAGTTGAGTAAAGGAATTGAGTGCAATAAATTCATGGTTGCAGACTAACCAAAATTTTCATACCCGCTTCCTGCTTCTGCTTCAATAATTCAAACAAACGTTAGCACAATTTAGTCTGAAGGTGGGTTATTTAGCAATCCTGTCCAACGGATATCCCCTTGACTGCACCATTAAGTTCATAGCAGCTTGTCTTCGATCAAGATACTATATCAACTCACTTTTAATCGCGACACCCTCCCTCCCAAGCTCCTTGGCAGGGAGGGTGTCGTAGGTGGTGGGGTTCTGATTTGTCACTCTCGTTTAGGGGATTGGTATTTAGAGGAGTCGTTCTCCAATATCTTGACCAGCGACACTTTTATTAGCTTATGTGCAGTCAAGCTGAACGTAATAGGCTAGCTGTGATGATCGCTACAAACACAGGATCTCTGTTGTTCTTTTAGAGAAAAGGCTAAGTGTAGATCGTTTTGTAGTTACACCCGTGTCAAATACCCCCAGCCGCGCTCTAACTGAGAACTAACGCTTACCTGACCACCGCAACTCACCAATAATCTCTCACTATGCCCCTACAAATAACCTAGCAGTCTAAGGTTCCCCTTACCATTGCCAACGAGGTTTTATCGCATCGGCAATGGCTCAATCAGCTCAAGCGCGAGATGCAGGTTCGTCATCTTCGTCACTGGACCTCTGCTACCCCAACCAGCTTGGATGCCAGTGCCATTCACCTGGAGATGTTCAATGCCATGAGCCGGATCCTTTCCCATACTTGCAGTATTGCCCGTGCCCTTCAGGGTGATCTATAGGAGAGTGAGAGTAAGGCTTTGAGGAGATCTGAAGGTGCCAATCATCCGAGTTAATGGCATTGATGTGTACTACAAGCTTCAGGGCTCCAGCCAAAACGAGCTGTTATTGCTGATTGCAGGCTTTGCCAGTGACAGTTCGACTTGGGCGGCGATGATGCCCTCACTGCTTGAGGAGTATCAGGTCCTGCGCTTTGATAACCGAGGTGTAGGACAGAGTTCTGCCCCTGACGGTCCCTATAGCATTCAGCAAATGGCGGCTGATGCTGCTGCCCTGTTGGCTCACTTAGGTGTTGCTAGAGTGCATGTTGCAGGGCACTCGATGGGTGGACAAATTGCTCAAGAATTGGCTTTGTCTCAGCCAGAAAAAATCCAAAGTTTGCTCCTGCTCTCAGCCTGGGCTTGGGGAGATGGCAAATTCAATGCCCTAATCGAATTGTTTGGAGACTTGACCCAGAAATTAGAAGGAACACTTTATCAGAAGGTTCTATTGCCTTGGCTATTTACCGAGAAATTCTACTCAACACCCGGCGCAATCGATCAACTGATTGACTTGATTGAGAAGCAACCCTTTCCACCCACGTCTCATGGGCTCTATCACCAAAGCCGAGCCATCCTGACCAGTGATACCAGCAATCGCCTCATGGATATTCGCTGCCCTACCCTGGTTCTGGTTGGTCAGGAAGATCTGGTGACTCCAATCAAATTCTCGCAGCAACTTAGCCAAGGCATTCCAGGTGCAGAGCTAGTCATGCTTCAGGGTGGCCACGCCTTTGTGGTTGAATCAGCGGAGGCTGTGGCGCAAGCGATGCTCAGTTATCTGGAGAAGCAGAGGCGTCTTTCCTCCAAGTAACTCAAGATTAGTTGCCGCCACCGCTCAGCTTTTGGCCACCTAAACCTCAATGGCAGCAAGCGTAACGCTGAGCTTCAGCGGCAAACAGTTTTGAGGCGAGCTATGGAGTTAAGCGGACACTTTTTTCACATTGGGATGCTGAGCCGCTTGATCCCACCAAGCCCGGAGTTTAGGAGTCTGAGCTGTAATTGCATCGAACTCTGGAGTCTTTGACAGGTAGATGAAGATGGGGATGAGGTAGAAGTCAGCGATGCTCACTTCGCCGCCAAGCAGATAGGGACTGCCAACCGTTAGCGCCTCAATCGCTTCTACTGCTTTTTTGGCAGGTGAAACGGCATTGTTCACCCGTTCCCCATCGGTTTTGCCGCCCTGACTGGGCACAATGAGACGCTGAACCACAATGGTTGTGATTGCCTGGGAATAGAGATAGCTGTCGACAATAGCCATGATCTGGCGCATCCGCGCTCGCGTCAGCGGGTCGGACGGGCTGAACTTGTTTCCGACTAGGACAGTATCCAGATAATCGGTAATGGCAGCTGTCTCATAGATCAGTTGCCCATCAACTTCGAGTGTCGGTACCTTACCAAAGGGATTCTTGGCTAGATACTCCGCTGACTCGTTATCGCCATTGAAGATACCAACGTCTTTAATGTCGTAATCTGCGCCTGCTTCCTCAAGCAGCAACCGCACAGTACGGACATAAGTACTGATGGGAGTGCCATGAACAGTGAGCTTTGCCATTCTTGGTAGATTCTCAATCGAAAAATCAACAGTAACAAGAGTAACCCATCGAAAACTGCAGTCACTTCAGCGGCGTGGGGATAGAACTGGCCAATTGGAAACTAAGGGCCAAACACTCAAACAGCTGTTCTTGAAAGTGGTCTTGGCAGTGTCTCAAGAACTCTTGCCTCAATGCTTCGCCCTATGACCTTCAAAGTTGAGCGTTGTTTCCCAAGGCTGTGCCGCCAGTAGCGGTATCACTCCAACGTCAATGACCAAAGTGAAAGGCCAAAGCAAATAGCTGAGGAGATTTTTCGTGGCAAAGCCTTGAAAAACAGTCTGATTTTCTATGGAACTACAAACAAAATTTGCTGGTAGTTACAGCACTGGAGCTTTAAAAAAGTGAAAGGATGAAACTCCACCTCTGGCCCATCGAAGATAATCCTATTGGCCCCATTCGTCCCATGCTGCCCGCGCTACCCTTGCTATGACTTCTTCGCGTACGGCATAGTCAGCTCTAGAATCTGAAACAAAAACCGCTATAGCTAAATGCTGTCCATTTGGTAGCGTGACCAGTCCCGCATCATTGGTTGCTGCTGTCACCCCGTTCACAGTGCGGGAACTGCCTGTCTTATGAGCGACAACTGTTCCAGCAGGCAGCAGTCCTTTGATGCGTCGGAGTCCTGTAGGGGTCTCAGTCATCAATCGCAGCAACAACGCTTGGCTAGAGTCTGAAAGCCCTTGACCCTCCTGCAAGGCACGCAACAAAACAACCATTGCTTCGGGCGTTGCCCAGTTGCGATATTGCACTGCTTGGTCTTGCCCTATCTCCTTTTCGGTGTCAGCCACAACGATGCCATTGACACCCAAATCCCGTAAATATTCGGTGACAACTGTTGGTCCGCCAACCAGTCGCAGCAGCACGTCGCAAGCTGTGCCGTCGCTTTCAGACACCATGTACCTCAGCAGTTCAGCCAGACTGAGTTCCACGCCTTGGGGATTCTCGTCCCGAATCGGGCTGTGCTGACGCTCTGAGACGAAATCACTTTTCTCAACTCGGACCCTTTGCTCTAGCTGTAGCCTGCCTTGGTCGACTTGAGCCAGCACAGCCATGCCAATGGGAAACTTATAAACGCTTTGCATGGGAAAGCGCTGCGTTGCATTGAGAGTAATTGATTCTCCGGTTTCCAGGACTGTGGCTGCAACTCCAACCTGCCCTTGAGCCGCCTGAGAAATTTGTTCAATCCGCCCGTACAATTCACTGCTCGATGCATGATTCGGGGCATGATTAGTAGGCGTTGTGACCTCTTCTGGTACATCTGTTGGGCTGGTGCTGGCCGCAATGCTGCTGAATTTGGAGCTTGTGCAACCGACGGCTAGAAAGGATATGAAAAAAACACAGAGCCATGCTTCTTTTATCACAAGTTGAGCTGTTATTTACAGTGATAGCCTTCTAAATTTATTCTAAAGGCACTACCCTAAAATAATGTTAGCAAATGGCTTGGATACAACTTACTGTCTCTCTAATAACTTGAGTAGCTTAGCCCTCCTAGCCAGTATTCAACACGAGTTCTTTTACATCCACATCAATAGCTATTCTGTGCGACTTTCTATTGGGCATTAAAACCTCAGCGGGTACACCAGGTTACGCTCTGTATGCTGCGAATTATCAACAATACGTTCTGGTGCAGCGAACTTGTTTGACCAATGCTTACTTCCTAGAAGGCTCTGGGATGGTGCTCATCCTGTAAACAGCCTGGCACCCTTGGGATGTCATAGGCAGACGTGGTTAATTTAAGATTAAATTTGAATTAAGAAAATTAACAAAAAATTAATGAAAGATTACCGGGATATGAACTGGCGGGCTGTTTGAAGAGAAAGCATCTAACTTTTCAGTTGGCTCCTGAGAGGGCTAGCTGAATCTTCTGCTTCTCAATCTGCTGGAGTCCAATCAGTTGTCCGCTTTTTACACTATGAATGTTGTAATTCAACCAAAACGAATTGCTCAAATTCTTGCCCTGGGAGCATTTAGTCTTGCCTTGCTCAGTATTGTCGGCCAAGCAGTTAGATATTTCCTCGGCAAAGAAAATTTCTTCGGTTTGGTGGGGCTATTCAATGTGAATTATGAGAGTAATATACCTACCCTATACTCAGCTTTCATTCTTTTTCTGTGTTCAATCTTGCTCTTTCTAGTTGCTCTAGCCAAGCAGAAAAGCAGGGATTCGTTCACCAATCATTGGCGGGCTTTATCAGTAATTTTTCTTTATCTGTCCTTCGATGAGCTAATCGAGATCCATGAATCTGTTAATAGGAATTTAGACAAAGGATTACAGCTTTGGGAAAGTGGTCCCTGGGATATTTTGAATTCAGTGATCCTACCAATTTTTGTTCTAGCTTACATAAAATTTTTTCGGCGTCTCCCTCTAAAAACTCAACGGTTGTTCTTTTTGTCTGGTAGTCTCTTTACTTTAGGTGCGATTGGTATTGAACTAGTGGGGGGACGCTACTTCTCAAATATCTATAATCAACCAATCTTCATTGCAGAGATTATTGCAACCATTGAGGAGCTTTTAGAAATGATAGGTGCTACCATCTTTGTCTACGCAATACTCTCGTACATGAGTTCTTTTTTAGACAGAATTAATATTGGTATTGGCAATTCACCCTCACCAGTCGCAAAAGAGCTGGCAGGGAAGTGTGGCGGAGAATCTTCTACCGCTGAACATATTGATTAATATCAGGATCTTGTGGAGTATGCTTTGTGTCAAATTTAGTAGTATGTCATACATAGTTAAGGTGAGGTGAAGCATAATAGGTGTCATTGATACAGGGGTTGTAAGTCTCTTAACAGCCTATCACCCGGGCAGAGTTTACCTCTCCAACTCAACAGCCCGAAATTGCCGACGTATTACTAGTTGAGCTATCTCACTGATTGAATTATCTGTCTCTGAATGCCGGATAGAGAGGCAGCTGGGGGGTGTTAGGCCATCTTTGACGCAATAACTCCAATAGGTTACTAGACATACCTCTTAGTCTAGGCAGTTGGGCAAATTGTTCTGAGGTGTCTATAAATGCTTCTAGCCTAGCTATGACACGCTGGCGCACAGTTGCAATACCCCAATTTCGATCTCTCTTCAGGGCATCTTCCAGATGTCGAATCAAGGTACTTAAGAGACAGAAACCACAAATTTTGACCAGTGCCGTTTCAAAAAGGCTGTCGTCTTGGGCTTCTGGACATCCTCGACTCAGTTCGGTCCGATACAGGGTTTCCATTTGGGAGATGATGCTGTGGGGCAGACGACCAGCACACCAGCAGGTGGGAAAGATCATTCTTGGGTAAGCTGCATCAATCAAGGCATGGCCAAAATGACCAAACTCAAAGTCTATCAATCGTAATTCTTCACCTGTGTCGAACTCATTGTCTGGGCAAGGATCGGCATGGACGTAAGCCAGAAATGGACCGGGGTTAGTAATGGCATCCACAATAGATGCTAGCTCTTGGGCTAAACCGCTCTCAGCTTGAATCCCCAGGCTTTCGAGCCTAGCTTGAAGGTTTTGAAGACATTGATTGAGCCCATTTGCTGCTTGAATGGGTAGTCTTGCCGCTTGGCTGGTCATATGCAGGCTAGACATCTGCGCAGTTGGGCTAATCGAGTGAAAAAGCGCCTCGAATTCTGCTGCTCTGCCAATGGTATCGCTGTGCATTTGGCCTAGACGGGTAGCATATTTGAGTAATGTTTTTTCAGCCTGATTGCTGTCCTTGGCTAGTAGTGGCTCGACTAGGCTGGAATGTGTTCCCAAGTCTTCAAGCATAGAGAAACCTAGTTTCCGATCGCCTCCGTAGCAATGAGGGCTGTGGTTAGATCTTCTTGAAATAGTGCTTAAGAATTGAGCCCCAACCCAATCTTTAAAGAAACGCATGGTCTCCCAAGAGGCAGTGTCTTCAGGGTTATAGACCTTGGTCTCGATCTTTTTGAGAATGAAACTTGAGGGTAGATTAGGTGCTGGATCGGTGAGGCAGCGCAGTAACAAATTCCGTCTTCCCCTTTGGGTCAAGCGTTCAACTTCGTTGATTCGAATTTGGCGACCTAATGCGGTTGAGAGCACTTGCTCAGCAGCAATAAGCAGAGGAGCAAAGACTTTTTTGTCCCTCTGCCTGATGAGCTGTCTTATTGGATTCCAGTTTGAGTCTGGCATTGCTGCTGATAGCGAATAGCCTACGGATCCTCCCATGAATTATCTGAATTTCGGTAATGCTTAAGTTGCATTGAGCGTGAAGCAAGTTCGAGATCTATTTGTGAGAGTTCGACATCAGTCTTGGCTCAGACGTTCAAAAGATTGCCCCCGATGTCCTGCCGCTTTGCCCGTGGTAATAACTGCCGCCGTAGTAATACCAGTCGAGTCTTTCCAGGGTGTCTTTTGCCTGGTTGGCAGTTAGCCTAGAGGACTGCTCAGGCGTGATAGTACCGAGATACCACTGCCCCGAAGCAGTGAAGGCCTCGATTTCATAGAAATACCTGAGCCAGTGCTGTCCACAGTTTTGGCAGGTGAGGATGGAGACTTCAGCAAACCTGCTATCCATTCCCAATTCTCTGTTACTGGTCAAATGATTGCTTGGCGTGGTGTAGCAACCACAAGGTTCTGGTTGTTGCTGGCCTTCACCATTCATTAAGTGTGATCCTAAACTCCACATCAGAGGCTTCCTTCATGCTGCTGTGCCCTATTCTAAGTGCTATTTTTGCGCAATAGATGCTCAAATCCAGCATCAACCCAATCTTTAATTGATACCCAATAAAGCGGGTTCTGCATGAAATAGTATTCGAATTTATAGTTGCATTTTGGGCAGGAGAAGCCGGGGTGATCGGGCTTGAAGTGATTTATCTCCTGATCATTCTGGGATAAATCGTGCAGGTTGTTGTACAGGGTATCGCATTCATAACAAAAGACCATAGGCCAACCGCACTGTGAGCATTTGAAGGGATACAGAGCTTCATTGCCGCAACAGTTGAACGGATCGAAGTTTAAATCTGCTTCTACAACTTGTTTCTCACTCATCTCAAGCTCAACTCACTTGGCACGAAAGCTGTCTAGATTCCGCTTCACCCTTCATTCTGTAGCAAGGTTCTCAATAGAGATTGCAGTTGCACAGGTGCATCGGTAGTAATAACTTGCTTCCCGAAACGTTTCCAGAGCAAAGCTTCAACTAGCGTAGCTTTTCGCTTTTCGCCTAAGTTAGTTCCCCAGACAGCTAGGTCTTTATCACCCTGGGCTTTCCACTGGTCAAATACTTTTGCAAGATGAAGATCAGACTCTAGGGTCTGTAATCGTTTCGATTTATCACCGACACTTTTTATCTCTGCTGAAAGATATACCCCTAGCTTAATTAGTGCATCTCCTGCCTGTGCCTGAACGTATATCTCGCCCCAATCTATTACGAGATCTTTATAGTCGTCGCGCAATTTATTAAGGGCAACTTGTGTTGCTGCGATATCGGCATCAGTTCTACGCGGCGCTTCACCGGTTCCCTGAACTGTACGACCATCGGGGAATTTCACTGTTACTGTAGAACGGTGGGGACCAGGAGATTTGGATATCAGTTGAAAATCAGCGCAATCCTCAACGCAGCCAAGATTCTTGAGCAGCTGTAGAAGTTGGTTCTTTGCGTTTTCGGGCATACGTACTTCGGGGCTGTGGGGAGAGTATACGCTGCTGGCTCTTCAGTAAAAAGATAGCTGAGGAAGGATATGACGGGTTGTAGATCTAACGGCACAGCTTGTTGAGTGCAGATAACTTTGCAACTCAACGACAGCTTAACTTTGTCCAGTACATTTAATTGTTGAACCTTCATTACTGCTGAGTCCTAACTCAACATACAACTCTGGGCTATAAGTTGCTTCCTTCCAATTTTGGGCTGCTTTAATTTGTTCAACCGTCAGCCCCTTTGCTTCCCCAAAATTTGCCTTCTGGATATTTGCATCTTTTAAATTTGTTCCTTCCAAGTTTGCATTCCTAAATCTTGCTCCTTGTAAGTTCGCTGCTTGAAAATTAGCGTTCTGCAACAGAGCACCCTGAAATCCTGAGCCGGAGAAGTTCGCCCCTTGTAGATTTGCGCTCTCAAGATTAACGTCCCATAGGATAGCTTTAGGTAACTGAATTCCTATAAGAGATGTATGAGGGGCGATTAGATAAGCACCTGATTTCTCTGCTCTAAAACCTTCTGGGAACTGAGTCTTGTCGTCATATAGGACTTCTCGAAAATCTGTGCCCTCTAATTTCGCATTCAGCAAGCTAGCACCGTATAATCGCGCTCGATAAAGAGAAGCCTTTGATAAATCAGCTCGGTCTAAGATAGCACCTGTTAAATCTGCTGCCCTCAGATTGGCTCCTACCAAATCTGCTCCTACCAAATTGATTCGTCGCAGCTCTGCCTTTGGAGCATCAATATTCCGCAATGAAACTTTTTCATTTGCCAGATTCTCTAGTGCAATCTTGCGGGCATTGCTCGTGGAGGTTCCAGCAGTGGCAGCGGCATCAATGACCTGCCAGTATTCAAACTGTGTCCGTTTGCGCTCCGATTGAATTCTCTCTTGGCGATTAGGAATTTCCAATAGAAAAGCAATGACTGCAATGAGAACACCTAACTTACTGACGGCATCAAGAATTTTGATGAATGCCCAATTTGTCAGCCAAGTTGCGATCGGTTCTGCAAAAACTAGAATGACCACCAAAGTGATCAATGCAGAGAAAAAAACAGCGAATTGTACTTTTGTCCACTCTTGCATCGCTTAATTGTCTGATTATTTACTTGCAATCATAGCCTACCAGTAACTTCATCACTGTGTCTTGCTGAAAGACCGGAGCTAAATTTGTGTTCATAGAACAGCAAGTTACCTTGAACTTAAAAATTGAACTTAAAAGACTTGATACTGTTCGCTGCAATACGGTTTTATGCCGCTCCACTTATGTCTTTTCAGAATCTCAGACTTGATGAGTTCTAGATGCTGAAATAAACTAACTTATATCTTTGCTGAGAAATTTATGTCTAAAGAAATTGTTATTGCTCTGATTTCTCTTGGTGGAGTAGCACTATCAGTAATCATCTCCTTCCTAACTAGCTTAAGGCTTACAAGAACTGAATTAGAAAAACTGCGTTCAGAAATTAAGAAGACATACGCTGATCAGTTGCTTTCTAAACGACTAGAAACTTATCCAAGTTTATACTATTTGACGAGTATTTTCTCAAAGAAATACAATATGGTTCTATTGATAACTCAAACTTGGAGGAATTACGTACTCAGTTGATAGAGTGGGATTCTAGAAACGCTATATTTTTGAGCAGTTATGCAAGTCGTAAGCTATACAGTCTTCGTAGAAGATTAGTCGCTGAATTAAAACAACTGACAGACGAAGAGCTGAAGAATCCAGATCTGCTCAAGGGGCTTCAGGAGCAAGTGGAGAGGCTTGAAGTAGCCCTCAGAAACGATATCGGTGTATACGTAGTTGAGTTCTCAGATCCTGATGTTAGGTTCTCAGCCTTTGAAGAGATACCTCGTGAACGACCTAAGAAAACAAGGAGATTTCCTGGTTGAGACGCGTGTACTTTGATTGTTTGATTGATAACTCTACTGTAGACGATTCTCTGCAAATAGTATTAAGGCTATTGTCTTACGGGTAACCATGCTATCTAATGAAAAAAGGCAACGGTGGCAGAGGTTGACTGCCACCACACCAGTGGCTTCCGGCAGTTCGTTGCCTTTGAGTTGTTAGTCTGTGCCAACTAAAAATTTTTGCTTCTACCTGCCTTCATCCGGTGGTGTATAAAGAAAAAACCGTCTGGTAGAATCAAGGCATTCTTGCTCGACATCGTCAACCTCTTGAGAAAATCCCAGTTCATTATCTTCAGTAAAAATAAAACCAACAAACGATATCGTGGTAGGGCTCTTTTGCTTTAAAGTAGAGTCTTCGTAATTTGTAGCTCCATATGAATCAGGATCTTGAGGATCTACATGAACAGAAGCAACAGTTGAACCATTTCGAGAAGTAACTCTCATACAGATTCTTTCCCCTCTCTGCAATATCTCCAGGTAATTATTGTTAGCTCTATATAATCCTACTCGTAAAGGATTAGTCGCGATTTGATTTTGAGAAGTTGGAGCTGAAGCTTTGTTAAATGTGATCACTAAAAAAAATGCAAAAGCTAGGAGTGCGATGAATGCCAAAAGCCCACTTAAACCTTGCGAACCTTTAAATAGAAGAGATGCTAAAACAGCGAGCAAAACAAACATCAGGGCTGCTAATGCTGTTGGATTATCACCTACTGCTTCAAGAATTTCTGCTAGATATTGAAAAATGTTTTCCATGCTCAACTTAGTCTAGGCTTTGCAGAATCACCATCATTTTAGCCTTTTTGTAGAGGCACATCTACCAAAGCTTAAGTCAGGGTAACTACACATCCGTTACCGAAGTGTACCCTTCTTAGAACTTACTACATATTAGGGCTGTTTCGAAATAAACTGGCTACTTAGGACGTAGGACCAAAGGCAACGAAACCCCATTCGCTTCTACACTGCCTATGGTATACCCTGGTTAATTTGCAGCGCCTCTACTTTGCTGACCTGCCTCTATTTTGAAGCGGCTCTATTAGGTAGAGCATTCCTGTGTAGTATGCTGGTTAAACAATACTATTCAACGATAGTAGTTTAGACAAAAGCTGATATTAAATTTCCTAATTCAAAAGTAGCAAAAACTGAACTTTGATTTTCCTCAGATTTTTATCCCAAGTGCTTTTAAATAAGTATTCATCTGGGCTTCGATCTCACATCTCTCAGCTTCTAATTCCTGCATTTTTTTAACCTGCGAATCAATATCTAATTCGCTTTTCACTTCTTTGGGCTCTACATAACGGTTAATGGCTAGGGTATAGCCATACTTAGAAATCCCCTCATGTGATGCAATCCGGGAATAACCAGCCTCTTCTCGGAAATCAGAATAGGTAGAGACGATCCTAGAAATAATTTCATCAGTTAAAAAATTCTGCTTGCGATTTGACTCGTACTCATGGCTGGCATCAAGAAACAAAATCCTTCCTTTTCTGTCCTCTGATTTTTGTCTATTAAAAATAATAATGGCTGTAGCGATTTTTGTAGTATAAAATAATTTCTGAGGAAGACCAATAACGGCTTCAACCAAGTCATCATTGATTATACTTTCACGAATTTCTCCTTCAATTCCTCCACGGAATAGTACTCCATGTGGCACTATCATTGCGGCTCTCCCCCTGTCAGTAAGCAGAGCTAGTGCATGCTGAATAAACACATAGTCTGCTGAACTTTTTGGTGGATCACCATATTGAAAACGAGGGGAAGAATTATGCTTGGATTCATAGTTATCCCAATTTTTAACTCCAAAAGGAGGATTGGTGATAACTACATCAAATTTTTGTGGTTCTCCTTTCTCCTTTATTGGAAAGTTTCTGGTAAGACTTCCTGATAAAATTTTAGAATGAATAAAACCGTGTATAAATAAGTTCATAGATGCTATTGATCGTAATTCATAATCTTCCTCCTGTCCCCAAAGAGAAATTTCTTGAGGATCTTCGCCTTTCTTTTTAAAGTAACGGGCCGCTTCAATTAACATCCCTCCAGAGCCACAGGCTGGATCATAAATGTGCATCTCCGCTTGAGGTTCAATTAAGTCAATTATTAGCTTTCTTAAGCCATATGGAGTAAAGAAATTTACATTCGACTTCATCTCATACAATCCGGAGTTTACAATCAAATCCTCGTATATTTGTCCTAGCAACTCTGGTTGGTTCAGGCTATTCTGATCAAAATCAAACATAGAAAGTTCTCTGATCACGCTTTTTAGCGTATGGTCACTGGCTCGTTCCCATTGATTAATAATAGGATTGATGAAAATTCCCTGAAGCGTTGGGTTCGATTTTTCAATGGAAGAAAAAATGCTGGTCAGTTCTTTGCCAACCTTCTGAACTGAATCCCTTATGTATATCCAATTAGCTTCTCTGGGAAGAGTAAGGTTTTCACTAAGCTTCTGATTCTTTAAACTGTCTTTGGTGTGCAAAGTCGACAACCACTTAAAAAATAAAAGCGGCAGAATATAACTACTATAGTTGCCTGACAAGTACGTATCCTCACGCAATAAATTAATGACGTTTTTAAGTGCAGACTCAATTTTTTCTCGGTTTAGCATTCTACTTATCCAATAATTGAAAAAGAGACATCTCAGTTAACTCCTGGCGAGCTGCTAATGCGTCTAGAGTTAATTCCCTATAAGATTCAAATAGTAAAAATAGTTGAACGATTTGATTCTGAGTGTTTATTTCAGGCAATGGAATCTTAAGCTCACGCAATTCAGAGACTCTAATCGAGGGCAAAGTTGTGCTAGAGCGTTTTTGCGGTGTATATAATAACTTCTCCATCCACTTCGAACGCATTAACACTGCAATATATCCCGGGTTAACCTGCTTCAAATCTTTTGGTCGAAAAATCGCAACATTTTGACCTGCGATACTTCCTTCTGAAGCTTCTGTCACGACTGAAGATTTAAGCAATGACCCTCTAATTGCAATGACAACGTCGTTCTTACGCAGCCGATATCGTTGAATACTTGCGGTGTTGTTTAGCTTGATTTGCTCTAGGTCATGCTCAATGTGCAGCTTCTCTAAATCTTTTACATTGACGATGAACTCCGATTCTCCTCCATTATCTCGATAACGGCTCACTGATAAGCCTTGAGTAAGACTTTCCCCTAAATCTTTGAAAAGATATCCTGCTTGAACCATAAATTGTGCGCCCCGGAAAAATGCCGTAATCTTGACTACTGCAAATCAGAATGCTACAACCATACCATGCTTGAAATGCCGTAGGGTGGCATACGGCAAAAAACTCGAAACCCAAAAGGAGGATTGAGGGCAGAAGCTCTTGCTTGATTAAGGGTATGTCTGATGTCTGTAACATTCTTTACAAATCTGGAGCTTTCGCAGTTGTCGAATAATCACCAACAGGGGCCTCAAGAAGATCGAATCTGCCAAGAACGTATCCGACAAGCCAAGCTGGCGTTCAACTTGTTTATCGCTTTTGCAGGAGCAAGTTCTGTTCTTGCACTCCTTTGTGTTGCTTTCCTACTTACGGGTCGCATCTCTCAAGGGGCTTATGCAGCTGTTGGAGGATTGGCCTCGACGGCAGCAGGAGGTCGGTGTGCGCAGCTGTATCGCGAGGCAAATGATCGCCTCGATCGCCTACCCAGGAGTTAGACGATGAAGACAAGATTGAGTAACGCGATTGGCACGCAGACATTCCAGAAATCGTTCGGTTACCCATCATCTCCTTGAGGAGCTATCTTGAATTGCTTTCTAGAAGGCCAAATTAATAAATAATTGATGGGGATAAATAACTGCAAGATAATATTTATTGATGACTTTACCCGTTGCGCAACTGTCACTAAAGTCTTAAATAAATAAGTTTAAGGAACTCTCCATGCTGAGATGGGAATTTGCCCAACCCCATTATTAGGGTGATCTTCGGCCTAACTAATACCCTTTCCCCGATTTTGTATGACTTTTCTAAGCTAATCTCTGATTTTGGCGATTAGGTTTACCAAACTATCTGTATCTTAACATTTGCCCGTAGTGACTAGGAAGTTCAGCCTTTTCTTTAGGGAAAGCACCTCTCTTCACGGGCTAATTACCAAAATCTCTGCTATGTCGAGAAACTGATGTTTTCTGAAGATGTGCCACGATCAGGAAAGCTGCTCGATCAAGCCTAAAATGCGATTCGCTTCCTACTCATACCGTACCAAGGATATTGGTGTTCAGCAGCTCTGCCACTACATCTCGTCTCTGATTATCCATCCTCCAAAAACATGAACAGCGTAGACATCAATAGGCACAGAAATTCCCTGCTGTTCTCTCAAGTGAAAGGCTCCGGGGAACGTTGCTCTTAATCACTTGATAAACTGAATCTCGCTCCAGGTTTCACCCTGAGCTGAGATTTCCATCCAGCATAGCTGTCGTTTTTCTGACTGGGTAGGAAAAAATTCAGTTGAGTGAAACTAGGCTGAACCTGGGTTTCGGTGCTTACTCCGCCTGGTTAGTTACGATACAACAAATCTTTTTTGGGTTGACCCCTTGACTCCGGAATCCAGTCCCTGTTACTTTCCTCACAGGCAACTGGTTCCCTAGGCGTCCCCCAGGGTCTTATGCAAACTCTGGGGAACTAACCGTCGGGTTGATATCTACAACCCGGCGGCTAGGGGGCAGTTTAGCACCTGCCTTTCTCGACCCTGAATAGGGTCAAAGGCTCCCATGCCCTCAAATTTTGGAGTTCTTGCCATGCACCTTACCCAGGTGTTGCAGCCGCAGCTTTGTATCTCTTTGCTCCAGGTCGCCCGCTTTCTCGGCATCCCCAAATCCCGCATCTGCCGCATCGAACACTGGACCCATGTGTTGTTCGTCCATCGTGCCGACCAGGGCGGCCAGTTCATCAGCTATCGCAAATTCGCCGCTTGGGTTGAAGCCTGCGCCCGCACCATCCAGAGTTGCAACGACCTGCGCCTGCTCGAATGGATCGGTTGGGTAATCAAAGCCGAAGTGCAACGCTTCCAGTACGGCGAAGACGTGCTCGACTACTGGCGACAACTCTGGCGACAGCGACACCGCCAACTCACTCAGCAAGAAGCAACGCAGGGAGTGTTAGCGCAATGATCTTGCTGACCCTAAAATTTTTCTCACTCGGCTCAGTAATTTTTCGTGCCAATGATGGAAAATCTGCTGCCAATCATGAAAAAGATAGAGCCGTCTACGAAAATTTTCGAGGCCAACCGAGATTAGATCGTTCCAGACTTACAAAAGATGAATCGCTCTACGTAATTTTTCTTCCCAGGATAGAAAAGATCGTTTCGATCATAGAAAAGATGGAGTCGTCTACGAAAATTTTCGGTGCGAAGTGAGATTAGATCGTTCTCAACGAGATTGAATCTCACTTTTCTACGTAATTTTTCTTCCGAAAAACGATCTAATCTCACTTCTCTAGGCATTTTTGCTTCTCAAACAAGAAAAGATAGTCCTCGAGACCATCTTTTCTATCCCCCAGTCTTTTAGATCGTTCTCAACGAGATCTAATCTCACTTCTCTAGGCATTTTTGCTTCTCAAACATAGAAAAGATAGTCTTCGAGATCATCTTTTCTATCCCCCAGTCTTTTAGATCGTTCTCAACGAGATCTAATCTCACTTCTCTACGTAATTTTTCTCACCCTTCCTACCAATCATGAGCCCTAGCCTCCGCCTTGCTCTGTGGGATTACATAGTCCGTCGTCTCAAGCTGCCCGCTCAGCTCAAACTGATTTTGCTGGTGATCGCCAACTACATCGAACCCAGCGGTGCCCAATCGCGAGTCACCCTCGGCCTGCTCAGCCGCGACAGCGACCTAGAACCCCATGCCCTGAGCCCCTTGCTCCTAAGCCTCGAAGCCCGCAACCTGGTGAGCAAAGTGATGGTTTACCCCGAAGGCCGTGGCTCCATCATTCCGCTCTATAGCCTTTCCCCTAGCCTATTGCGGGCAATCCAGAACCCCCAGAAATAGAGACCCGAAAAGAGGAGCCACCGCTATCACATATCACTTGACTGCTGATCACTGGACTACTGGGCTAACCTATCGGCTAGGTGCGACCTTGCCCTTACGCTTCAGCGCTGAACCCGCCCCCAAGGCCAATGCCAGCAGACCAAAGCTTGTCGTGGGTTCCGGCACAGAAGTTGCCGCCGCAACCGCCCGATCCGCTTGAATCAAACCAAAGCCACTGGCAAAGTCAAAGCCTCGGTCGAAACCTGGCGTGCTGGGGTCATCCATATCAATGGCTGTTCGCTCCAGAATTCTGTAGAGTTCCTGTGGGCTGAGGTCTGGATTGGCCTCTAGCACCAGGGCTGCCACCGCCGCCGCGTTGGGAGCTGCCGCCGAAGTGCCAAAGAAATTGGGGAAGCCATCACCTTCAAGATCTGAGCCTGGAAAGGGTGGAAAGAACGTGTTGTTGACGGCATCGGGAGCCACAATTTCGGGCTTTAAGCGAATCTCTGGCTGGGCCAAACGGTTGCCTTCCGAGTCGAACAGGATGGGCACCGAACCGGCTGAGGAGAAGGGTTCGAGGATTGGCGGGTTGACACCGAATTCTGGCGTGAGGAAGTAGGGCGCAGCGCCCACCGCCTCGGCTCCCTCAGCATTGGGATGACCGAAGACCGTACCGCTAGCGGTATCGAATTCATTGATGCTGCCGCGAAGACCGAACAGAATGTACTTCATCAGCCCAGGATTGGGGCCTGTCAGATTGGTAATCGCCAGGTTGAACTGGTCGCTGCCAAACGAGCCGTCGTTCTCAAATTCGAAAATTTCTAGCGGATCAGCCCCGATATTAGACTCTGTGCTGCCAGCCAGGAGGTTAGTGCCAGACTCATCAAACAGCAGAATATCCAGATCGCTAGCCGAGCCCTCACTGCCGAGTGAGGCAAAGGGTTGATCCCACTGGAAGCTCAGCACAATACTATTGCCCTCGGGGATGGTAATACTTTGCAGCGTGTCGATGCCTGCTGTCGGATCAAAATCGTGAAGCTCACCAAACAGAGGATCGACTAGACCGCTGGCATTAAAAGGACTCTCATAACTATTGCGAGCATCGTTACCGGCAGCAGAGAAGTAGGCCACGCCATCAGCCACAACTTCGTCCACGGCTTGAGCAATTACGCCATCTTGAAAGAACGGTTCTTCGAGATAGCCAATATCGTCCACGATAATATCGGAGCCAGCCGCGGCCAAATCGAGAATGCCCTGAGCAAAGTCCGCTGCTCCCAGAAAGGCAGTATGAAAGGCCAGATCAGCACCGGGCGCGAGGTCGTAGATTAGCTGTGCCATCGCCCGCCCCTCATCAATGCCGCCAAAGGGGTCATCCAGTGGCAATTCTTTGAGCACCTCCACATCCGGCGGCAGATCACCCGTGGCCACATCGGTTGCCGCGCCACCCAAAAAGTCGAAGCTGTCTGACAAAATGCCAACCTTAACCCCGCTGCCATCCACGCCAAACCGCTCACGGGCCACATCTGCGCGCACAGCAATATCGGCCTGACCGGTGACTAAACCGACGTTGCTGATCGGGCGGTAGGTAGGACGGGCAAATTGCAGACTATTGAGCTGAGCCAGGTCATCAATTGATGCAACGGGCAATAAGCCTGACACCAGAGAGCCGTAAGTCGAACCCCCTTGCAGTCCCAAGTTGTTTAGATCGGCGAACAGGGTTTGGGTGCTGCCAGCGGCAATGGCGTTAATTCTTACTTGATCGCCGTACAGTTGCAACGATGACGACGGCAAGACCGGCAGACCGTTTGTGTGTCGAACGTAGAGGGAGCTTAAGTCGGTTCCCACCCGTGCCATCGGCCCTTGTTTGGTTGAACCGAGCAGGCTAATCAGATCTGCAAAATTAGAACTACCGTTAAAAGTTGCAGCTTTGGCATCAAGGCAGAAGCCAGCGACAGCTGTTGTGGTTGCTAAGGCTGCGGCTGCAATTGGGTAAGGAAGCTTTAAGATTTTCATTACTCAGCTGACCATAAACAGCAAGAGAGAACGGTGGAAATGGACGGGGCAAGTTCCACTTCCAGCCCAAGAAGCTATGCGCCTTGTAAAGTTTACAAACTCCGTGTAAATACTTGCATGTTCAACCGGTAAACAGCAAACTTAGCTTGAGCTTTACAGAAACTTTATTGAAGACAATGATTATGGTTTGAGATGAAGGGGCGAAGCTGAAAGCCTGGGAGCCAGGCTGTACAAGCAGAAGAAGTAAAAGCTCAGTTAAAACTGGATGAAGTTCTAAGCTTTTTTGTCATCACTAGGCTCTACCTTAGATACCCTAGTTCTTTAGCTCTGAACTCACCCGCTTAGCTCACCGAACCGCACTGTAATTGGTAGTTAAAGCTACATTATCCTGTATCTGCTTGATAAAAGCAGAAGGCTTAATGAGCAATGCAATCGAACCTGCAAGCTTAAGTCAGCCGCTAGTACCCGTTAACGAGTGCCAATTAGCTAGCACCAGTTATCCCAATTTTCTCGATGAGAGCCGCCAATCAAAACCTCACCACCTACAGCTCCTCCCCTTGGCAAGGGGAGGTTGGGAGGGGGCAAACGGGTAGTGACTAAAAAATGAGCTGATATTGTTGATATTAGCGAGCACCAGTTAGCAAGCACTCGCTAAATAGAGTCATAACTTGGTCCCTGCAGATCCATGCTGATATCTAGCCAGGAAGACCGAGTTACAGGCGCACTGGTGGAAATATAATCCACGCCGGTTTCAGCGACAGAGCGCAGGGTGGTGAGGGTAATGTTGCCAGAGGCTTCGATTTTGACCGCAGGATTCTGCTGGCGAATCAAAGCGACGGCCTCTCGCATTTGGGCGATGGGCATATTGTCGAGCATGATGATTTCCACGCCTGCTGCCAGCGCTTCAGCCACCTGCTCTAGTGACTCCGTTTCTACTTCAATCGTGAGCGGATACGGCAAGTAGGCACGAATGCGTTGCACGGCCTGAGCAATGCCACCGGCTGCGGCAATGTGATTGTCTTTGATCATCACGGCATCATCCAGGCCCAGGCGGTGGTTGATCGCGCCGCCCAATTGAGTGGCGTATTTTTCCAGCAGGCGTAAACCGGGGGTAGTTTTGCGCGTGTCCACCAGGCGTGTGGCTAAGTCAGCAATTTTGTCGGCATACTGCCGCGTCAGGCTACTGACTCCAGACAGACGCATGGTCAGGTTGAGGGCTGTGCGCTCACCGATCAACAGGGCCTCCATGGGTCCCTGCATTTGCGCAATCACAGTGCCAGAATCGCAAGCTTTGCCTTCCGGTACCAGGGCCGTGAATTGAACTTGAGGATCTAGCAATTGAAAAATGCGAGTGGCTAGAGGTAAGCCTGCAATCACGCCTGCTTCTTTTGCTAACCATTGAGCGCTACCCCTAGGGGTTTCAACATTCGATGAACGATGAAATAGGCCTTGGGTAGTGTGGTCGCCTCGGCCAATATCTTCGCGTAGCCAAGTTTGTAAAAGCGGATCTAGAACAATTTGGGGAGGCAAAATCGCCATAAATGTCAAATGTGAACTCAGAGGATTAATATAGTCGCAGATTACGGTGCCCGAAAGGTATTGGATTGCATGGAAATGCTGCGCCCCTTGGGATCGGTGATCCAGGGATCTTTGAGTGAAGGCATTGAAGTCCGGTTGCATCCGGATGTTTCAGTGGAAGAAATGCGAGTGGGAAAATTTCTGGTGGTGCAGGGCCAGCGCACTCGCTTTTTTTGCATTCTGACCGATGTGAAACTGGGCACTGCTAGCGCACGAATTTTGTCGAATCCTCCCGACCCTAGCAATACTTTTCTCACTGAAGTTTTGGCGGGAACCGGTACCTTTGGCACTGTGAGCTTAACGCCAATGCTGATGTTCATCAGCGATTCCAACCTGGATGATGGCAGTTCGCCGACCTTAGAATTGCTGCCGGTCAAAACGGTGCCCAGTCACTTTAGCCAGGTTTACGACGCTTCAGAACGCGATTTTCGGGTGGTGTTTGGCTGGGAAGATGATCCGCACCGCCGTAACTTTTCGGTGGGGCAGCCTATCGATATGGCGGTGCCGATTTGTCTGGATCTCGACCGCTTTGTCGAACGCAGCAACGGCGTGTTTGGTAAGTCGGGCACCGGCAAATCGTTTTTGACTCGCCTGTTGCTGTCCGGCATTATTCGCAAGCGGGCTGCGGTGAATCTAATCTTCGATATGCATTCAGAATACGGCTGGGAAGCGGCAGCGGAGGGCAAGCATTTTCACACGGTCAAAGGTCTGCGGCAACTGTTTCCCAGTGAGGTTCAGGTCTACACCCTAGATGCCGAATCCACCCAACGGCGTGGCGTACGTGATGCCCAGGAGCTCTACATCAGCTACGACCAGATCGAAGTCGAAGATTTGATGCTGGTCAGCAGTGAGCTAAACCTCTCGGAGGCCAGTTTAGAGAACGCAATTATCCTGCGCAATGAGTTTGGAAAAAGTTGGATTACCCGGCTGCTGAGCCTGTCCAATCAGGAGATTCAAGAGTTCTGCGAAACCAAAATGGGCTCTAAATCTTCAATCATGGCCTTGCAGCGCAAGCTCACACGGCTGGACGGGCTGAAATATATGCGTAGCGCCTGCCCTCATAACTATGTGGCGCAGATTTTAGATGCCCTGGAATCGGGTAAGCATGTGGTGATTGAGTTTGGTTCGCAATCAAATCTGCTGGCCTACATGCTGGCAACCAACGTGATCACCCGCCGCATTCACGCTAGCTATGTGCGCAAGGCAGAGCACTTTTTGCAGACCAAAAATCCCAGCGACCGACCCCGGCAACTGGTGATCACCATCGAGGAAGCGCATAAATTTCTAGACCCAGCGATTGCCAGGCAGACGATTTTTGGCACGATTGCCCGTGAGATGCGCAAATATTTTGTGACCTTACTGATTGTCGATCAGCGTCCTTCTGGAATCGACAACGAGGTGATGTCGCAGATTGGCACACGGATTACTGCCCTGCTCAATGACGAAAAAGATATTGAGGCGATCTTTACAGGCGTCTCCGGCGGGCAAAATTTGCGTGCGGTGCTGGCTAAATTGGACTCCAAACAGCAAGCGCTGGTGCTGGGTCACGCAGTGCCGATGCCCGTAGTGATGCAAACGCGGGCCTATGACCAGCAGTTCTATGCTGAGGTGGGCGAAACGGCTTGGCAAGAACTGCCGCTTGACGTGGTTGCGCAAGCAGCAGCAGCAGCACGGGCGGACTTGGGGCTGTGAGGGGGACTGTAAGCCTCAGATTCTCAAGCTCTCAGGCCATTTGAGATGAAGATATAGCTTAAGAAAGATTATAGCCATCCGGTATTTACACGGGGTTTATCGAAGAATCAAGAGAGGGTGAAATCTGGTTTTCCGTGTATACACCGAGGACTCAATCCTAGATTATGTGATCTGGAAAGCATTCGAGGTTTTATGGCCTAGTCACTCCCAGGCTGACCTTGGGGGCAAAACGCGACTCTAAACGGCGGCTCTCAAACGAGAGTGCAGCGCTAAGGCGCAGATTTCAGTGCATCTACTTCAGTGACCACAAACCAGGGACCGCTGGTTCACTACCAGAAGTAGAGACTACAGGATGACCTCTGTTCATCAAGCCCTTGACGGCCTTGATAGCCAACTTCAATCGCTTCGGCAGCTTCAGTTTTCAGGTTGGCTTGATGTCCAAGCTGCAAGTGGGTTGCAATGGCGATTCTATTTGTCTTCCGGGCGTTTAGTTTGGGTTAAGGGCGGCTTACACCCCGTTCGAGCCCGCTATCGGCTGCTCTCGCAGCATTGTCCCAAACTGGACCTGAACGCCGCCCTTAGCTTTTCGCCCGATGGCCACCAAGGCTACTGGGATTACCGGGCGCTGCTCACCCTTGCCAAGCGGCAGATGATTACAGGAGAGCAAGCGGCTGCTTTGATTCGCGGTGCCGTGGCCGAGGCATTGTTTGATGTCAAGCAACGGGAACAGGCTGAGCAATTGACCTTTACCTGTTTCCAGCAGGACAGCTTAGAGTCGTCCCTGGCACTGATTAATACTGAACATGCACTCCAAGCCACTCAACAAGTTTGGGATGCTTGGTGCCGCGCGGGGCTGAAGAACTGTTCGCCAAATTTAGCGCCGATTGTTCAGCAGCCTGAGCAATTACAAAGGCAAGTTTCACCCAGTCTCTACCAGACGCTTGTCGCGATCATGGATGGCAAACGGACGCTCCGAGATTTAGCCATTCTGATGAGGAAGGACCTATTGGTGTTGACTCAGTCACTGATGCCCTACATTCACAAGGGGACTATGGGACTGGTGGCTATTCCTGATCTCGCTTCCCCAAAGACAAGCACTGATTCAAAGGTTGGCCCAAAGGCTGGCTCAGACGTTGGCTCAAACACTGGCCCGAAGTCTAACCCGGCTGCAGAACCAGGTCGATCCCAGGTTAATGGTCCTAATCAGTCAGCACCCAATCAGTCAAATCCCAATCAGCCAATTTCCAATCAGCCAACAGGGGACCAGCCCCAATTATTGATCGCTTGCGTTGATGACAGCCCGATGGACTGCCGCTTGATGGAGTCGATTTTGCTTCAGTCTGGCTACCAGTTTGTGGGGATTCAAGATCCCTTACAGGCCCTACCTATCCTGCTAGAAACTAAGCCTAATCTGATCTTTTTGGATCTGGTAATGCCCATTGCCAGTGGCTATGAGATTTGCGCACAGATTCGCAGGGTTTCTATTTTCAAGAAAACGCCTGTGATTATCTTGACGGGGAATGACGGCATTGTGGATCGAGTCCGAGCTAAGGTGGTCGGTTCATCAGATTTTCTGGCTAAACCGATTGAAGCCCAACGGATATTGACACTGCTGCGCAAATATTTACCTCTGCCTACTAGTGCTCAAAAAGCCGCTCTGTCCTAAATTTATTGTTTCCGAAAGGTGATCTTGTGAACACTGTCTTACTGGTGGAAGATAGCTTGACTGATGCGGAATTGATGTCGCGTTATCTCAAGCAATTGGGGATTTCAGTCGTGTGTGTGCGCAGCGGTGAGGAGGCCATATCGAAGCTGGGCTTTCAAAAGCCGGACCTGATTGTTCTAGATGTAATTCTGCCGGGCCAAAGCGGTTTTGAGCTGTGTCGAGAGCTGAAAAAGAATCCGGTGACCAGCCAAATTCCTGTCGTGATGTGCTCCACTAAGAGCACCGAAGTTGACCGAATTTGGGGCAATATGTTGGGCGCAGATGCCTATTTGCCTAAACCGGTGGACCCTCAACAACTGCTCACAGTTGTCCGACAACTGATTAAGCTTTAGGTCATCATTTAGGACAAGAATGATGTCGAATTCTGTTAAGCAGGCACTATCTGTAAATCCTACCTCGCCTTTAGAACGGGCTGCAGATCTGGACGCAACTCTAGCGTCTGTAGCAGCTGATCCTGGAGAATCTGAACAAAAATTCTTACGCTTTCGCCTAGGGCAAGATACCGCCTTGCTCGCTGTGGATGTGATTACACAGGTACTCAAGATCGCTAGCTCAGAAATCTTGCCAGTGCCGCAGATGCCCGGTTGTGTCCTGGGCCTTTACAACTGGCGAGGGGAGATGCTGTGGCTAGTCGATTTAGACCAGTTTCTAGGCTTACCTCAGGCTCTGTCCACTGTGGAAGCTTGGGCAACTCGGATGGTGATCACGGTGCAGATCCGCAACCAAGTTCTAGGCTTAGTGGTGCCGCAAGTCAATGACATTGAGCCGCATGAAATTCGGCAAATTCAGCCTGCTACTGCTGCTCTTTTCCCATCCAGACTTTTGCCCTTTATCCAGGGGTACTTGACTGAATCTGGCAGCGCCGTTCTTGATGTTGTTGCGATCGCTCGGGCTCCTCTCTGGCAGACTTGTCATCGCTAAGTTTTATGGGTTGAGCGATTGGTCTAGGTTCACTTTGTCTAGGCTCACCCCATTTAGGCTCACCCAATTTGTGGTCATTTAGTTTAAAGAATAATCGAGGTCTTATCCATGTCCATGCTGCATCAGTCTGAAGCCACTTCAAAGCCAATCGATGGCACTAACGGCACTAACGGCACTAATGGCACTAATGGCACTCAGAACCTAGCGAATCCTAGCTCCCCTTTTCAACAAATCAGTGCTGTTGTTTCCTCGCTCAAATCAGAGCTGGAGAAAACGGCAGAGCCAGAGAAGTCTGCTTTAGAACTTAAAGTTACACAAATTGAAAATTTTATCGCTGGTGTCCGCAAGCAGTTTCTGGCCAGTTGGACCGAAGCCACTGAACGACAACTGAAAGCGGAGCGGGAAAAACTGCTGTCCATTACGCGGCACTTGGGGCAGGGCCAAGATCTGGACAATTTGCTGAAGCTAACGGCAGCTGAGATCCGCCATTATTTGCAAGCGGATCGGGTGCTGATCTATCGTCTCAGTTCCGAAAGCCAGGGCACAGTCATCGCCGAGGCGGTCAGCCGGAAGTGGGCACCATCGCTCGGTGAAACCTTGCCAGTTCTTTGTTTTGGCGCTGACCAAGCCGCGGAATATGAGCAGCAAGTCGTCGCCATCAGTAATATCTATGCGGCTGAGCTTAGCCCCTACCAGTTGAAACTGCTGGAGGAACTGCAAGTCAAGGCTAGCTTGAGTCTACCGATTTGGTTTGAAGGTCAAATCTGGGGCTTGCTTGTGGTCCAGCAATGCGCTGCGCCGCGCCGTTGGGAGGAAGCAGAGATCAATCTGCTCTACCAGGTTGCAACCAGGCTAACGGTTGCCTTGCAGCCGCTGGAATTTCGCGCCAAACTGCAACTTCAGACTCAACAAGAACAGTCGGTTACGAAGATCCTGAACAAAATCAGGCAATCCCTTGACTTAGAGGCTATCTTCAAGACGACTACTCAAGAAGTTCGCAATCTATTACGGGCTGACCGCGTTGCTATTTACCGTTTCGATGCCAACTGGAGCGGCGAATTTATCTCAGAATCTGTGGGCGCTAGTTGGGTGAAACTGGTTGGACCGAATATCAAAACAATTTGGGAAGACAGCCATTTACAGGAAACGCAGGGGGGCCGCTATCGGCATCATGAAACCTTTGCGGTCAATGATATTCATCAGGCAGGCCACTCACTCTGCCACGTTGAGATCTTGGAGCAGTTTGAGGTCCGAGCTTACCTGATTGTGCCGCTTTTTGAGGATGAAAAGCTTTGGGGTTTGCTAGGGGTTTACCAAAACTCTGGCCCACGCAACTGGGAGAAATCAGAGATCTATTTGCTAGAGCAAATCGTTGCCCAATTCAACGCTGCCTTGAAGCAAATTACATACCTGGAACAGCTCAAAGCGCAGTCTAAGCAGCTCAAGCAGGTTGCCGAACGGGAACAAGCAGCCACCAAGGTCATTGACAAGATTCGTCAAGCTCAAGACATCGACACTATCTTCAGAACCACAGCGCAAGAAGTTCGGCAACTGTTGGGGGTAGAGCGTTTAGCGATCTACAAATTCCGCCCAGACTACTTCGGCGATTTTGTGGTGGAGTCTGAGTCCGGCGGCTGGCCGAAACTAGTGGGTAGTGGCTGGGAAGATCCCTATCTCAACGAACACCAAGGCGGTAGGTTCCGCAGCAACGAACCGCTAGTCGTTGATGACGTTTACACTGCGGGTCTGACCGACTGCCACGTTGAAGCTCTAGAGAACTTCGGCGTTAAATCTTGTTTGGTCGTTGCTATTGTTCAAGGGCAAAAACTTTGGGGACTGCTGTCGGCCTTCCAGCATAGTGGGCCTCGGCATTGGGAAGAAGAAGAAGTCAAACTGCTGACGCAAATCGGCACCCAGTTAGGCGTAGCTTTGCAACAAACTGAATACCTGGATCAACTGCGAGCCCAGTCCACACAACTAGCTAAAGTCGCCGAACGAGAGCGCTTAGTCTCTAAAGTCATTGACAAGATCCGCAGAACCCTTGACCTTGATATCATTTTCAAAACCACCACCAAAGAAGTTCGCAGTCTGCTCCAAGCTGAACGGGTAGTAGTTTATCGGTTTGAGCCAGATTGGAGCGGGAAGTTTGTAGCTGAGTCTGTTGCTAGTGGTTGGATGTCTCTCCTACAAGATAAACAGGAGAACGGCACGTTTGAAGCAAATATCTCGGAGTGCAGTGCTAAATACCTGGGTCAAGACCAGCTCAGACCAGTAGACACCTATTTACAAGATACTAAAGGCGGTGCCTACGGCAGAGGAGCCCGTTTTAAGGTTGTCAATGACATTTATCAAGCGGGCTTTCCAGGCTGCTACTTAGATGTATTGGAACGGTATGAAGCCCGAGCCTATGTCATTGTGCCAATTCTTCAAGGGAACAAACTCTGGGGGCTGTTGGCGGCTTATCAAAACTCTGGCCCCCGACAATGGGAAGAGCTAGATGTCAATGTGATGGTGCAAATCGGCACTCAGTTCGGCGTCGCTTTGCAACAGGCAGAATACCTCGAACAACTGCGACTAAAGTCACAGCAACTTGCTGAGGCTGCAGAGCGAGAAAAAGCAGCCAAAGAGCAACTTCAGAACCACGCTGTTCAGGTGTTGGCTTCTGTGCGTCCAGTTCTAGGTGGCGACCTGACGGTGCGAGCACCAGTCACCGAGGATGAAGTGGGCACAATTGCCGACGCCTACAACACAACCATTCAAAGCCTGCGCCAAGTTGTGATGCAAATGCAAACGGCGGCGGCCAATGTGTCGCTGACCTCGCGCAGTAGCAAAGTGGCTTTAGAAGGCTTGTCCAATCAAGCGTCTCAGCAGTTTCGAGAGATTGCTCAAACTCTTGAGCAGATCCAACTCATGAGTGGCTCAACTCAGGCAGTATCAGCCAGCGCGCAACAGGTCAAAGTGGCAGTTCAGCAGGCCAATCAGACGGTACATGCCGGTGATGTCGCCATGAACCGCACGGTCGATGGCATTTTAGAAATCCGTGAAACGGTGGCTGAAACAGGCAAGAAAATCAAGCGTCTGAGCGAATCCTCCCAGAAGATTTTCAAGGTCGTGAGCCTGATTAGCAACTTCACAGCGCAAACTCAATTGCTGGCGCTGAACGCTTCGATTGAAGCTACCCGTGCCGGTGAGTATGGGCGTAGTTTCGCTGTGGTGGCGGATGAGGTTCGTTCTTTAGCGCGGCAATCTGCAGCTGCAACCACCGACATCGAGAAGCTGGTGCAGGAGATTCAAAGCGAAACCAGTGCGGTTGCGGCGGCGATGGAAACGGGGATTCAGCGAGTCGTGGCTGGAACTGATTTGGTCAACGAAACTCGCCAAAGTCTAAACGATATCGTCGCGGCCACAGCCAAGATTAGCCAACTCGTTGAGGACATCACCCAAACGGCACTTCTACAAAATGAGCAGGCGCAATCGGTTACCCAATCGATGACCGCAGTGGCGGAAATTGCCAACAAAACTTCTGGAGACTCCGCTGAAATCTCTGCCTCCTTCAACGCGTTGCTGGCGACGGCGGATGAGCTGCAAGTCAGTGTGGGCCAGTTCAAAGTCAACCAATAAATGAATCGTTGTATCTGCCTTGTATTTGCCCTGGAACGTCCCTGCGAGCGGCTCCATCTGTAAGGTCCTATTTGTAAGGGTCATCTCTAAGCCAGCACCATAGCCACCGTTGCGATTTTGTTCCGATTCTAAGGTTGCGATTCCAAGTGCACTTGCCAATAAAAGCCCTGTGGAGAATTGCATGAACGCTGACCCCAGCATTCGAGATCAGACTTACGCCTTCTTCTTGATGGAAGCACCGGAGCTGTTGCAAACCATCGAGCAGGAGCTTCTCAATTTGCGGGAGGGCTACAGCATTGCCAAAGTGCACACCCTCATGCGCATGACCCACACCCTCAAAGGGGCTTCTGCCAGCGTGGGGCTTGAGACGGTCAAAACGGTGGCTCATTCCCTGGAAAATGTCTTCAAGTCGCTCTATAACCCAGATGTGGTTATTGACCTAGAGTTGGAGGCTCTACTGTTTCAAGGCTATGAATGCTTGCGATTGCCGCTGATGGCGGAGTTCACCGGCAGTGCAATCAATGAGGCAGAAATTTTTGACCGAGCTGCGGCTGTGTTTACACAACTTCAGAGCCGGTTAGGTGATTGTTTCGATGAGGAAGCGCAGATTCCAACCTCTGCCGAATTGGGTTTTGATGTTACCCAATCAATCTTCGAAACTGGAGTGAGCAAGCGCTTAGAGCAATTAGCCACTACTGTGGCGCAAGCCGAGAGCTTAGATAGCTCAAATGGCTCGGATGGGATCATTGCCTTAAGCCTGCGCACTCAAGCCGAGGTCTTTGTTGGTCTAGCAGAGTCTTTAAACTTGCCAGGATTCGGCAGCATTGCGCAAGCTGCGCTTCAGTCGCTCGACGCCAACCCTGATCAAGCGCTGACGATTGCTCAACTAGCTCTAGCTGATTTCCAGCAGGGACAGGCGGCTGTACTGGCGGGGGACCGGGACTGTGGTGGGGCTGTATCGCCAGCACTGCAAGCCTTAATCGTTCCTACTCAGCCTGTCGCCGCAGAGGTGGCAGCAGAGACTTTAGAAACTCCCAGCCTGGAGGATATCTTTAGTAGCTTGACGGCTGAGGTGAGCCAGTGGCCTGTGGAGGAAAGCTCTGAGCTACCGCCTGAAGGTTGGGCTTTAGAGGCACAGCCTTTGGAGCAACTGCTCGACCCGACTTGGTTAGACCCAACACAGCCTGACTCAACACAGGCCGACGAATCCTGGCTAGATCCAACACAGCCTGACTCAACACGGTCCAACCAAATAGAGGCCGACCAAATACAGCAAGATTCAACTTGGCCGGACCAAAGCTGGCCAGATCAAACGCCAGCGCCGAGTCTGTCCAGTTTTGAGCCACAGGTCGGAGAGGGCCTAGAGAGCCTGGAGACTCTGTTATCAGACCTAGAGCCAGGCTTTCAGCCCCCGCCCCCACCAACCGCAGCGCCCCAAGCAGCCAGCTTCAGTCCTAGTCCGGCATCTCAACCCCAAGAGGCCAGCGCCCCAGCTCAGAGCGTGCGGGTCGAGCTAGAGCGATTGGAACGCCTAAACTACCTGGCCGGTGAACTGCTGACCAACCAGAACCGCCAAGCTCTTGGCAATGAGCAAAGCCAGAGTTCAGTTCAGGCATTGCTGCAGCAATTGCAGCGACACCAGCAAACCCTGAGTCAGCTCCGCGACTGGGCAGACCGATTAGTAACCAAACCGCAACGGCAACCGGTCAAAACCCTAGCAGGGGCACAGCAGGCTCCCTTCTATCGCTTCGACAGCCTTGAAATGGATCCCTACAGCGAATTTCATGTGCTTCTACAGAGTGCGTGGGAAGAAACTGTGCAACTCGAAGAAGCCGCTGAGGGAATTGACTTTCACGTTCAACAATCCAGTCAAGTCTTAGACCAGCAGCGCCGCCTACTCACCAACACTCAAGACGATTTAGTTGCAGCGCGAATGTTGCCCTTGGGCACGATTTTTAATCGCTTTCCTCGCCTGTTGCAACAACTCGCCGCTGTGCACGACAAACCTGTTGAGCTGCATCTTCACGGCAGTGAGGTTTTGGTCGATAAAGCCATTGCTGAAAAACTTTATGATCCCTTGCTACATTTAGTCCGCAATGCCTTTGACCACGGAATTGAACCGCGTCAAGTCCGATTGCAACACAACAAACCAGTCGCCGGACAAATCCATATCCACGCCTATCACCAGGGTAGAAAGACAATCATCGAAGTCAGCGATGATGGGCAAGGAATTAATCCGGAACAGATCCGCCGCCGAGCGCTCGAAGTGAACTGGTTAGCGGCAGAGGAGCTAGATCATCTCTCTAACGAGCAGGTCTCAATTTTACTGTTTGAACCTGGCTTCTCCACGGCGGCCCAGGTTAGTGATTTATCTGGGCGTGGTATTGGCTTGGATGTTGTTCGATCGCAATTACAATCCCTGCAAGGTTCGGTGACGGTGCGTTCACAGTTGCAACAGGGAACGACCTTTTCGTTGCAAATTCCTCTCAGCTTGACCATTTCTCGGTTGTTTGTTTGTCAGGCTGGCGGGGCAGTTTACGCCTTTACTGCCGATGCCCTAGAGCAGATTGTGATGCCAGAAGCAGAGCAGATTCAACTCTGGCAAGGACAAAGAGTTTTGGATTGGTACAAGGGCGAAGATGAGCATCCAGTTCCCCTGCATCAACTGGCCAACCTCCTGCCATATAGTTCACCTTTGCCTGAGAGCCAGACCCAAGGTATTGCTCTCTATGCCAGCAGTGAGACGTTGCTACCCAAACCGCTGCTGCTGTTGCAATCAGGAATTCACAGCTTGGGGCTAGAAGTTGACCAAATTCTAGGCGAACAAGATCTAGTCATCCGGTCGGTGAGTACGGCTCTGATTGCGCCCCCTAGTTATGTTTCTGGTTGTAGTGTCTTGGCGGATGGGCGTTTAGCGCTGGTCCTGGATGGTGCCGCACTCATTCATTACGTCTTAGAGCAAGCAGCAGTGGCTGCTCCGTCGCAAGCGCCGGGTCAGTTAGTGCAATTACCGGGCCAGTTGCCGGGTCAATTGCCAGGTCAATTAGTAAGCCAATTAGTGGGCTCACCTGAGGCGTCCCCGTCTGCTCCTGCTCCTCCTAGTTCTGCTTCTGCTGCGCTTCCTCCGGGGCAACTGGCCCAGCCCCCTCTGTTGAAGGAATTGCCTAAGGCACCAGCCAATGGACGACCCACAATCCTGGTAGTCGATGACTCGATTACGCTGCGCCAAAGCCTCGCCTTAACGCTGCAAAAGGCGAACTACCTGATTGTGCAAGCTCGGGATGGTCAAGAAGCCTTGGAGCAACTGCGACGACATGCGGTGAGTTTGATGATCTGCGATGTTGAAATGCCGCGCCTCAACGGTTTTGAACTCTTGAGCTATCGAGCCCAAGATCCTGCCTTGAGCCAAATTCCTGTGATCATGTTGACCTCCCGCAGCAGCAACCGGCACCGTCAGATGGCACTGGAATTAGGCGCTAACGCCTATCTCACCAAGCCCTACCTAGAGCAGGGCCTTCTAGAGACTGTTACAAATACCTTGAACTACGACCATCACGGCCTGGTTTCAAGATGATCAAATAGCCTAGAGCAAGCTGTTAGGGCGCTTATGGTGTTTAGTTGAGTTCGCTACCAGCGTCTAAATCAGGTCTAAAGCAGAGCTAAACCAGGGTCCAAGTCTGCTCAACTACACCGCAGAGCCACCGCCGCAGATCTGGATCGAGCAGTTGGTCGTCTCGACGCAGTTCAGCCATCACATCCGGCAGAGATTGACCCTGGGCACGGGCGACGCGAATGACGCCCAGAATTGCTGCTGCGATCAAATCCTCGTCCACAGGACGCTGGCGTAAGGCAACAATTTCTTCAGGACTAGAGGGAATGGGATAATTCATCAGTGTGTTTCCTTAAAAATTAAAAAATGAGGAAGTGTGTTAACTTTCTTGAAGTCTAAAGAAGTGGTGTAAGTATAGCGCACTTTCAATCCAGCGAGTAGCTGAGGTGACAATTTTTTGAGCACGATGTACGAGCGACTGTATCTAGAAGTTCCTACCCCCGATCTTGAGGCGGTTCGGGCCTGGCTCCAGCGAGAGTTTCAGCCAGTTTTGGCTGCTACGGTAAGCCAAGAGCAGCCAGCTCGAACGGTGACTCCTGACGGAATCCGGCTTGCCCTTGCAGGCGGGGAATTAAGCATCTTTGTTTGGTCTGTGCAGCGCACTACCTACTTAAAAGCATTTCGCTGGGCTCAGCAGATGCTGCCGGGAGAACCCCAGCTTTTGAGGGAGCTTGAGCAGCAGGTGCGTCGTCGCTTCCCCTGCGTATATCCAGAGCCTCCCGCCTTCAATCCGGACAGCCAGTCGATTTTTGAAGCGCTTGAGCAAAAATACCCACTTACCGTTAAGTATTTTCAAAGATTTCCTGACGGTGAATATGATTTGATGCGGGCTTACTGGTGGGAGCAACGCTGGCGTCAAAGTGTGCGCTCTCCCCAAAAGCCGCGTGAAGTGGTGATTCAAGGACTGCCGCCCAATATTGAGCCTGCAACCTCTCGATACGACCTGATCTACCTGGGCGGTGCCCTCGGGGTCATTCATGCGGCAGTGATGGCCCGGCTCGGATACCGCGTGCTGTTGTTGGAGCGCTTGCCCTTTGGTCGGATGAACCGGGAGTGGAATATCTCGCGGTCTGAAGCTCAGAGTCTGATTGAAATCGGCCTGTTAAGTGAGGCTGAATTTGAGGGCTTGATCGCCCGTGAATATGTAGATGGCTTCAATAAATTCTTTGATGCCAATAATCCGCCTCAAGCTCGGGCCCCCGTCTTACATACGCCCACGGTTTTAAACATTGCGCTCGATTCTGAGAAGCTGTTGCGGTTGTGCGGTCAAAAACTACGCGACTTAGGTGGCGAGATCCGCGATCAGACTGAGTTTGAGCAGGTTTATAGCCACGCCACAGGAGCGGTAGTGGCGGCGCGGCACCTGCCCACCGGTGAACTGGCTTATTATCAAGGGCGCTTAGTGGTCGATGCGATGGGTACTGCCTCTCCCATTGCTTGGCAGCTCAATTGGGAACTCAATGGTGGCAAAGCTTTTGACAGCGTTTGCCCCACGGTTGGTGCAGTGATTGCTGATGGTTTTGAGCCGGGGGTTTGGGACTCGCGCTACGGCGATGTGCTCTACAGTCACGGCGATATTTCGCGGGGACGCCAGTTGATTTGGGAGCTGTTTCCTGGCGAGGGCAAGGACCTGACCTTCTACCTGTTCCACTACCACCAAGTGCACCCCGACAATCCTGGCTCGCTGCTGGAAATGTACGAAGACTTTTTCGCAATTTTGCCGGAGTATCGTCGTTGCGATCTGGACCAATTGGTCTGGAAAAAAGCGACCTTCGGTTACATTCCAGGACATTTCAGTACTGGAGCCACTTCGCGGCGGGTGGGATTTGACCGACTGATTGCAGTTGGGGATGCGGCGGCTTTGCAATCGCCCCTAGTCTTTACCGGCTTTGGCTCACTGGTGCGCAATCTGCCCCGTCTGACTGAGCTGCTAGACACAGCCTTGAAGTACGACCTGTTAGCCTCTGGCGAACTGGACCGCATCCGTGCCTACCAAAGCAACGTCGCCGTCACCTGGCTGTTCTCCAAAGGCATGATGGTCCCTACCGGCAAGCATTTGCCACCTGCACGGGTGAACTCAATGCTCAATACCTTCTTCGGCATTTTGGCCGGGGAGTCGCCTGAGATTGCCGATGCCTTTATTAAAGATCGCGCTGGTTGGCTGGCCTTCAACCGCATGGCGATCCGGGCTGCCTTCACCAACCCAGCTCTGCTGCCCTGGATTTGGGAATTGGCTGGACCGAGAGATGCTCTGCGCTGGCTGGTTAGCTATCTAAGCTTTACTTGGAATGCTCTGCTAAATGTGTTGCTGGCTGGTTGGGTTCCGCCATTTCTGCGCTGGATGCAGCGCTGGATCGAGCCGCAAAATCCGCTGCTCTGGTTCCGCTTGCTGGCTTGGAGCTACTGGCTCACCTATGGGGCCGGTCAACCTGGATCAGGCTTTTCTGTGAATCGCTCCAAGTTACCGGAGGTCTACCGTCAGGGTAGCTTGCCCACGGTTGCTAAGGCTGATACGCCCTAAATTGGGCTTCTAGATTAGGGCCTAGACCGAATCTATTACAGGAGATCACACTGTGATCTCCTGTAATAGATTTGTGGCAGCTTCCGTTCAAGCAATTTTCCGTTGCTAAATCTAGAATTTGATTTTCAGAAAACCTTGTGCGCTATTGAGTGCCTTTTTTTAGGATAAGGATGTTGGACAAGTGACCCGAAGCCAATTGAATAAGAAGCTAGATTTCTTTCCTAAAAGATAGAGTTTGCTGCTTAATTTGGCTTCGAATACTGTACAACTTCTGCTCACTCAGTCTCTCAAGGAGAAAATTATGAATACAACCAAAGTTTAACTTGTTGCCAAACTGAGGAAATTCAATGTACTTGAAGTTGAGATCCTAAAAATAACTGTAGCTGCGCTGTACTCATGCTGGCTCTATGGACCAGGAAGTAGCCTCCTGAACCCTTTGTCTTTCCCAAGCGGTTCCAGCGTCGACTGAGCATTAGCTTAACTGCAGGGTTAATGGGCTTCTGACTAGAGGCAGTTAGCGATCGAGCACCTGCGCCACGGCACTTTCCAAGTCAACTTGGCTCAGGCGAGTAATCACAAACACTTCCTGCACCGTCTTTCCCTTACGGGCTTGAAGCTTGAAGCCGCCTCGAATCGGTGTTGAGATACGCAGAATCAAGCGAGGGGCCTGAGCCCGAGCAGAACTGAGCACGCCAGGTGTGATGGTTTGAATGCCATCCCGACGGGCTAGTTCATGCAAAATCGGAATCAGGCCGGGAACATGGGTGGAGTGGTTGAGTACAACCCGGCCGCTCATAATTGGGACCTCTGGCATTGCGGTTCAAATCGTGGTTCCCAATCGCCTAAGCCAGTGGTGCCCCAATTGAGAATAGCTTGTATTTGCGGTACTGGGGCTGTTCGAGAGGGGTTCTCTGCAAGCCTCTACCAAGTCTTTGTCAAGCTTCTACAAGCATTCTCAAGTTAATAACTTGTTCCTGAGTGCTCACTTCTGGTGGGCGAACACTTCACCGAAGTGCTTCTCTAGTAACTGTGGGACTTGTTGGGGTTTGACGTAGGTGTAGCGGGTCTTGTCAGGCAAAACCACCAGATTAGGACCTGCTTTGCACTGCTTCATGCAGCCTGTCCCCTTCAGCTTCACCTGGTCGCTCAAGCCCTGTCGGTCCAGCTCTGTCTCCAAGGCGTTCCAAAGCGCTGTACCACCGCGCTTGCAGCAGTCTGACTTTTGACAAACCTGAATGGTGCCTAGCTTGGCAGAGGCACTGGTCTCCGCTGGCTTACTTGGTTCCATTGCGGTTTCTGCCTCTAGCACAGCAGTCGCCACGGTACCAGTTGCCACAATCAGGGCTGCTTTGATCTCCATCTGGCTGTCAGCCCACTTGCGATAGCCAATCACTTCGACCCAGGTTCCAGCAGGCAAACTTGATTGCACCGTGGAGCGCAGAAACTTGGGGATTTTGACTTCCACTTCTCCCCCAGCCGTTGCCAGCCGTAAATGCTTGATTTGACCAGAATTAGCAGCTTCGTAGCGGACAATGCGGCCAGCAACACGGCAAGGCGATTTATGGGAAGACATAGGGCACGTGTTTAAGTAAGGGGACAAACAAACAACGAACAGCGAAGGGAGAGGAAAACCCTCTTCCTCAAGCTAACGCTAGATGAGAAAAATTATCAACAGTAGGGTGACGATGACCGACAAACCGTTGGGCAAGCAGTTGGGCTGGCACCTTCTAGGCAGTACCTGTCTCTTGGCAACTCCCTGGCTACGGCTACGGCAGGACCAATTGCTGCTGGGTCAAGAATCAACCACCTACGAATACTTGCAGCAACCGGCGGCAGTGTTCATCGTGCCCGTGATGGCAGACGGAACCGTAGTCTTGATCCGTCAGTACCGCTACCCAGTCGATCAGTGGTGCTTAGAAGTGCCAGCTGGAGGCCTGCATGACCACCCTGATGCCTACAATCCCAATGTCTCCCAAACGGTTTTGGCAGCCGTGGCCCGTAAGGAACTGGCTGAGGAAATCGGTGGCACTTGCCGCGAACTGCTCTATCAAGGTTGCTTTTACCCCACGACCAGCCGCAGCGATGAGCGCTCCCACGTTTTTCTGGCGCTCGGGGTGACTCTAGAGCAGCCACAGGCACTTGAGAACGGCGAGTTGATCGAACGAGTTCTGCTGAATGCGGCAGAGGCGATGCACTTGGCTAGCTCTGCCCAGATGCCTGATGCCAAGAGTGCCTTGGCCCTGTTGTGGTGTGCGGCAGAACTCAAGGCCCGTGGGTTGCTATAGGGTCAATTGGACAGCTAAATGAAGTTCTTTATCGCTTGCCGAAGTCCAGCCCAGGGTAGCAACGACGAGCGATGACAGCAGGCAAATGGCAGAAGCAGTGGATAAGCGGTCATCTCCTAGCTTATGATCCCGTCAGGGACGTGAAAAGTTTTGTTAAGAGGTCTGGTGAAGGGATACTCGGCGTCACAAGATATCGGCTGTTTCGAACAGCGGTCAGTGCCCAGCCCTCAGCAGGCCATTGGCTTAGAATCGTCTGCGGGATCAACAGGAGCGGGATCAACAGGAGTAAAACGAGCCGTTGTTTCCTTGCCAGCCCACAGCCCAGAGACAGGGGCACAGCCTGAAGCCTGGTGTGCGCTTAAACCGGTCTGGACTGCTGGGCCAGATCTATTGCAGCCTGGTCAACCCGCCCATCTATCACCAGCCTGGCGGATGTTTCTGTTGGGCGATGGCTCGGCTACGCGAAACCTGAGGCTGCTAACTGGCGAAACCGTGCAGGTAGACATCTTGGACGCCAGCGATATTGGGTCTGATGCAGATGGTGCGCCAGCAGAGCTGACTGCCATTCCAGGCCCTCGTCTGCGGCGACAGGTTTGGTTGCGAACCGAGAGTGGTCTACGGCTGTCCTATGCAGTTTCCTGGTGGCAAGCCAGTCAGATTGATCAGTACCTGGCAGACCCTAGCTTGCCCATCGGCATCAGTTTGAGTCAGTCGCGCCGAGAAGTTTACCGAGATATTCGGACCCTGTTTCTGGGCCACAACAAGGCTTTGGAAGAAGCCTTCGAAATGCCTGGGCCATTTTGGGGGAGGCACTACCTGTTTTGGCATGGTGGAGCGCCCTTTTCCCTGATCTACGAGGTTTACTCTCCTGTGCTCAGCCGCTACCTGGGGCCGACTAGCGAGAGTTCAGCGGAGAGTTGAGTAGAGTTCTGCAAGCTGATTGACCAAGGTCAATTGATAAGGTGAACCGAAGGTGAACCGGTCAGGGTGATTGGTGCAATTGCAAGAAAACCTGTAAGCAAGCCAAGCCTACAAGCAAACGCTAAGACCTTGACTGAAGCTGCGGCAGTTGAGCAGATGGTTGCGTTAAACCACAACCACTAATAGACTGCTGGTAATTCTCCCTGCTTTTATAAGCAATGGCCTCTGGCGTCTACGCACTTGCTCACATCGGTCACTTAAGGCTCTACGTTGGTGATGCCAGTGCCATTAAGAAATTGTGGCCGTTGCTGTTGGAGCAGCTCAACAGTGGCACTTATCCCAATGCTGCGCTGTTAGATGCCTGGAATCGCGAAGGGGACAAGCGGCGTTTTTCGTTTCACACCCTTAAAGATATTGCTACTGACCGGGCGATTATTGGCATTGAGCGTCTGCTCGAAGAGACCAAAGACATCACCAAAGATATCAATGGCACGAGTGCTCGCAAGAAACCCTGAGCCAACTATCCTTGAGCCAATTGTTACGGCTGATGCGGTTCTGCCTCAGTTTGAACCAAGCCTTACTAGTCAGAACAGTCTCTGTAGACCCACAGGCTAGAGTCAGGTAATCAGAACAACATGGCTAGAACGACGAGCCCGGCTGCTTGAGAAACTCCGCTTCTTCAGCTGTAGTAGAGCGGCCCAAAATCCGATTGCGATGGGGAAAACGGCCAAATCGCTCAATCACTTCAAGGTGCCGCAGGGCGTAGCGGAGAATATTTAGACCTTGCACCTGTTCCTCGAGCGGCCGTTGCAGCTCAACCGAGCGTTGCTGCTCGCTTAAGGACTCGCTGTGCTCAAATGGCAGGTAGAGAAACCAGCGTTCAACGGGTAGCAGCTCGCGGTCGAACCCTTGCGCTAAGGCGTGCTTGGCTAAACCTAACGCTTGGCTATCTGTGGCAAAGGCTTGGGCGCTACCTCGAAACATGTTGCGGGGAAACTGATCAAATAGGAGAATCAGAGCCAAGCAGCCTTGAGCTGACTGCCGCCAGTTATCTAGATCGCCAGCAACCGCTTGCTGATAAACCTCAACAAATTGAGTCCGAACTTGATCATCAAAGTCTGTTTTTTTGCCAAACCAAACTTTGGAACAGGCACGCAGGCTGGCTTGATCTTGGTGGGCGTCAGCAAACCAGAAGTTGAGAACATCCTCAATCAATGACATTCTCTCAGACCTAAGAATTCCGCTTCATCATACAGACTGTCGGTATGACAAGTTACTGTGTAAGCATTTCATTGAGTCTGTACCAATACGGTCATACAGCAGCTGCATGAGCTGCTGTATCTTGCTCGGCTTTCCAACTTCTGGAAGCCAAAAATCAAAATCTGAAACCCAAACTCGGCACAGCCGCCTAGCAACATTACTTGATGCCCTAACTACTTGATGCCCTAACTTGGGTGCTGCCGGAGCGTTGTAACTGCTTCCAGAACCTAAGCAATGATTATCAATACTTAAAAAAATAACTGAATTCTCGAACTCATCGCCCTTTTAAACCTTCGATAGGGTGTTGCTGTTACAAGGCGAGGAATTCTGCATGTCTCAGCCCCTTCTATCTGCCATTTACGTCTACCCGGTTAAGTCCTGTGCTGGCATTGAACTGGATGCAGCCCACTTAGATACTTGGGGGCTGCGTTATGACCGTAATTGGCTGATTGTGGATGAAAAGGGAAGCTTCCTCACGCAGCGGGCGTTTCCGCGTCTGGCTCTGATCAAAACAGCTTTGGAGCCGGATAGTCTGCGCTTGACATCGCCAGGGATGCCTGAGTTCTCCGTCCCGCTCGCGCCCATAGCAAGCGAGCGTTTGTCGGTGACAGTTTGGGACGATCAATGTCAGGCGGTTGACCAGGGTTCAGCTGCGGCTGAGTGGTTAAGTACGTTCCTCGAAACTCCTTGCCGTTTAGTGCGCATTGGCGAGGGCTACGACCGACCAGTGGAGCCAGACTACATTAGCGAACCCGCTCAGGTCAGCTTTGCAGATGCCTATCCGTTATTGGTGATCTCGGAAGCTTCCTTGAGAGATCTCAACGCGCGGTTAGAAATTCCCTTGCCTATGAACCGCTTTCGACCGAATTTGGTGGTGTTTGGGTGTGAGCCCTATGCTGAAGATGGTTGGCGGGCAGTGCGCATTGGCAATGCCACCTTTCGGGGCGTCAAACTGTGCGAACGCTGTGCGATCACAACTACAGACCAAGCCACTGCCGAGCGGGGAAAAGAGCCTCTAGTCACACTAGCCACTTATCGGCGCGCGAAGAGCGGTGTTGTTTTTGGTCAGAACTTAGTTCATACCAACATAGGGGAAGTCCGTCGCGGTGATGCTGTGGAAGTATTAGAGGTACAAAGTTAGAAACGCAAAGTTAGCGGTCAAAGCCAAAGACTAGAAGGCAACCTGATTGTTTTGATTAGTTGTTTCTACTAAGCAAAGACTGGTTGATAAAAGCTAGAGTCAAGCCAGCGTAATATGCTTGGCTTGCCTCTGGCAATCGTGGTTCGCTCCTGTCTAGGACTGAAGTTGCGGCTCTTTCAAAGAGAGCTTGTATTTTGCAGCCAATAGCGTGATTTTTTCAGGCTCGTGCTGCCCTTGCTCATGCTGTTCCCTAGGTGGTAATTCGCGTTGTTGTGCCGGTTCTCCCATTTCTTCAAAGAAGTGCTCGAAGCCACCGGGAGTACAAAAGATCAGAATTTTGGCAGGAGTCGAACTTTCAATTCGGAAACTGTGGACAACACCGCGCGGCAAAAATAGAAATGAACCTGGCGTTGCCCGACCGCTTTGGTTGCCACAACGGAAGCTGAGTTCCCCTTCCAGAATGTAGAACGCCTCGTCTTCCTTCTCATGAACATGAGCTGGAGGTTCAAAGCCTGGGGGCAATAGTTGCTCGAATAAGCCAAATCTGCCTTGAGTGGTTTCAGTAGAAGCTTTAATGGTTGTCAAACCGCTCATTGACCAAACTGCTTTACCCTCTCCAGGCAGAAGAACGTAACCACTTTGTAGTGTCATTGTTTGGAACTTCCTTAGGCTTATCAAGTTGCTTACTCTTTCATCCTAGAAGTTCAGTTCGGGTAGCGCATTGACTTTGAAGGCAAGTTGATTGCCAAGTTTGGAAAGCTTTCCTACTAGCGGCTCAAGTAAAAAACGGAAAGAATTAGCCTTCGCTCTTGTGAGGATTTTGGTGAAAGTCGTAAAAGATTTTGACGACTAAGTCGAACCTGGAAATAACTGATTGCCTTGGCTGCTGTATCTACCGAACTTAGCCCTGGACTAGTCCTGAATTAGCCCTGACCTTAACCATGAATACTGCCATCCGGCATAATCGCGCCTGTCAGCTTAGCGCCATCCAGGAATGTGCCTTCAAGCTTGGCTCCACTAAGATCAGCACCGCCTAGGTTAGCTGCACTGAGGTCAGCCTCACTCAAGTTAGCGACTGAGAGCTTAGCTCCAGTCAGGTTGGCCATGCCGAGCTTAACCTTGCTGAGATTAGCAGCTACAAGTTTGGCTCCGGTTAGATTGGCCCCACGCAAATCGGCACCGCTCAGATTCACTTCGCTCAGCTCAGCAGCAAACAAGGTTGCTCGGCGGAAATTGCGCTCCCCCGCTGCGTACCGTCTCAGAAGTTCATCAACCAACATCGCTTTGTCCTCTGCTGCTCATTCTGCTCACAAAACCAAGTTGACAACTGGAACCAGCCTACCCATTCTGCTTAAAGTGTGGGCGGTAACACCTTGTCCGGCTAGGCAAATGTTAAAGGTGATTGCATGCCCCCATTTCTCCACCGCACAAAAGTTGTCGCAACGATCGGCCCTGCCAGCAGCTCCCCAGAGGTGCTGCGGCAGTTGATCGAGGCGGGCATGTCGGTTGCCCGCTTGAACTTCTCCCACGGCAGTTACGAGGACCACGCGCGCACAGTCAAGCTGATCCGCGCGGTGTCTGACGAGCTGGATGTGCCAATCACGCTGCTGCAGGATTTGCAAGGCCCTAAGATTCGGGTGGGGCAGTTGCCTCAAGGAGAGATCACGCTTCACAAGGGCAGTCGCTTAACCCTGATTCCCATTGACCACTTTGCCGAACAGCCAGATACCGTCCCCATCGACTATCCCTTTCTAGCGGAAGAGGCCCAGCCGGGCACACGAGTGCTGCTTGATGATGGGCTCTTGGAATTGACTGTGAGTGCCATTGAAGCACCCGCTGTGCTTTGCCAGATCGTTCGTGGTGGTGTTCTTAAAAGCCGTAAGGGCGTTAATCTGCCCAGCCTCAATCTGCGCTTGCCCTCTCTAACTGACAAAGACAAGCAGGATCTAGATTTTGGGCTAGCTCAAGGCGTGGACTGGGTTTCCCTGAGCTTTGTGCGCCACCCTGAAGATATTCGAGCCCTCAAAGCTCTGCTGGCAGAAAAGGGGGCAACGGTGCCAGTCATGGCAAAGATTGAGAAACCTCAGGCTGTTGCCCAACTGGACGCTATTTTGGACGAATGCGACGGTGTGATGGTGGCACGGGGCGACTTGGGGGTCGAGGTCAACCCCGAGAAAGTGCCAATTCTACAAAAGCGAATTATTCGCGCCTGCAACGAGCGCGGCTTACCTGTGATTACAGCCACGCAGATGCTCGACAGTATGATTCGCAACCCTCGGCCTACCCGCGCTGAGGCTAGCGACGTCGCCAATGCGATTTTTGATGGTACCGACGCCGTCATGCTCTCCGGTGAGTCAGCGGTGGGTGAGTTTCCAGTACAGGCTGTGGAGATGCTGGTGCGCATTGCCGTAGAAGTAGAGCAGATTTTGGAGTTTCCTAACCTGCCCCCTGCCGAAATTGATGCCACCCACGCTCTAAGTGAAGCAATTAACACCATCGATCAGATCATGGACTTGCGCTGCATCGCTGCTTTCACCACGACTGGTTATACAGCTCGCTTCGCTGCTGCTGAACGCCCCCGCGCCCCGCTCATTGCCTTGACCCCTGACCTCGCTGTCTATCGTCAAATGAATCTATATTGGGGCGTGATGCCGATGCTGCTGAACCAGCCAGCCAGCTCTATAGAAGGCATCATTGAACAAATCGAAGCTTGTTTGCGTCAGCACCACTTAGCCAGTGCTGGCGATGCCATTCTCATCTTGGGCGGAACTCCTATGCAGAAAGCTAGGGGCACCAACTTTCTCAAAATTCATACCCTGCCCTCTGAGCCCTAGACACCTGAGCCCTGAGCATATGCAACCTGAGAAGTGCTGTCATCTGGCACACATCCCCCTCAGTTTTTAAGTTTTGATTACCTGCTGTTTACGTTGGCACTCTACTCTGATGGCAGCAGCCCATTCCTGAAGGCTGCTACGGAGTGAGTATGGCTAAGCTACATCCCCAGAGCGACTCCTCGTACACAGCTCGCTTCTCTGAACCAAGCTTGCAAGAAGTGTATGACCGGCAGCTGATGGAAGGGATCTATCGAGACCGACCCTTATATCCTTTCCGCAGCGGTCAGATTATCAAGATTCAACCACAGGAGATCTGGGTCGTCTGTCGTGGTGTGGTGCAGCTCAGTACGCTGTACGCCAGTGGTGACGAAGCGTTGCTTGGTCTAGCCGGTCCGTCGATGCCCTTCGGCCAGCCCTTCACCTTGCTAGAACCCTATATGGCAACAGCGCTTTCAGATGTGGATTTGATGCGTCTGACTGTCGCTGAAGTGGAAGCCTCGCCCACTTTGGCACAGGGTATCTTCCGGCATGTGAGCCGCCGCTTGCGCCAAACAGAAGCGATTTTGGCCCTGACTGGTCAGCGCCGTGTTGAAGATCGGCTGCGACACATCCTCTGGCTGCTCAAGAATGAGCTCGGCCAGGCAACGGTGGAAGGGACTCGCTTGGGTGTTCGCCTAACCCACCAGCACCTCGCTAATGCGATCGGCACTACCCGTGTGACTGTGACCCGACTGCTAGGCAAATTGCGCAGTGAAGGCTGGATTACGATTGACCCCAGCCGTCACATCGTTGTCTGTGCTGGTGCTAGCCTCACTGAGCTGTAAGTTCAGTGCCAAAGACAAGCTTGAGGAATGGCCTGAAGATCAAAAACTGAGCCAGAGTCTGACCAAAGACTGGGATGATGAAAAGAGGGCAAACGATTCCCTTTGCATCGCTCTATCCATACAATGTCAAATATCAACAAATATTTCGCGTAGGAGTATATCCAAAATGGACTGGCGAGTTCTAATTGTGGTTGGTCCTGTACTGCTAGCAGGTAGCTGGGCTTTGTTTAATATCTTCCGCGCTTGGAAACAGGGCGCCATCGGCAACGATTTCCGCACCCGTTAATCGCCGGGGACAAATCGGGAAACAAATCAATAGACCTGGAAACTGGACCTGAATTTCCTGATCGGGTCTGTCTTTCAAACCAGGCCCCGAAGATTACTCTTCGGGGCCTGGTTTCTGTTTTCCAAATAAGCTCAATGGGGCAGAGAAGAAGTTCCCAGACTGAAAAGCAGGTTAAATTGCTCTCTCCCCCATTGAAGTTTGGATATTACGCCGACTGTACCGTACTGCAACGAATACCTAAGCGTCTGCTCTGTTGACCTGACACCTACTGACTCAACGGTCGTACTGACTACTGACGGTTGCCGCCAGCTCCGTTTGTCGGAGCGTAAGCGCCACCTGGAGCAGCGTTGTTACCGTTCACACCATTGGGCTGATTGCTAGAGGAACCAGGCGTTGTACTACGACCAGACTGGCCGCCAGTAGGAGGTTCGCAAGCTTCTTGCCCGGTACCTGCTTGCTGGTCACCAGGCTGAACGCGCAGCTCAGAGGTATCTTGCAGAATCTCGGCTGTGCTCCGTTCGCCGACTGTGTCGGTAGAAGCAGCGCCGCGAGGAGAGTTATTACTGGAAGCACCACGCGCCATAGAGCCAGTCATGTTGCCGGAGGTGCTACCACTCGTGCGGTTGGAGCTGGCCCGGCTGTCGCTGGCTTGCTGATCACCAGGCTGAACCCGCAGTTCAGAGGAGTCTTCCAGAACTTCAGTTGTGCTGCGTTGGCTTAGAGGCTCGGTAGAAGCAGCGCCGCGGGGCGAAGAACCACTGTTAGACATGCTGCCACTGGACATGCCGCTATTGCGGTTAGACATGCCAGACATACTGCTTGAGGATCCCTGAGGTGCAACGCAAGCTTGAGATCTGGAGCTGGTGCCGCTGGCACTGCTACCGCTGGCTCCAGGCGTATTGCCTTCGGGGTTCAAGCTCTCTGGGCCGTTGCGGCTGGGGTAAGGAATAGCTGGATTGCCACTAGGACCGGAGGGATCGTTATTGGGGTCGCTAGGAGTCGTCACCGCTCCAGCCGCAGCCGGTGCGGTTCTATTACTGACAGCTCCAGTCGAACCGCCAGGACAACGGGAATTGAGCGGGAAACGTTGACAAAGGATCTCACGACCCTCACGAGACAACTGAATCTCACCGCCTGCAGGAGCAGTGGATTGTGCAACCGCAGCGCCGCCAGCGGTTACTAGGGCAGCAACGGTTCCAATAAGAGCTAGAAATCTTGTTCTCATTACGCTTAACCTTAAGGGACTAACCGCCTATCAAAGCAAAGCTAGTCGGCTTTAGAATCTTTCTTAGTAGGGGTTCTACTTATGCATAAAGAGAGAGTTTTACACAAGCTCTAATTAAACAAGGGGATCTCTCTACAGAGAGATCCCCTTGTTTAGCCTTTACCTTAATTTCTAGCTGGATAGTGTAGTTGAACCAGAGCCACACTTGAGAATCCCGAATGCTAGACCTGCACCTATGCCTCAAGCTTAGTGCGCTCTAAAGCTACCGCTGAACACCCGTTCCAGCTGCTTAAAGTTCTCAAGGACGCGTCCAGTTCCGAGCACTACGCAGCTTAGCGGATCAGCTGCCACATGCACGACAATGCCAGTTTCGTGGCTGATTAACGTATCAATCCCCTTTAGTAGCGCGCCACCGCCGGCGAGCATAATGCCCCGGTCAATAATGTCTGCCGCTAGTTCTGGTGGGGTGCGTTCTAGAGTGCGCTTGACGGCTTCAATAATTACTGAGAGAGGCTCAGCCATACTCTCACGGATTTCTGGACTCTTGATCGTTACAGTTCTAGGTAGACCAGAGAGCAGGTGCAGACCACGCACCTCCATCATGGCTTCTTCATCTACTGGATAGGCCGAACCAATTTGGATCTTGATTTCTTCCGCAGTTCGCTCACCAATCACCAGGTTATGAACCTTCTTCATATACTGGGTGATCGCTTCACTCAGTTCGTCGCCTGCTACGCGGACTGATTCACTCAGCACTGTGCCCTGCAAACTCAGCACCGCAACTTCGGTGGTGCCACCGCCGATATCAATAATCATGTTGCCGGTAGGTTCAGCAACTGGCAGACCAGCGCCGATAGCTGCTGCTACAGGTTCATCGACCAGGTAAACTTCGCCAGCCCCAGCCTGGTGTGCCGCTTCCATAACGGCCCGCCGCTCTACTCCAGTTACCCCAGAGGGAATGCCAATTACAATCCGGGGACGGAGCAGCGTTTTGCCCTCGTGCACACGGGTAATAAAATGCTTGAGCATCAGCTCAGCCACATCAAAATCGGCGATTACACCATCGCGCAGCGGGCGCATGGCGACGATATTGCCGGGGGTGCGGCCCAGCATTTTCTTAGCATCCTCACCAACCGCTAGAGGCACTTTGGCGTTCATGTCCATGGCCACCACAGAAGGCTCTTGAAGCACAATGCCACGACCAGAAACGTAGACCAGGGTGTTTGCGGTTCCTAGGTCTATGCCCATGTCCCGCGAAAGACGCTTAAAGATGCCCACTGGTGTCTCGTGCTCCCGAATTGTATGGTGTAGGTTGTCACCGACAGCGCCCTACCAGCGCCGCAGGCTGATCGAGGTGGATCTTATTACGTTTGTCCCGCTTAGTCTAGCCCAACGATTGGGGAGGCTAAATTATTCATGTTTCGACTGTTTCCTCGCTAACCTAAAAGGCAAGCAAGTATTCTAAACTCTGAAGCGGAATTAATGTCTGGTGATGGTGGATCTTTCACCTAACCACAATATTTCTCCGGACAGTCTGCAGAAATCGTCTAGGTACGAAATCAGCATTTTTAGAGGAGAGTTTTTCAGATGAGGGTCAAATAGCGAGATTGTGTGATGCTACACATCTTTGACAGCTGCCGTTGTGCATTCTTCTCTGCTGATCTGCCCATACCTAGGATTGTATCGAAAGATATAGGAAATTCCGTCCAAACTTGGATCAATATCCAAATCAATATATAGGCAAGATAGGGTAGAAAAGACCCCAAGAGGGTTCACCCCCCTAAACACGAGATCAAGGCGAAGCGGGTCTGAGCACTGGTTGACAACAGTGAGGGTTCAAATTGTCCGGTTGGTTCTAATCAGGGTCAATCACTCAAAATAAAAGGACTGAAGATCCTTGCATCTCCAGCCCTAGGTTCTTTAAATTCAAGAAATTCAAGTAAATCAAATGCCTGACCAAAAATGTAGTCAGGCTAGCCGCTTAACCACGACGGTATTCTTCAACCAGCTTACTGATCACCTCTAGTGAGAAATCACCACTAAACTGAGCATTCATCATCTCTAGGAAATCCGTGTCAGTCATTTTAGGATTATCCGCGACTGCCGATTCTAACCAGGCTTTACGCTCTGAGGTCAGACGGCTGAAGCGGTTTCCCCCCTTTTTACGACCAACACCGCGACCAGAAGCTTTACCGCTTGGATCAACCAAGTTATACCCTCTGGGCACAATCTTCTTGGCTGCCATGTAGTCAGCTAACTGATGTGGTGACAAGCCTAGATCTTCAAGCCCGTCTATAACGCTCTGAAGTTGAATCCCCTCTTCGACCTTGTTCCCTTCGCGATACTCGTTGGGGATATTAATCTCACTTTCGAGTTGCTGAAGTTGCTCCTGGAGCTTGCGATACTGCTGTAACTTGTCAGTAATACTGGACTTTGAGGCCATGTCGGGTGAACCCTATCGAACACAGTGCAGTGTGAGCCTATCTATTAAAGCAAAAAAACTGTGAGATCTGCTCACGGTTTATTCCCCCCAGGATATCTGTGAAGGGCTCCCACATTAGCCTTAGTTACATCCTTAAATTGAGGCTAGATTCAAGATTAGGTTCAAGTAGGTCTATCGAGGACCTTCAAGACAAGATGCAGCAGCTAGTGCTCCACGGGTAGTGCTGGAACTGAGCGTTGCAGATTAGAATTTGCAGGGCAAATCACCTGCTTGGGAAGTGTAAACAGAACCTCAGTTCCTGGACCCTCCCGTTCGGCAATCCACACTCGGCCACCGTGCTGATCAATGATTTTCTTAACAATAGCTAGGCCGACACCATGTCCGATCGTTTGCTCTTCAGGAGCAGCTACTTCGCTCTCAGAAGTCACCCTTCGAAAGGGCAAGAAAATCTCGTCTCGATATTCTGGTGGAATGCCGACGCCGTTGTCACTGATACTAAAACAATGAAAATATTCTTGCTGACTGTAACTAATTTTAATAATAGGAGTTGCAGAATTCTGAGAATACTTGATGGCGTTGGAGAGCAGATTGCGCCACACTCGGGCAATGCGCTGGGGCTGAACATTGAGCTGCTCTGGTAAATCTGGTGCGATTTGCAGAATCGCACCACTGGCTTCAATTAGTGGTAACAATTCGTCCACAATCGTGCTGAGCAATTGCCCTAGATCAATAACACCGCATATTTCCTGTTGGTAACTGTCCCGCAAAAAGTTCAGTAATTCCTCAACCAGGCTCAGGCATGAGTCTGCTTCTTTGCGCAGAACTGGTGCTAAATTTTGCACAGCAGGGGGCAAACTCTCTCGATAGCGCAGCAGGGTATCCCCAAGTAAGCGCATACAGAACAGCGGATTTTTTAGGTCGTGGACAATGTTGCGGCTGAGTTCATCAGCCTCCTGCATCTGCTCTTCCATCAGCTTCTGCCGAATTGCCAAGATTGCACGCTCTCTAGTGGTCTGTCGCATTCGCAGTAAATTGCGCAGACGCACTTTAAGCTCTACTGGCTCCAATGGCACACTAATGAAATCATCGGCCCCTAGCTCTAAGGCCCGAGGTCGCATTGTAGAGTTATGCGCTGTGATCATCACGATCGGTAAATCCGCTGTGATCGGATCATTGCGCAACCGTTGCAGCACTTCTAGACCGCTGATCCCAGGCAGCATGTTATCGAGCAACATTAGGTCTGGAGGTGATTCGCTAATGAGCGTCAAGGCGGTTTCGCCATCTGCCGCTACTGCAATATCGTAGGGCTCGTTACGAAGATGGCGAGCATAGATCAGGCGGCTATCGGGTGAGTCATCTACAATCAGAACACGGGAGCGGATACTCATTACTCAGTCAGCCTCAGGGCACTCTTATAGGGTAGATCGGTGGTTTAGGCTTAGGCTGCTAAGCGAAACTGAACCCTTGCGTCAAAGCAGGGCTAAACAAGCGGAGGGCGAACTGCAACCAATCGCCAGTAGGAGTCGATGAGCCGCATCTCCTCGATATACTTATCGATCTGATTTGGTTTAGTGACATAGGTATTAGCACCACTCTCATAGCTGCTAACAATATCTTCTTGAGCGCGGCTAGTCGTTAGAATGATCACCGGCAGAAGACGCAGACGTGGATCTGCCCGAATTTCACGCAGGGTGGTTAGTCCATCTTTGCGCGGCATATTGATGTCCAGCATTAACAAGTCGGGGCGAGGCGCGACTTCTGGCTGGCTGAACTTTCCTTGCTGCTGGAGATAGTCCAACACCTCTTGACCATCCCGTACAACCTGCAGATCTACCGAGATCTGTCCGCGTCGAAAAGCCCGTTGAATAATTAAAATATCGTCTTCACTGTCTTCCGCCAGTAAGATGCGCACAGGATGTTGTGGAGAAGTTAGGGCTTGCATAATCTTGCATAATAGGGGGAGAAGTTAAAGTTTTGGATTTTTAGGAATTGTGAAGAAGAAACAGCTTCCTTCATTGGGTTGAGACTCAACCCAAACTTGGCCACCATGAGCCAGGACACCTTTGCGCACAATGGCTAGGCCAGCGCCAGTTCCCTCAAATTCCTCCCGCCGTCCTAAACGTTGGAAGAGCACGAAGATTCTGTCATGGTAGTTCGGGTCAACCCCAATCCCCCAATCCCGGACCCAAAACAGAAACTCATGTTGCTGCTCAGCATAGCTGATCTCAACTTGAGGTCCACCTTCTTCGCCATAAGGACCTGGGCTGAACTTAAGCGCATTACCAATGAGATTGCGAAAAATACTAGCAAGTTCCGTTGCATTGCCAGTTACTGTTGGCAACACTTCAGGACACCGAAGCTTGGCATGACGCTCTTGAATTTGTAGTTCAAACTCTAGCAAAACCTCACGCAGAACCCAGTTGAGATCGACACTACTGTGCTGCTCCGGATCTCGCCCAATCCGGGACAGTTGCAGGAGATCTTCGAGCAGACGGCGCATTCGCTGCGTAGCATTAACAATGCGGTTGAGGTAGTCTGCCTCTTGTCCCTCTAGGCGAGGCCCAAGGTCTTCGAGTAGAAAACCACTAAAGGCCTCTAAACTGCGCAGAGGTTCGCGCAGATCGTGGGAAGCAGAATAGACAAAACTATCAAGCTCGGTGTTGGCTTTTTCTAAGCGGTTTAGAGCTGCTTGTGTTGCTTTCTGTGACTGTTGCAATGCCGTTAGAGTTTGAGTGCGCTCATCGAGAACTTGCAAGAGTTGCTGTAAGCTGCGGTGCAACCATAACCCCAACAGCAGCACGCCCAGCATCACCAAACAGGTGCAGATATTATTAACCAGCCATATAAGGTCGCGCGTCTTACGCGCTACAGCCTGCTGCGTAATAAGCCGTGCTCTCTGCTCACCGAGAAAAGCCTCAATGTCTAGACGCAAAGAGTCAAAAACTGCCTTTCCTGCCAATGAGGTTTGGGCTAGACGCTCGATCTCGGCTGAGTTACCGAAACTCTTGAGTACTGGTCTGCCAAAGCGGTTCTGCCAAGCCTCGAAACTGCGCTCGATCTGGCCTAGTCTCTCACTCTGTTTCAGCGCTTCGACCTGCCGTAACAAAGCCAAGTTTTTGGCAAAATTAGCCTGACCCTCATAGTAGGGAGCCAGAGATTGAGGATCCCGCGTAATGAGATAGCCGCGAATGCCGGTTTCAGCATCTAGTGCTCCCTGATAAAGCAAGTTGGTCCAGCGCAAAATTTCCTGGTAGCGGTTGATGCGTTCATCCTCTTGCCGCTGACTGTTGTTAACGGCTGCTGTTAACGCCCAACCGCCTGCAATTAGCAAAACCAGACAGGAAACCCCCAGCCACAAGAAGCTGACGGTAAGAGTTCTCGGCTGTTTGGTAAGGCTCGACTTGCTGTTTTGAATTTGGCTCATTCAGAGAGAATGGGCAAACTATGCCTAGGTTCTAACCCTGTTGTATGGGTATGGGGCTCCACCCGTGAATTTTGGCCTGAATAGCAGACAGAGGTAACTGATAAAAATACTGATATTGAAATGCTTCTTCTCGGACTGCCGCACTAAATTGGGCAATCGATTCTTTGGGTTGGTTTTCTCTGGGTTCTAGTCCCCCAATTTCCACAAGGTTGGAGTTGGGCTGTTGTGTGACGCTGAAACCCGCTTCAGACAAGGCCTTTAGACCCAAGGCCAGGGAAGTTGGGCCGATGCCCAGTCGGGCCTGCAACTGGTCGAGGCTGGCTGGTTTGCCGGTGCGGGCCAGATATTTAGCAAGACCGACCAACGTGGGCCAAGGCTGAGGGTCTGGTATGGGTAGCTGGTAGACCAGGGCTAAGGGCAAGCCGGATAGGGCAGCGTGGTGCAACCGTTCCCGCAGTTCTTCCCAGCTGGTAGGGCACTGGGCTAAGCGCAGAGCTGGCTCGGGGTGGTCGGGTACTCTAGTTCGCCAATCTAAAATCGTGGGCAACCCTGGCTCAGTGGTAACAGGTGCTGGCGCTTCAATCTGGGCAGGACGCACAGCAACCAAGCGGACTTCATAGCGCTTCTCGCTACTGCGGCTACTGGAATTCCAGGCGTTGGCGTTATATTCCAGCTCAACGACCGCATCACAACCTCCAGGCGGTAGCTCATGAACATAATGGCCCCACCAAACCCCAGGGAAACTGCCGGTTGCATCGCGTAGCGTAAAGCGGGTTTGGACATAGCCCACCTTTTGCCCCTTCGCGTCGCGTAGACCCGGATTGGTAGTGCCTTCAAAGGTGCAGCGACGAATCAAGAGTTTAGGGGCTGGGTTGCCCTGACCACAGGGTTCCAACTGCTTCAGTTCCTGAAACAAACTGCGGCCTCCATCCTCAGCCAACTCTGCCACAGTCAGCTCCAGATCAATTGCCAATGGAGGGGTTTGTAGCTTGTTCCCAGACAATGTACCAGGTTGTAAGCGCTGGTTGAGGGCTGCCTGTAAGAGCGGGATGTTGTCTTGAGGCAGTTGCAGTCCTACGGCGAGGGGATGTCCGCCAAAGCGTTCTAAGAGCGGCTCAAGTCCTGCAAATAGAGCGTAGAGGTCTACCCCGGCTACCGATCTCGCTGAGCCTCGGGCTCGACCGTCCGGCTCAAGGCTAAGTAGCAGAGTCGGTCGGTGAATCTCCTGGGCGATTTGTCCTGCAACCAGCCCCAAAATGCCCAAGGGCCAGCCCGATTCTGCCAGCAACACCACGCCTGTAGTGGAAAGGTCCAGATTAGCCAGACGCTCGTGCACCTGGAGTGCCAGAAAATGTTGTAGACCTTTGCGACGGGTGTTAGCCAACTCAGTTTGCTGGACTAGTTCCCGACAACGGCGGGGATCGTCACTAGTCAGCAGCTCCACGCAAAAACGAGCATCCCCCTGAATGCGGCTAACGGCATTGATGCGCGGACCAATACCATAGGCAATATCGGTGGGTCGGTCTCCGGCGCGACGGCAGGCTTCCAGTAGCAAGGCCAGACCGGGGCGGCTGGGATTGGGGCTAGTCTGCTGCTGCAAGCGAGCAATGCCACGCTGAGCCAGATAGCGGCAATCGCCCTGCAAGTTCACCAAGTCGGCAATCAGGCCAATGGCGACCAAATCTAACAACTCAGTCAGCGGTCGTCGGGGAACCTCAGGCAGGGCTAAGTAAAGCGCTTCGACAAGCTTGTAGGCGACTGCTACTCCGGAAAGATGGGCGAGGGGATGGTCTGGTTCTAGCGCGCGTGGGTTGAGAAAAGCTGCCACTGGTGGACGCTCAGGCGGTAGCGCGTGGTGGTCAGTGACAATGACGTCTAATCCCAGCGTTGATGCTAGCTTCAGTTCCTCAGGGCTATTGCTACCCGTATCACAGGTGACCAGCAAGCTGTAGCCAGCGGCGGCAAGCTGGGTGAGCCCCTCTGCATGCAAGCCGTGCGATTCTTTGAGCCGGTTAGGAATGGTGTAAGTAAGCTGTTGGTCCTTGGCAAAAAACTGACCGAGGCCATCCCAGAGCACCGAGGTTGCCGTGACCCCGTCGGCATCAAAGTCTCCCCAGATTGCAACCCGTTCGCCTCGTCTATGAGCTTGCACTAACCGCTCAACGGCCAGTTCCAGCTCGTCACCAAGAGCTGTCGCGGGGCTAGGAGTATAGGCATCTGGGCTGAGGAAACCGCGCACTTGCTCGGGCGTTCTCAGCCCCCGCCGCCAAAGCAGTTGGGCTGCCCGATGACCGGTCAGCGATACCAACCACTCTGGTGGGGAGGTGGGGGTAGGCAGTTGCCAGACAGCCTTGCTCACAGGGGAATCTCCTGAATCTCCGCCAGAGTTGGCAGTTCTAGGACCTCTGACTCAACCGGCTGGGGTTGCTGCAAGCGTTGTAACAGGCGCTCTAGCTCGACCTGGGTCTGCTGATGAGCTGCACGACTGTAGCAGTGGGTCTGGGTGTGGGTGGGTGACCAGACGGTGAGCCTGATCGCCTCAGGTTCATAGGCGCTGGTTTCCGGCAAAAGGTATAGGGCTAATCGGTCTCGCCAAGACTGGACTGACACAGGCCCACCCAAGCGCCAAATCTCAACTTGCTCTGCCTCAAGCTCTGAGCGCTCTGACAAAAACAGCAGGTCGTAGCTGGCACTGAGCCAAATGCCATCGGCTCGTTTGAGCGAGCGTTTGTGGTTGAGGAGCGGCTCACCCTGCCCTGCTAGGCCTACGGTTTGAAAGGCTTGGACCTGGAACGCTTGAAACCACTGGCATAGCAGAACATCAGCCACCAGAAAATTTGCAACTGGCAGTCCTAATTCCTGCTGCTGAAGCAGAAGCAACAAACCACGACTGGGATCCGCATCGGTGTCAAGTTGCTCTAGAGCCGAGGGCGGCACACCTGAGAGCAGATCCAATTGAGCTGCCGAAAGTCTCACACACCCATTGCAAGGGATACTGCTGGTTTAGGTATACCCCATTGCCTAGGTAAGCTGCTTATCGTTCTAAAAAGCCGGTAAAAAGCTACTTACAGAAACCCAAAATGAGCCAACCCTTCGGCAATACCTGCAGCATATTTGGCGTGGGCTAAATAGCGGTGTGGTGCGCGGTTTGCTTGGTACCAGGTCAGCAGTTCTGGGTGGGCATTTGCCACAATCACACAGCGTTCTTCGCCCATCATCAAAGCTTGATCATTACCCGAATCGCCACAGGCAACCGTTTGTTCTGGCGTAAAGCCAAACAACTCGCGCACATAGGCCATGGCTCGACCCTTATTGCCTTTAGCTGGCAGAATGTCTAGGTCACGGCTGCCGCTATAAATCAGCTGAACGTCTAAATTCTCAGCCTGTAAAGCCTGCTCTAACCTAGGAACCACCTCACGGGCCGCCAGTTCTGTGATCCAGAAGCTAACTTTGAAGGGATTTTGCTCGGAGTCTGGTTGCGGTTCCAAATCTGCGAAATGAGCAGTCACTGCACAGATTAGCGCTCGGTCCCAGCCAGGAGCGAGAAACTCGGACCATTTGGCTTCAGGCTCGACTGAGCCTGGGCGATAGATCTCGGTGCCCACTGAGGTCACTAGGGCATCAGGTTCTAATAGCTGCTTCGCTTGTTGCAGCTTTTGGTAAGACACCCGAGAACGCCCCGTGGAGTAAACCAGCAGTGACCCAGCTGCCCGATGCTGCTCTAGAGTTTGGTTGAGTTGGGCCAAGGCAGCATCATCCCCGACCAGGGTATTGTCGAGGTCTGTAACCAATAAAAATTTGCTCATGGTTGGAGTTTAGGTTGAAGGCTCATAGCAGGCACTGGTAACCAGAACTCCTAATCTTGGTAGAACTCGCGTGGAACTTACTGCTGAAACCAAGCGGTTAAGGCTATCGCAAGCGCATCAGCAGCATCATCAGGGCGAGGAATTTCGCTGAGGCTGAGCATCTGAGCTACCGCTTCCTGCACTTCCTGCTTGCCAGCTTTGCCGTAGCCTGTGAGGGCTTGCTTGACCTGAGGTGGCGCAAACTCGGTGATCGCTAGCTGGTGCTGAGCCAGGGTGAGCATCACGACCCCTCGGGCCTGGGCCACCGCAATCGTATTGCCCATGCGGTAGAAAAACAACTTCTCCACAGCAACATGGTCGGGTTGCCAAAGTTCCAGCAGTTCGTGCATGTCCTGGTAGATCACACGCAGGCGATCCGGTATGTCGGTGCCTGCAGCTGTGCGAATTACTCCGTAGTCAAGTACCCGGGGTGCCACCGGTCTGCTGGCCGATTGTGCTGATACTTCCACGACCCCAAAGCCTAAAGTTGCCAACCCTGGATCCAACCCCAGAATGCGGCGGACTTTGGGAGCTGTAACAGGCGGCTCTGGCAGCACAACTCCAGAAGGAGTAAGCCCGCCACTGGGCAAAGGCGCATTGATAGGCACTATGGATGAACCTCCGTTCCCTGGGGCCGTCTGCAAACCAGACGGGGATACCAAGGCTGAACTCTGTTCCTAACACCTCTCTAGCGCATCCAGCGACTGCTGGCAAGCTTAAGGATTAGCAGGAGCGGCATCAGGTGCAGGCGCAGGCACAAAATCTTGAATCGGCGAGTTCTCTGGAGGTGCTTCGTTGGCTGGCGGTAGAGGAGCAGGTTCGCCGGTAGCGCCATCTGCTGGCGCGCTGCTGTCGGTGGCAGGAGCTTCTGATGCTGGGGGCTCAGACGGGGCGTCGCCATCCTCGGAGGCTGCTTTATCCTGGTCTGAGTCGCTACTACTGTGATCCTCGTCGTTACTGCGATTACTGCCGCCGCCACTGCTCCCGGAGGATGTGGCACGCTCATCGTCCACCTCACTGGGGCGCAGTCCCCGGCCCTTGAGTTGAGGCGGTTCGGGGAATTCTTGGACAGGAATGCCCTCAGTAATATCTGCCATAAACTCCTGCCAAGTGACCGCAGCAGCCCGGCTGGTGCCCCAGGTCGGGGCGCTGTCATCATTGCCCAGCCACACCCCTGCAGCTAGCTGCGGCACAAAGCCAATAAACCACAAGTCCCTTCCCTCCTCTGAGGTGCCGGTTTTACCAGCAGCTGGGCGATCTGTCAGTTGGGCAGGGCGCCCAGTGCCAGCTTGCACAACCTGTTGCAGCATCCAAGTGATGATGTTGGTAGTGCGCTCGTCCAGGGCACGGTGTGCTTCGGGAAAGGAGTCGTAGAGGACCTCGCCGGTTCTGGCCCGGATGATGCGCCGGATGCCGTGGGGCGCCACATGCATGCCCCGGTTGGCTAGGGTGGCATAAGCTCCGGTAATTTCCATCAGATTGACCTCGGAGCTGCCCAGAGCCACGGAGTAATCGCGTCCAAGCGGAGACTCAATGCCCATCTTTCGCGCCAAGTTGATCACCGGGTCAATGCCGACATCGACCATCAGCTTCACAGCCACGATGTTGATCGAGTTGGCAATGGCTTTGACTAGACTGACATCGCCGCGATAGCCACCACCGAAGTTTTTGGGTTCATAGTCGTAGATCGAGTAGGGGGCGTCGCGGTAGATATCGAACGGCGTCCAGTCCTTAGACATGGCTGCCGCGTAGACGAACATCTTAAAGGTTGACCCCGGCTGGCGTTGGGCTTGAGTGACCCGGTTGAATTGGCTTTGGCTAAAGTCTCCGCCGCCAACTAAGGCTCGGATCTCGCCGTTTTTAGGGTCAATGGCGACCAGCGCTCCCTGCTCGAAGTTAAAGCGGGGTCCATCGTAGTCAATGGCGTTGTATACGGCTTTTTCTGCTGCCCGTTGCCACTTGGGGTTGAGGCTGGTTTCGACAATTAGACCGCCGGCTTCGATCTGGTCAGCAGTCAGGTACTTGGGCAATTCCTGCTGGATGTAGCTGGCAAAGTAGGGAGCTGTGCTGTAAGCGTCAGCAATACTACCCGCTTTGGGATCTAAGGGCAGGGCTTGCGCGCTTTTGGCTTCATCCTCACTGATGTAGCCGACGTCAGACATACGCCCCAAGACAATATTGCGACGGCGCTCGGCCAGGGCTGGATTGACCAGTGGCGAATAATCGCTAGGAGCTGCCGCCAATCCGGCTAGGGTTGCGGCCTCTGCCAGACTCAAATCCTTGAGGTTCTTGCTGAAGTAGATCCAGGCAGCATCACTGACGCCATAGGCCCCCGAACCCAAATAAACCTGGTTGAGATACAGCTCTAGAACTTCCTGCTTGTCGAGTTTGCGCTCTAACGCTTGGGCCAGAGCAGCCTCGCGCAGCTTGCGCCAGAGGCTCCGCTCCTGATCCAGAAAGATCATGCGGGCGAGTTGCTGACTGATTGTGCTGCCACCTTGCACCAGGTCTCCAGACAAGGTGTTGACAAAGGCTGCACGCACAATGCCCCAATAGTCGATGCCCCCATGTTGGTAGAAACGCTCGTCCTCAGTGGCGATGAACGCGTCGATCAGGGGTTTGGGAATTTGGTTGATCTCGGCTTTGCGCCGAGCTGTGGGTCCCAGTTGCAGAATGGGTAGGCCGTCTGCCGCCTGAATTACCAATGTGCCACCACGTGTGAAGGAGCGGACGTTGGAGAAGTCAGGGAGATTCTGGTTCACCTGCCACCAGACAAAGGCGGCCACGCCAGTGGTCAGAGTCATTAAACCGGTTGCGCCCAGCAACAGCCAGTGCCGAGGGCCGGGCCGCTTGCTGGGTCCTAGCTTACGTCGGTTGCGCAATGACTTACGCCGGGCTTGACGGCGCTCCGGAGACTGGCCGTCCTGCGGCGGGCCGGCATTCCGGGCATTCTGACGCTCACTGCCAGAAGCAGGGCGACGCGAGGAGCGGGACGGTTGAGAACGCCTGGAGGGCATGGCAGCAATAGAGTAGCTTCACTATACGGGCAGGGGACATCCGGACCGCACCCGGCTACTGCCTTAGTCAATCAATTCCTCGGGATTCACCGCAGTTTACCGCATTGCTTCTGTCTCTAGCTTCTGATTTGCTTAGGCATCGGGCAACCCAAAAACTAAGGTTTCCTTGGGTTTGTAGGAAGCTAGGCTGCATCAATGAAGGCTTGGGATGTCACCCGCAATGTCCCCGCAATGTCATTGAATATCACTATTTCAGACTTACTATTTCAGGCTTACTGATTCAGACCTACTGAGCTTGGGCTTGGCTTATGCAAAGACGAGACCTCCGCTGGTGCCTGCTGGCTAAGTTGCACAGGTAAAGCTTGTTGGCTAAGGAAACGAGTATATTCCGGGCTCAAGTAGGGGCCAAAGTCCAGTTCCTGGGACACGGTGGTATTGAAGAAAGCAACGACCAACGCCTGCAAATACTGTCGCGCTAGGTTAGGCGCAGGGCCTACTACAGCCGCGGGCAATGTAAACACGCCACTGCTGCCAGGGTCATTGAAGCTGAAGTGAGTGGCACCCGTCAGGGTAACTAAATACTTGGGTTGAGGCAGAAAGGCAAACGGGCGCAGGTGCTCTGCTAGGGCTGGGGTGGCCGCATCATTGGTGCCGGTCACAATTGTGACCGGCGCCTTCACCGCTCGCAGACCACTGGCACCAAAAATCAAACTGGTCAGGGGGCTCACGGCCACTGCAGCTCGCACGCGTGGGTCGCGAAAACTCAAGCGTTGTCCTGGCAGCTCCACCGCTCTGCACTGCAACACAATCGACGGATTTGCCAGCAAAGTGGGTTGGTTAGCGCAACTCTGACGTAGGCCTGCCAAATCTAAGTCTGCTCCTGCCAAAGCGAGTGCCGTGTAGCCACCGAAGGAGTGGCCAAAGACACCTACGTGCTCAGGATCCAAGCGGCCACGCAGCCTGGGGTCTGTTTGGTTAAGACGCGTGAGTTCATCGAGCAGGAAGCTGATGTCGCGGGGACGATCCACGAACTCCTGTGGGTCGACGACTGCATTTTCTAGGCCTGCCAGAACGTTGCGTAAACGCTGGTCGCTACTGCCGGAGTGCTCCGGCACGGCGACAACATAGCCATAGGAGGCTAGTTGCAAGGCAATGTAGCGAAAAGAGGCCCGGTCTTCGCCCAAGCCATGGGAAATTACCACGATCGGGTTTGGCCGAACCACCGGCACTGCCGTCGGTGAACGCGGGACCAGAGGTACGACCCGAGGTAGGTAGAGATCGGTCGGCAAGGGACGGTCGCCCTGCGGATTGCGCAAGTCGAGTCTGTATTCCTCAACCGTGAAGGCGCCTGTCTCCCGCAGGTCAGGAAGCTGGCTGAAATCTATGCCTACCCCATCGCCCATGCCAGAGCCAGCTTGGGCCGCAACCTGCTGGGTACGCCGGACTAACCGTTGAATGCGTCGAGCAAACTGCACGCCCTGGCGCAAGTCGATGTAGACGGTGGGCGTAGGATAGTAGCGCAAAAAATTGACCAGATTAATACCGGAGGGATCGGCGGCTGAGCGAATCAATGCGCCTCGAATCGCCAGGGCCCCCGGCAACTGAGGACTGGTGCGCACCACCGAGCCCACCTGCTCCAAAAAGGCCTCGCCTTCCGGCGTGTAGAGAAACTGAGAGACTGCTACTACCCCAGCCAAATTGGACGGTGCCGCAGAGGTCAGAGCAACGCGAATCTGAGCCAGTTGCTCCGAGGCCAGCAAGTCAGCATAGGGCTCCAGCTCAGGAGTGATGCGGCCCTCACGGGCATAAGCTGCGATGGCTCGTACAGGTACAGCCCGCGATAGGGGACCATAGGCAAACACTACCTGCTCCGCAGCTTGCGCCGCAGTGCCCCAGCCAAAGCTGCCCAAACAGGTGCTCAGGAGCAGCGTTAGCCTTAACTGGGGTCGCCCCAGACCAAAGTGTCTCTTCACTCCGAAACCGAGAGAGGTTCAGAAGCCTGAACTTTCTGCCCAATCCGGGGCTCGGTGCCCTGCACTAGCCGTTGAATGTTTTGTCGATGCCGCAACAGCACATACAATCCGCCCAGGATGCCGAAGAGAACGTAGGGCAGTGGTTGCTGCGTGACCACCATCAGTACGACAACCACACCTGCCGCCATAATTGAACCCAGCGAGACAATCCGAAACAGTGCCAGCACCAGTAAGAAGCTCACTAGAGCGCCCAAGCCCACTGGCCAAGCCATTGCCAGCAGCACCCCTAGACCCGTTGCCACTGACTTACCACCTGTAAACTGAATCCAAATTGAGCGGCTGTGGCCCAGCAGAGCCGCTAGGGCAGCTAGCAGAACCAACCAGGCAACCCAGTCAGGCGGCAGCAGCTCCGAGCCGTAAAAGCGGGCTAGAAAAACGGCTAGAACTCCCTTGAGCAAATCCACACTGAAGACGAACAGTGCTGGCCCTTTGCCGAGGACCCGCAGCACGTTGGTCGCACCAGTTGAGCCAGAGCCGTGCTCTCGAATATCCAGTCCCCCCAGCCAGCGACCTATGAGGTAACCCGTGGGAATGGACCCTAATAGGTATGCGAGCACTACTAATCCGGCACTGAACCCAATCTCCATGCTGTTCACCCGCCACTCCTTACGCTGATTACACGCTGATTACTGCCTGTTTAATGACTGCCTGTTCCTTAATTCAGAGCGAGCCGAAGCGATTAGTACATCATTCGGGTCATTTGCTGGGCATCCAGACCAAAGGCCAGCCATAACGGGAAGCGCAGCGTATTCAGTGACACCTGCTCTTCGGCCTCGTCGAAAATCAGCATGGGTAAATCGCCATCAGCCAGTAGCCGGTCGGCCTTTTGCACCATTGGATCTGGGTCTTCAAACAGCACCACACCGCCATCCGGCCCAAAGTCCGCCCGAGCAATGCCCAGGCAATCTTGCAAGCCGCGTCGCCATTCGCCCAAGCGCTCAGGCAGAGTTGCCAGAATCAGCACTCGCAGCCGATTCCCGTGCATAACCCGCAACACAGAAATGACCGCGGAGGCCACCAGGATATTCTGCAAGCGGCTGCCCATACTCTTGACTGCGCCCCGACCCGCTAGGGTGAAGAACCAATTGGTGACGCGCTCTTCGTGTACTTTCTCAAAGGTGCGGCGCAACTGCCAACTCGGGCCGTAATAGTCTGGGAGGGCACGGTACTGCTCCAGCAGTTGGCGGATCTTTTTGGCTTGATCAGGGAAACCCTGCTCAGGGACGCTAGAGCGCTTAGCCGGAGCTTCTTCTGGCTCGGGCTGCTTTTGGGTAGCGGCAGGGGGCACTAGCTCAAGTTGTTCAGCAGCCAGAACTAAGTCTTGCAAGCTGCCGACCATATAGTCTTTGAATCCCTGAACCCGAATTGCGAGATCCTGAGAGGCCCCTGCGAAATTTTTGCGCATCTCAGCTTGAATGCGTTCTTGGCGGCGCTCCAGCTGACTAACAGATTCTTGAAGTGCCTGCTTGCGATGTTCCAGCTCCGAGAGACTCTCTTGCATCAAGCGGCCCAACGTGTTTTGCAGCTCCGTGATTTGTTCTTGAAAGACACGGCTCTGAGAGTTGCGCAAGTCTTCAATCGCTTGCTGCAATTCCTGCTCCTGTTGTTGAAGCGCGGCGAGACGCTGCTCTAAACTGGCGACTGCCTGTTCTTGGTTTTGCTGATCTTCCATAGTGCCGGGCTTCTAAAGGCTGAAAGTGAATTAACTAAAGACGAAGTTAGAGACAAGAAGATTGCGGTTCAGGCGTCCAGGCCAGCGACGCGCTCTTGTAAGCAACGCTGAAGCTCTCCAGGAGAGAACAGCACCGGTAGAAAGTGGATGCTGTTTACTTCGCGAAAGTAGAACAAAATCGGCACCGAAGGCCAGAAGATTCGCCAGCTCTGCCACTCTGCATAGGGAAACTGCCGGATGCGCTCCTGCCCTCGGTAGACGTCCAGAGCGGTTGCGGTAAAGACCAACCGAATCACCGAGGCTTGGTAAAGCAGAAACAGCCCAAAAAAGGATACGACTAGGGCTAGCCACCAGGCTACAAGCAGCGCAGGTAAAGCTAACAAGCAGATCGCTAAGGGGAGGTTATAGCTGGGCCGTAACTCAACTGCCGTTTCTGTATTGGGGGGGGAATTGGAAGAAACTGCCACCGCTCAAACGCTCCAAATGCCTGGATTATCCCTATTCTAGAGGCTGTTCGCGCCCGCTCTGCTAGCCTGGGCCTTGCCTCAGCTTAGTAGGGGGAGTTTGGATGGTGTTTGGGCCTGTGCCAAGCTTCTTTAATCAAAGCGCAAAATACAGGCTTAAGTGATGGCTCACAAGCGCGGCCTAAATAGATGACGAGAAGATGATGAAATCATTGATCTAAATCTCGAATTGACGTTGATCAATTTGTGCAAGTCTGGGCGAACGATGGAAAAAATACGAGCAAAGGTACCACGGGCAAAGGCACTGTAAGGGGGAAATGTCTATGCAATACCTAAGTCATCACCTCAGCAACTTAATCCACACCCTCGAAACCCTGAAACAGTAACCAGGTTAGAAAAAAATTAGAGATAAAAATTGCCAGGAGTGAGGTCACGACAGCTGTCGTCGTAGACTGGCCAACACCTTTCGCGCCGCCCGTGGTGGTCAACCCCCAGCCTGTACCAATCACGGAAATTAGGGCGCCGAATACGATGGCTTTGAGAATGGCTGCAAATAAGTCCCAGGGACGCAGGAAGCTGCGTACAGAGTCGAGAAACAGCGTTTGTGAGATGTCGTAAAGGCTATAGGCCAGGAACATGCCGCCCAATAGCCCGGTGACCAACGCGAACATTGTGAGTACCGGCAACATCAAACTGCAGGCTACAACTCGCGGTACGACTAAATAGTCAATCGGGTCACTCCGCAGAATTTGAAGAGCATCAATCTGCTCAGTGACTTGCATGGTGCCAATCTCAGCAGCAAACGCAGAGCCAACCCGCCCCGCCAAAATGATTGCGGTCAGCAGGGGTGCTAGCTCACGGGTGAGCGCAATCGCTAGAACCCCACCAATTGTGCTAGTTGCGCCAAAGCGAATAAACTCACGTGCCACCTGAATTGTAAACACTGCCCCAATCGCCGCAGCCGTAATCAGAGCGATGCCTACTGAGTCAGTTCCTACCAGACTCATTTGTTCTAATGTGTTACGTCGGTGGAGCTTGCCTTTAAGCAAGTGGATGAGAACTTGGCCTCCCAGGAGGATGGCTAATCCCAGACGTTGTAACCAGAGGCCCAATGGACCAAACGCATTGCTGTCGAGCAACCTGCATCTCCTTCTGCCGGCAGATGTTTGCAGCTTAACAGGCCAACCGTCCCGCTCTGGTCTGCAATGCATCGAGAAGCTGAGTTATTGGACTTTACATTACTTCAACAAGCTTTTTAAGCAAGATTTAAGATTGCGCAGCATTTCGGCTGCTCCGATGTAACAATCCTATGCTTGAGGCTGACTCCTTCCCCCCCTTGTCCTTGGCCTACGTATGTTAACCATCATGTTGATGCTCACCCTGACTCGATCCGTCCTGGTAGCTGGCCTACTCTGTTTCGCTGTCCCCGCCGCACTGTTGAGCTTTGCCACGGCTGGCCTATTCTTATTCAGTCAAACCCATCTACCCCTTTTGCAAGCAGGCGCGCAGCAGTTTGCCAATTTCTTGGCCACCTTTGGCAGTGGAGATACCATTACCGGCACGTTGGTGATCAGCTTAACTTGTGCCCTGGTAGGCTGTCTGTTTGAAGGGTATGTCTTCTTCTACCAACAGACCAACACCCCCTGGCGCAACTCCCGTCAGAGTGCTGAGTGAATCTTCTGCCAGTAGTCCAACAGCAACAGCTGCAGACGCTCTAGGGTCTCGTCTAGCCTCAGCAGTTGCAGGCGTAACACTTGCTCGCTCAGCAGAATCAATGCCGTCAAGGCAAGGCCGCCCCACCAAAAGTGATTTGAACCCAAGGCTTGTCCCAGCAGCGTCACTGCCACCGTTCCAAGCGCTGAGACCCGCAGCAGATACAATCCACCCTCAAACTGGGTAGAGCTCAAACGTCGAGTGCAGGCAAACGCGCCTTTAAACGCCTCGGTTGAGGAAGTGCGATCTACCAACTGAATTCCTTCCTCTAGCAGGGCCCCCACAACACCGCCCAAGGCACCCACGATCTCTAGCGCCTCAGCCCGGTTGCCCCGTACCAATTCTCGCGACAGGCGAGGCAGCGAACGATTGCCTTCTGTATAGATCCTAGACAGGCTGCGGCTATCTTGAATCACCACGATCAGCGCCAACAGCCCAAAAAATAAGAGCGGCAGCAGTGTCACCCAATCTGAGACCTGCCAACCTAACATCGGGACCCAGCACGCCCAAGGGCGAAGCATTGACGCTCTGCACTGGTCACAAAACCAGTCATGCTTCGCCCCCAACCTGGCTCTACCATTTCAGAAGGTTGAACTGCTCCATGTCCACGGTTTCCCGATTTCGGTAGATGGACAGGATAATCGCCAGCCCTACTGCTGCCTCTGCGGCCGCCACCGTAATCACAAAGACCGCAAAGATCTGGCCACGGATATCAGTGGAGTCCAGATAGTTAGAGAAGGACAGCAAGTTCAGGTTGACTGCATTGAATAACAGCTCAATAGACATCAACACGCGCACTGCATTGCGGCTGGTGACTAGACCATAGATGCCAATGCAGAACAGGGCAGAGGCCAGAAGCAAAAAGTATTGGAGTTGCATAATTTGCGGCTCTCGTATTCCAGGTCTAAATTCTGCCGATTGGGCGCTCTAGTGGACTTTCGATTGCTTCGGCAAGGGCAGCTACAGGATCGCGAGGCCGCTCGACCAGCTCAAACTCCTCGCCAGTCGCTTCATCAGGCAAGTACTCGCGACGCGCCAGCACAATTGCACCCACTAAAGCAATCAGTAGCAAAATCGAAGCTACTTCAAAAGGCAGCAGAAAGTCGGTGAAGAAGTGAATGCCAATGACTGAAACTGTCGAGGGTAACGCCACAATTGGCTTAAGTGCCCAATGAGTCGAGAAAATCATCGAGCCCAGGAAGGCAAATAAACCGATACAAACCGAGACTGTGGCCCCACTTCTCAGCCAGCCCCAGCGCACAACAGTGTAGGGCTCGCGGCGATTAACCAGCATGATCGCAAACAAGATCAAGACGTTGACTGCCCCAACGTAAATCAACACCTGAGCGGCAGCAACAAAGTCAGCATTGAGCAGGAGATACAAGCCGGCCAGGCTGATGAACACACCACCCAGCAGAAACGCCGAGTGGACGATGTTAGGGAGCAGCACAACGCCCAGCGCTGCTCCAAGCATCATGACTGCCAGGATGGCAAATGAAACGTTCTGGACACCTTCAGCAAGATTCACGGGAGTTCAGCTTCCTTCAATGAAAGTCAATTGGAGTAGGGCAATCGGAGTAGGCAATCCGCTACAAAGGCCTTTGCCGTTAAGGGCTTAAACCAAAGGGGTTAACGGCAAAGGTTTAACTCTTGTTCTCCTGCTCCAGAATTTCCTCGGGGCGCAGACCAGCGCGGCGGGCTGTGTAAGGCACTTCGTGGCCGTCTACCACTCCCTTGGGCAGATAAGCAAACTCTCGGATCGGAGTCACCATTGGGTCTTCCGTCACCTTGTAGGGCAGGCGTCCCATTGCCACGTTGTCGAAGTTTAGTTCGTGGCGGTCGTAAACCGAGAGTTCGTATTCTTCGGTCATGGACAGGCAATTGGTGGGGCAGTACTCCACACAGTTGCCGCAGAAAATGCATACACCGAAGTCAATGCTGTAGTGCTTGAGTTGCTTTTTCTTGGTGTCTTTGTTGTATTCCCAATCCACAACCGGCAGGTTGATCGGACATACGCGCACGCAGACTTCGCAAGAAATGCACTTGTCAAATTCAAAGTGAATGCGGCCCCGGAAACGCTCAGAGGGAATGAGCTTTTCGTAAGGGTACTGCACTGAGACAGGACGTCGGCGCAAATGGTCGAAGGTGACCGAAAGCCCTTGACCAATGTACCTGGCGGCCTGGACTGTCTCACGGGCGTAACTGCCCACTTTCTCCAGAAACTTCAACATATGTCAAAAGGCTAAAAGAGGTTGTGTTCTCGAAGGGTGCTCTCAGGAAGGCAAGGGGGTCAACCGCCGAACGCAACTGGAAACGCCAGTTTTAAGGCAGCTGTCAGCAACAAATTTACGAGCCCAATGGGCAGCAAAAACTTCCAACCCAGGTCTAGCAGTTGGTCGATGCGGACACGTGGCAGAGTCCAGCGCATCAAGATTGCCAGGAAGATAAAGAGGTAGGTCTTGAGCAACACCATACCGATGCCGATGGTAGCCGCAATAAACTGCCAAACACCGCTCCCTTCGCTGACACCCAACCAGCCTGCAATTTGCTCCACAGGAACAGGGAAGCTCCAACCACCCAAGAACAGGATGGAGGCCAGCAGCGACGATAAGATCAGGTTGACGTAGGAGGCAATGTAGAACAGGCCAAAGCGCATGCCTGCATATTCGGTTTGGTAACCTGCAACCAATTCTTCTTCCGCTTCAGGCAAGTCGAAGGGCAAGCGCTCACACTCAGCCAGAGCCGAGATTAAGAAGATCAGAAAGCCTACTGGCTGTCGCCAAGCGTTCCAGGACAAAATGCCATAGCCCTGTTGCTGGTTGACGATGTCAATGGTGCTCAGGCTATTGGACATCATCACAATCGCCAGCACCGAAAGCGCCAAGGGAATTTCGTAGCTGATCGATTGAGCTGCCGCCCGTAAGCCTCCTAATAAGGAGTACTTGTTGTTGGAGGCATAGCCAGACATCAGCAAACCAATTGGCTGAATGCTGCTGAGTGCGATCCAGAGAAACACGCCATTACCGATATTGGTAATGACCAGGTTTTGTCCGAAGGGCACTACCAAGTAGGACACAAACACTGGCAGCAGCACCAGGATCGGTCCGACGCTGAACAGAATCGCGTCAGCCTTGGCAGGAATAACGTCTTCTTTGAGAATTAATTTCAGACCATCAGCGACAGGCGCTAAAACGCCTAACGGACCCACATACTCAGGACCAATGCGCTGTTGAGCTGCAGCCGAAATCTTCCGCTCCAACCAAACCGTTACCAGCAGTCCCAAGCTGGCTCCAATCACCACGGTCAGCATGGGCAGTGGCATCCAGACTGCCCGCGCCGCACCGTAGGGTAGCCCCAACTGGGTTAGCGCTTCAATAAAACTGCCTTGCAGATCAATTCCGTTCATTTGCGGTCCACCTTACCCATAGAACTGGCAGTCTCCCTCGCATTAAGAAATCTTGCTCCCCCCCTCTGGAGTCAGTATATCCCCGGTTCCCAACGCAACTGGTTCACCAAAGCGGAGTTCTGGATCCTTAAGAATTGGCTGCCAAGAGACCTAACCTCTAGTCCCTTTCCGACGAAGGCAGGGGGAGTGACCTAGCTCCCCTCACCGCTTCGGATTGGGCCGGGAGAGGAGTTTCGGTTGCTTATTCTGCTGCGACTAGCTTTTCAGGTGTTTCACCCTCAGTCGTTTCGCCCTCAGCTGCTGCTTCAGTTGGAGCTTCACTGGTTGCCGGTTCAGCTGGAGCTTCGCTAGTTGTCGGCGCAGCCGCAGGCTCACTCACTGCTTCGGTTGCGACTTCGCTAGTTGTCGGCGCAGCTACTGCTTCGGTTGCGACTTCGCTTTCGGTTGCGACTTCGCTGGTCTCAAGCTCAGTATTTTCAGACCCAGTCGTTTCTGCTTCGGTGGCTTCAAGTTCAGTAGCCTCAAGTTCAGGGGCTTCGGGCTCAGCTGGCTTGGCCTTGCTGGGTCTAGGACCTCTGGCTAGAGCTGGGTTTACGCCAGATGGCGCCGCCTGTTCACCGCGTTTGCCCCGACCACCGCGACGGTCGCCACGCTCACCGCCGCCACCGCCACCGCGTTGACTGCGTTCACCGCTGCCGCTGCGTTCACCGCCGCTGCTGCGCTCGCTGCGTTCAGCGCTGCTCTTCAGTTGGGGTTTAGAACGCTCTCGGCTGCCTTGCTCCTGAGGTGCAGGGGTTTCGGTTTCGGGACCGGCGGTTTGGCCTTCGGCTGCTTTGCGGGCTGCCAACTCGGATTTCTTAATGGGACGCTCTGCCATGACTCAACCTGCGACTTTCTGCGCGTTTCTCCATTTCATTTGAACACATAATGAAAGACGGTCTATTCTCCCCTCGAGGCTGCAATGGCTGAAGTTGGCGGCTTACTCAGGCGCACTCCTTTATTTGACTTGCAACAGCAAGCCGGTGCGCGCATGGTCGCCTTTGGGGGTTGGGAAATGCCAGTGCAGTATGTGGGCATTCAGGCCGAACACCAAGCAGTGCGGCAGGGTGTTGGCGTCTTTGATATCTCGCACATGGGCAAGTTTGCGTTGCAAGGTTCAGGCTTGGTGGCCCAATTGCAGCAACTTGTGCCCTCGAATCTCGCCCGTTTGCAACCGGGTCAAGCGCAATATACGGTTCTGCTCAATCCTCAGGGCGGCATTATTGACGATCTGATTTTCTATAACCAGGGTGGTGACCGCTGGTTAACAATTGTCAATGCCTCGACGAGTGAGAAGGATCGAACCTGGCTACTACAACATCTAGATCTGAGTGGAGTTGCCTTCGAGGATCGCTCTGCTGAGCAAGTATTGCTGGCAGTACAAGGCCCGGAAGCAGTGGCGTTGGTGCAGTCCTTTGTGCCCACTGACCTCAGCAGTCTGCCTCGCTTTGGCCATTTGCAAAGCCAGATCTTAGGGGCTCCGGCCTTTCTGGCCCGCACTGGCTATACCGGCGAAGATGGCTTCGAGATCATGCTTGATGTGGCGACCGGCGTAGCTTTTTGGCAGCGCCTATTAGCTGCCGGGGCAGTACCCTGTGGACTGGGAGCACGGGACACGCTGCGCTTGGAAGCAGCCATGCATTTATATGGACAGGACATGTCCGAATTGACGACGCCGTTAGAAGCCAGCCTGGGTTGGCTGGTGCATTGGGACCAAAAACCTGAGTTTATTGGCAGAACAGCGTTGGAGACCCAAAAGAGCCAGGGGGTTCTCCGTCGACTGGTGGGGCTGGAAATGACCGAGCGGGCGATTGCGCGTCATGGCTATCCGCTGGTGCACAACGGGCAAATAGTTGGCGAAGTGACTAGTGGAACGCTTTCGCCGACGCTGGGCAAGCCAATCGCTATGGGCTATGTCAGTGCTGAACTAGCGAGCGTCGGTCAGGAGCTGGGCGTGGAAATTCGGGGGCGAGTTCAGCCCGCTCGGGTGGTGAAACGGCCCTTTTATAAAGCGGCGGTTCGCTGAGAGCTGCGTTAAGCTTCAACCTTCGATTCAAGCTGTCTTAGATCTAAGGCTGCTTAGATCTAAGCTAATTAGAACCCAATCTACACAGCATCTTTGGTCTATGACTCTCACCTATCCTGCCGATCTGAAATACCGCGACTCCCATGAGTACGTGCGCTTGGAGGGTGAGGTGGCAACAATTGGCATCTCAGCCTTTGCCTTGGATCAGTTGGGAGATGTGGTGTTTGTCGAGTTGCCAGAGGTCGGAACTGTTCTAGAGCAGGGCCAAAGCTTCGGCAGTGTGGAATCGGTCAAAGCAGTGGGCGATCTCTATGCGCCGGTGAGTGGCAGTGTAGTGGAAGTCAATGCTGCTGTAGTTGATGCGCCCGAAAAGATTGGCGAAGACCCCTACGGTGAGGGTTGGCTGCTCAAAATTAGTCTTAGCAACAGCAGCGAGCTGGCTGAAACACTCACAGCTGAGGCCTACAAAGCCTTAGTGGAAGGTCAATAACCTTAGCAAGCTGTTAAAAGTGCAACGCTCTGACCTTGAATTTAGATGAATGTCACTCAAAGTGACAGCTTCGTGGGTCAAAGTGAGACTGATGCAGTCCAAAGTGAGACCAGCGTCGCTTGAAGTGACATCGTTGCGGCTCAAAGTGAGACTGGCGGCGTCCAGAGTGAGACCAACGTCACTTTAAGTGACATCTTTGTGGGTCAAAGTGAGACTGGCGCGGTCCGAAGTGAGACCAGCGGGATCTGAAGTGACATTGTTGCGGCTCAAAATGACATTGATGTCGATTTGAGGGCCGTGAGCGAATTAAGCTCTGAAAATTCACCTAGTCGCGTCGTAAGTTGACTTGATTTTTTCAGTGTGAATACAGGTTTGCGCAGGCTGTTAAAGGGGAACTGCTAAAGAAGCGGCCTCTATGGGCTTAGCGATTTACTTAATAAGCCTTCAAGGGGCAGTCAGCATGACACTTGGTAGTATTAGTGCTCATCTTTCCGACGAACAGCTACAGGCTGTGATTGCAGAAGTTGAAATAATCCGCGAAAAGATGCCATTTCTGGTGGGTTTGACCCGAGAGGAACGCCGCCAACTGTCCAAGCTAGGGCAAAAGTCCCGGGCTTTTGTGCATGATGCTGTAGCTCTGGCTGCCCAAAATCCTAGCTTGATTCCCGGTTGTATTGATGTGGCAGAAATGCGTCGAGATTTGGAATTATTTGAGGCACTAAGCACTATTTTGATGTCACTCAATCAGTTGCAAGAACTGGTAGAAGGAACGCAAATGTTAGTCGGCAGTGAAGCTTATGCAGCGGCACGGTTAACTTATAACTCGGCAAAGGCAACTGGCAAGCGGCTGGGTCTAGATAGTGCAGTGAACAAAATGGGACAGCGGTTCCGCAAGTCCACTAAGGCGCAGGCTGAAGTGGAAGCTGATTAGAAGCGCCTCTGTGACCTGGTTACTTCGCTTGAGAACCCGCTCCATGAGCGGGTTGTATTGATCTTCGCTTAAGGCCAGGTAAGGGTCCTCTAAGGTCATATTGTTAACACTTCCTGAAGCCGAACGTTAGATTCTTAGTCGAGTGAGGCACTTTGTGAGGATTGTTGAGCCTTGCACAGTAGTCAGTGTTCAGACAACCCCAGGGGCATCACTCATCTGACTCAGCTGCCATTCCTCAACCGCAGAGGCAGGGCACCCTTAGTCGCAACTACTTTTTCGGCCAAGTAGTCGGGGGCTTTGGGATAGCAGCCAGTCTTCTAGTCATGGTTGGTATGGTCTCGTACAACAGCGTGACTCAGCTGACCGAGTTGATGACTGTGGTCGTACGCAACCGTGAGGTTGATAAGCAATTAGAGAACTTATTCTCTGACTTGAGAGATGCTGAAACGGGACAGCGGGGTTACATCATTACGGGGAAAGACCCTTATCTGGAACCGTACAACGCTGCCATTCAAAACATTGATCTAAGGCTGCAAAAGCTGCGGCAACTGACAGCGGATAACCCCAATCAACAGCAGAGCCTGGCTGCCCTTGAACCGTTAGTGGCGGCTAAACTTGCGAATCTTAAAGAAACCATTGACCTGCGCCGAACTCAAGGCTTTGAAGCAGCGAGCAAGGTGGTTCGGACGGGCAGGGGCAAACAGCTCATGGATAAGAGCCGCGTCATTCTCAACCGGCTGGATAGGCAGCAGGATCAGTTACTGCAACAGGAGTTGCAAGCAGCAAAGGCAAGCACTCAACGAGGCGTCTCCAACACCTTGATGGGTAACGGACTTAGCCTAGCCATCTTGTCTGGTGTTTATTGGCTGATCTACCGCGAGGTGACTGAACGCAGACGAACCGAAGTAGCCCTGCGCCAAAGTGAGGCCAGAAATCGGGCGCTGCTAGCAGCAATTCCAGACTTGATGATTCGGATGTCACGAGACGGGACCTACCTGGACTTCAGACCTGCAAAAAACTTCAAGACGGTGATGTCTAGCGAGATCATCGGTCGGAAATTACAGGAGGTTATGCCAGCAGATGCAGCTCGCCAGCAGAGGCAGTTGCTGGAAGCAGCTTTGGCCACGGGTGAGACTCAAACCTATGAGCTCCAGCTGTGTGCGGAGGACAACATTCAGCATGAAGAGGTGCGCATTGTCGCCTCTGGCGAGGACGAAGTCCTGACCATCGCGCGGGACATCACTCAACGCAAACTGACAGAGCAAGCATTGGCTGCCAGCGAGGCCCAACTGCGTCTGTTTTTAGAACATACGCCAGCAGCCATCGCCTTACTGGACCGCGACCTCTGCTATGTGATGGTCAGTCAGCAATGGTTGAGCAACCACCGTTTGCTAGGGCAGGAGATTATTGGCCGTTGTCACTACGATCTGTTTCCGCAAACTCCTGAGTCCTGGAAACAGGCCCATCAATGCTGCTTAGCTGGCACCGTTGAAAAGTGTGATGAGGACCGCTTTATTCATGCTGATGGCAGCTTTGATTGGGTGAAGTGGGAGATCCATCCCTGGTGGAATGGAGTCAGGGAGATCGGCGGTATCACCGTATTTAACGAGGTGATCAGCGAGCGGAAACGGGCTGAACAAGAACTTCGCGACATGAGCCTCGCCCTAGAAAACACGGTCGAGGGCATCTCTCAGCTAGACACAGAGGGACGCTACTTGAGCGTCAACAAAGCTTACGCCGACATGCTGGGCTATGAGCCCGAGGAGTTGATTGGCCGGCAATGGCCGATCACCGTTCATGCCCATGATCACGAGGTAATCATGGCTGCTTACCAACAACTGGAGCGCGGAGGGCGAATTGAAGCCGAAGTGCGGGGCTTGCGCAAGGATGGTTCGTCCTTCTATAAGCAGGTGATCATGACTGGTCGCTATGACCAGCAGCAATTCAACGGGCATTACTGCTTTGTGAAAGATGTCACTGAGCGCAAGCAAGTTGAAAGAGAACTGCATCAAAGTAGAATCGCCCTGCAACAGCAACTCCATCGCACTTTAATCCTCAAGCGCCTCACCCAGGACATTCGTCAAAGCTTAGACAGCCAGCAAATTCTTCAGACTGCCGCCCTACAAATTGGTCGAGCCTTTCGAGCCAATCGCTGTTTAATCTACACCTGCATTGACACACCCAACTGCCATATTTCTCTAGTCGCTGAGTCTGTAGAACCTGGGGTTAAACGGGTCAATAATCTGAAGCTTTCCATTGCGGGAAACCCCTATTTGGAGCGGCTAATTGCAACTGACCAAGCCGTAGCCTCTAACAATGTTTATGACGACCCCCATCTTGAGCAAGCTGAACCACTGCTACGCTCCCTTGGCCTGAGGTCTTTGCTGGCAGTGCGCACATCCTATCAAGGGCAGCCCAGCGGTTTAATTAGCCTGCATCAGTGCGATCAACTGCGGGATTGGAGCCAACCAGAAATCGAACTTCTAGAGGCGGTAGCCGCTCAGGTGGGCATTGCGCTAACCCAGGCTGAACTGCTAAGCCGCGAAACTCAGCAACGGGAGAAATTAACCGTGCAAAACTTTGCCCTAGAGAAAGCCAAAAGAGTAGCGGAGGCTGCCACCCGAGCCAAGAGTGAATTTCTGGCAACTATGAGCCACGAAATCCGCACGCCGATGAATGCCGTGATTGGCATGACAGGCCTGTTGCTCGATACAGATCTGACCCCCAAACAACGCGACTTTGCCGAGACCATTCGCAACAGCGGCGATGCCTTGCTAGCCGTGATCAACGACATTCTAGACTTCTCAAAAATCGAGTCCGGCAAGCTGGATTTAGAAGAACAACCCTTTGACCTACGAGCTTGCGTCGAAAGTGCGCTGGATCTGCTGGCGTCTAAAGCTGCCTATCAGGAACTGGAACTGGCTTATCTAATCGATCCTAAAACGCCTGCTGGCTTTATGGGCGACGTCACCCGGCTGCGTCAGGTTTTGGTGAACCTGCTCAGCAATGCGATCAAATTCACTGAAGTTGGCGAAGTCGTCGTGGTTGTCAGTGCTCAACCTGTGGAACCTGAGACCCATGAGGACACGGCTCCAGCCTGCCGACTGCCTGAAGTCGGTCAGCTGTATGAGATCACCTTTGCCGTCCGCGACACTGGCATTGGCATTCCCCAAAACCGCATGGACCGCCTGTTTAAGTCCTTCAGCCAGGTCGATTCTTCTACCAGTCGCCAATATGGGGGCACAGGCTTGGGTTTAGCCATCAGCCATCGGTTGAGTGAACTGATGGGGGGCCGGATGTGGGTCGAAAGTCAAGTTGGCGAGGGCTCTACCTTCTATTTCACGATCCAGGCTCGCTCCGTAGCCGAGAGTTTCTTGCCGGCTGCGCTCAACTACCAAGCCGAAACGGGGGCAACCGGCAGCCATTTGACTAGCAAGCGGCTGTTGGTTGTTGATAACAACGCCACCAATCGGCAAATCCTAACCCTGCAAGCCCAGTCCTGGGGCATGGCAGTTCGGGCTGCTCCATCTGCTCTTCAGGCGCTCAGTTGGCTGGCGCAAGGTGCAATCTTCGACATTGCCATTTTGGACATGAACATGTCAGAGATGGATGGGCTGAGCCTGGGTGCTGCTATTCGTTTGTCCCCTGCTGGTCAGCAACTGCCATTGGTGATGCTCAGTTCGCTCAGTACTCAGTCCCCAAGCGAGCAGTCGAAGCTGGTAGACTTTGCTGCCTTCTTGAGCAAGCCAATTAAACAAGCCCAGCTCTACAAGATCTTGAATGAGATCTTGAGCGGCCAACCGACCAAGCTCAGGTCTGCCCAAACGCTGCCCTTAGCAATGAATTCCCACTTAGCGCAGCAGGTGCCACTTCGGATTCTGCTGGCGGAGGACCATCTGGTGAATCAAAAGATGGCGCTGCTGATCCTGGAGCGCCTGGGCTACCGGGCAGACGTGGCGGGTAATGGCTTAGAAGTGCTAGCTGCTTTGCAACGGCAACCGTATGACGTGGTGCTGATGGACGTGCAAATGCCTCAAATGGATGGCTTAGAGACTACCCGCACCATTGCCAAAGGCTGGCCATCCGGTTCGCGTCCCCGAATCATTGCCATGACTGCCAACGCCATGCGTGAAGACCGGGAGGCCTGCTTCGAAGCAGGCATGGACGACTATGTCAGCAAGCCGATCCAGGTTGAAGATCTGGTCCGAGCGCTTCAGAAGACACAGGGGGTTAACGCAGCAGCCCCATCGCCAACTTCCCCATTCCCGAGTCCCCCATCGCCAACCTCGAGTGTGAGTCCTGCGCCAAGCGCTAGCCTTAATGCCAGCACCAGCCTGGATGCTAGAGTCCTGCAAAACTTTCGAGACATGGTAGGCGACAAATTTGCGGTCATCCTGGAGTGCTACTTGGAAGAGTCACCCAAGCAGTTACAAGCACTGCAAGATGCCGTTGCTCAAGAAGATGCTGCCGCTCTTAGACGGCAGGCCCACATGCTGAAGTCCAGCAGTGCCACGCTGGGCGCAACCGAGCTTGCCCGTCTGTGCAAAGAGCTGGAAGACATGGGACAAGCAGGCAGCATGGCCAAGGCACTGGCCTACGTCGCGCAGTTGCAAGCTGAGTACGAGCGAGTCAAAACCGCCTTGCAATAAGTGCAATAAGAGTGTTACCGAGGCCAGTGAGATTCAGGTATGAGCATCGCCACCGTTGATCCCTATTCCCCTAAGCCCTATTCCCCACTCATCCTGATCGTGGATGACGACCGCTTCATGCGCCTGCAGTTATGCCAGGTGATGGAGCAAGAAGGGTACCGGGTTGTAGAGGCCGATGACGGTAAGCAGTGTCTAGCGGTTTACGCCAACCTGCATCCCGATATTGTGCTGCTCGATGCCATGATGCCCGTCGTGGATGGCTTTGCCTGTTGCCACCAACTCCAAAGCCTAGCTCAGGGCCAGCAAACTCCTGTGTTGATGATTACAGGCTTGGAGGATTCAGAATCGGTGGACTTAGCCTTTGCTGCCGGTGCTGCTGATTTCGTAACCAAACCGATCCACTGGCCAGTGCTGCGTCAGCGAGTGCGCCGTCTGATTCATCAAGCCCAGCTCCAACGACAGTTAAAGCAATCGAACCAACAATTAGCGGCACTCAACCAACAGTTGCAGTGTTTGGCCAGTTCAGATAGCTTGACGGGGCTCGCCAATCGCCGTCGCTTTGATGAATACCTGGACCAAGAGTGGCGGCGGATGGCCCGCGAGTCTACGCCCCTGTCTCTAATTCTGGGTGATGTTGACTTCTTCAAACGCTACAACGACACCTACGGCCATCCCGCTGGAGATACTTGCTTGCAGCAGGTTGCTGGCGCCATCAGCCGTTGTGCAAAGCGATCCAGCGACTTGGCAGCTCGCTATGGCGGCGAAGAGTTTGCGATCATCTTACCCAACACAATAGCTGAGGGAGCAGTGCAAGTGGCCGAGACCCTACGAGCCTGTGTCAAAGCGTTGGCGATTCCCCATACCAGCGCTGACCATAATCAGTTCGTCACCCTCAGCCTAGGGGTTGCCAGTATCATTCCCCACTATGATTTGACAGTGGCAGGCCTAATTACTGATGCGGACAAAGCTCTTTATCAGGCAAAAGCCGCAGGACGGGACCGAGTTGTCCTAGCGCAATTGCCACTGGAGACTTTACTGCCTGCTGGCTAAGCATCCTACTGCTAGTTTCTAACCCCCATCGTGCTTGGTTTTGCCTAAGCGCACTTAGATTACTGTTAAATCTCCATTGCCGTCCACTTGTCAGCAATCAACGCCAAAACTTGGCGTGAGGCGCTATCTTGATCCAGGACACAAGCTGTTATACCAATTCTCTAAATGAGGTTAGCAATCAAAACCCCACTGCCTACAGCACCTCCCCTTGCCAAGAAGAGGTTGGGAGGGGTGAGCTGGTATTACGGCTTTTGGGGACTCTTGCTAACCTGCTTTCCAGATTGAAATTCTGCAAGAGTTCAACGAATAAATCATTGCTTAATGTTTAGTCAAATACCAATTTCAAGGGCTGGTCAAAAGGCCAAAAGAAGTTAAGCAACAAGCGATCTTTTGCCTGTTAAAAAGACCCGAGGGGCAGCGACTCAATGAGCAATTCTACAAAAGTGGCAGTGGTGACCGGGGCAAACCGAGGCCTCGGTTTGGAAACCAGCCGACAACTAGCTAAACAAGGGATTCACGTAGTTCTAGCTAGCCGTGATGCTGCAAAAGGCCAGAAAATCGCCGAGCAGTTAAAGGCTGAAGGTTTAGACGTTACCCCCTACGCTTTAGAGGTCACCCGTTCAGACAGCGTTCAGGAGCTGGGGCAATGGCTCAAACAGCAGTTTGGGAATCTGGACATTCTCGTGAACAATGCAGGCGTGTTCCTCGATGCTGGTGATGCCAGCGTGTTTAATGCCCCAATTGATACTCTGCGGCAGACGATGGAAACCAATGTCTATGGGCCTTTACAACTGGCTCAGGCTTTGGTTCCCCTGATGCAGGCGCAGAACTATGGCCGTATCGTCAATGTTTCATCAGGTATGGGGCAACTGACCGATATGGGCGGTGGTTCCCTAGCCTATCGCCTTTCTAAAACAGCCTTGAACGCTTTGACTCGCATCTTGGCAGCTGAGCTGAAGGGCACCAATATTTTGGTCAATTCCGTCTGTCCAGGTTGGGTGCAAACGGACATGGGTGGTGCGGGTGCGCCTCGAACCCCTGAGCAAGGCGCGGACACAATCGTCTGGCTAGCAACCCTACCAGATGGTTCACCCAGTGGCGGCTTTTTCCGCGACCGCCGTCCTATTGATTGGTAGCACCTAGTTAATGGTTTGAAGTTAATGGTTTGAATTTAATAGCTTGGAGTTCGTTATCGCTACTCACCGATTCAAAACTGATCTCACAACTGAGTCACGAGTGAGCCACGGCTGATTTGCGCTGACCCACACTGATCCACAACTGAAGAGAACCTTGCAAACGTGTCCTTAGCTTCTCTGAGCCAGATCAAAGTCAAGAATCTATTAGTAAACAGCAAAGTGTAACCACAATGAAAATTGGCATTATCGGAACCGGGAATATGGGTCGCTCGCTGGGCATTGTCTGGGCTGAGCAAGGACATGAAGTATTTTTCGGTTCCCGCGATGAGCAAAAAGGGAAAGCGATTGCTGAGTCAGCAGGACACAGTATTCAAGGGGGTACTAACGATCAAGCCGCCGCTTTTGGCGATGTCATCCTATACACCGTGCGTGGAATTCTGCCCTCCGCTGTGCTTGCTTCAACCCAGGTTTTAGCAGGAAAGATCTTGATAGATTGCAATAATTGGGACATCCCAGAGGGTTACGCCTACGAGCCGATTGTGGAATCTTTGGCTGAAAAGGTTGCAGCAGATGTCCCCAACGTTCATGTGATCAAAGCTTTTAATACTCAAGCCCAAGAACTCTACGAACTCTCGCCTACACCCCTCAAGGATCATCAAGTCTCTTGTTTTATCTGTGGTGACGATGAGCAAGCTAGGCAAACTGTAATGGCACTCGCTGAGGATATTGGCTTGACGCCAGTTGACTGTGGACCCTTACAAACTGCGCGCTTGATTGAAGGGTTAGCCGACTTTATCCGCTTCATGATGGGCGGGATGAAGCTAGGACCCTACGCCACAATTTCGGTGAACCAACTGCCCGCAGCTCAGGGCCAACGGCTTGGGGGTCGGCAACCTTCTAGCTTGAAGTAATCCTGAGATAACAAGGAATTGAAAATGCCAACAACAGCGTTGATTGTCGGAGCCGGGAGTGGACTGAGTGCCTCTTTAGCCCGTCTGTTTAAGGCTGAGGGCATGACTGTTGCTTTGGCTGCTCGTCAAATTGAGAAACTCAGCACCCTTTGCCAGGAGATTGGAGCGGTCAGTTTCGCTTGTGATGCCTCTGTTCCAACGCAAGTAGAGCAGTTATTTACCGATGTCGAAAGCCGTTTGGGACTGCCGACAGTTGTCGTTTATAACCCAAGCTTTCGGGTCAGCGCTCCCCTCATTGAGCTGGATCCATCTGATGTTGAAAAAGCTCTAAACGTCACCGCCTATGGTGGCTTTCTGGTTGCACAAGCAGCGGCAAAACGAATGTTGAATCACGGAGGTGGCGCTATTTTCTTTACGGGTGCTTCAGCCAGCGTCAAGGGGTATGCCAAGTCTGCTCCCTTTGCAATGGGAAAATTTGCGCTGCGTGGGCTGGCTCAAAGTATTGCTCGCGAACTAGCCCCCAAGAATATTCATGTTGCTCATTTCATCATTGATGGCACAATTCGCTCCTCAGAACGCCAAGAGCCAACCAACCGACCCGACAGCATGCTCGATCCTGATGCAATCGCTCAGACTTATCTCAATATTCTGCGCCAGCCCCGAAGTGCCTGGACTTGGGAAATCGAACTGCGACCCTGGGTCGAGAATTTTTAGAAAGCAATTTTTAGAGAGCAACGATAGCAGTTACTCGTCTGAGAACTGGTATACAGAGCTGGAATGACAGGTGAGAAAGTTTTTGCAGTGCAAGCCCAGGCTCTAGCTTCTCTAAGGTTCAACCGCGCCAACGCAGCACTTGTTCCTTGACTGGGTTAACAAAGGGGCGTCCCTCAGCCGTTGCTCGGAGAAACTCTGCCTTCAATTGGTAATACCAACGCGCCTGCGTATCAGCATCGCGGATCAGCATTAAGCCGGGATTGTGTTTCAAGCCCACCTGCTGCTTAGCCACGACATCTCGATCTTGGTTGAGAAATGCCTGCACTAAAGGCTTCAATACTGGCTTCAGCGCTGTTAACCAGGGAGTCGTCCAATAAAAGCTAGTGGTGACTTCCGTTTCTGTTTCTGAAAGCGGCGTTACCGTCGTCAAGTTGCAGACCGTATGCTGGCCTGTGCTGATATGTTCGATGCGAACCCCCGGTAGACGAAAGGCAATCTCGGTTTCGGGGATACCACCCAGCAGCCGATAACCATGCCCCATGTTCTCGATCTTGTGCCGCCGCATCGTAAACCCATAGGGCGAGGGATCGAAGGTTTTGACTTCTTCCTGAGTTTTGCCTGAGCGCCACCACCAAGCCCGATGCACAAATGGTGAGTGAGCAGGGTCCATCAACCCCACTACCGCATGGTCAATAGAGCAGGGGAAGTGGGCAGTTATAACCAATTGGTGAGGCTGGTTGCCGAAGCTGGGAACGACAGGAATCTCAGCCTCATCGGGTGACTGGTCTTTGGTCCCGTCTCCCATGTAGATCCAAAGGTTGCCTTGGACTTCGCGCAGAGGATATTGCTGGACCCGAAAGCGGCTTAGATCCAGGTCTTGATCGTCGGTCAGAGACGGAATGGCCGTACAGCGACCAGTCGAATCGAAACGCCAGCCGTGATAGCAGCACTCAACTTCTTGCCCGTCGAACCTGCCGCAACTGAGTGGTACCGCGCGATGAGGGCAGATGTCGCGCAAGGCAAACACTTTCCCCGTCCGGCTACGAGCTAGGAGCACTGGTTCCCCTAGCAAAGATTTTGCCAGCATCGTCCCAGGTTTGAGCTGGTGAGCGGGGAGGGCATAGTACCAGAGGTTGCGCAATAAGACAGCCTGGTCGCCTGTTGCCGCTGCCCGGTTGCTAAAAGACCTGTCAAGGGTGGTCATCTGCGTCAAGATTTAGTGCGAGTGCCACTAAGCGAGGGGTTACCACGAGGTCATCTTACTCTGCAAGGCGAGCTCTCCCTCCCCTCATTGCAGGCTAATTTTTCAGGAGTGAATTGCCGGGTCAACCCCCGTACTTCAGGCCGCTGTGAACTCTTTGGCACTACTCTCTGTCACTAATCGAATGCTTGCAGTCAACTTGCTTGATGCTAGATAAGCCTCAAGTCAATTATGTGTAGAGGTTAGGCTTCTCTTTTTGGCTGTTTTCTTTGGCTATTAGGAGGCAGCCAATGCAAGGCCAAATAGGACTGCTAAAGTGAGTCGAATGTTTGACTAGTCTTTCAGCGCCTTTCTTCCCCCAAAAGTAGTGACTTTCCAGCTTGATGACTATTGCTGTGGCGCTATTTGTATGCATGACGACATCGAAAAATACAAAGCCGTCTTAATATTTTTAGGCAAACCTTTGGATAGATATTATTTCAATGCCTGATATCGTCGATACCGCTATCAATGCTGGCTCCTTTGCAACCTTAGTCACAGCTATCACAGCCGCAGGGCTTGATACTGCGCTGAAAGGCCCAGGCCCATTTACCGTTTTCGCCCCAACCGATGAAGCGTTCTCCAAATTACCGTCAGGTGCAGTAGAAGCACTGCTAGAAGATATCCCCAAACTCAGAAAAGTTTTGGAGTACCATGTTGTTTCCGGCAAAGTGACATCTGCTGATGTCGTCAAACTCACCTCAGCGGATACAGCCGCCGGAATTCCACTCAAAATTGATGCTTCGGATGGAGTCAAGGTCAACGATGCTAAAGTTGTGACTCCAGATGTCGAGGCAGAAAATGGCGTTATTCATATCATTGATGCGGTCTTAATTCCGGAAGGCTAAGGTTGAATAACTAATCTTCTACAGTTGAGGTTGAATGACAATTTCTAAGATCAGTTCACCTCGATAATCTGACGACTTTCTGTAGGGGCACAAAACATTGCACCCCTACAGGGGTTCACAAGAAGTTTTTGCAAGAGTAGAGCAGGATAACTATTACTCTGCTCTACTCAATTGTCTACTTAGTTTTAAAAGTTAACTAAGCAAGAGTTAGCCGTGTAAGAGTTACTGGGCAAGTTAGACTGCCACGGCGAGTCTGCCGCAAAAAACTTCTGCAAATTTTGCGGTTGCATAAACGAGAGATACAAGGGTGCAATACTGGGCGGCAGCAGTTCGATCAACAGCCGGTTCTCAATCCAAAGTTCAACAACCTCAAAGAAGCCCTCGCGGCTGCAATATAGGGCGCGCCAGCCTTCACGCTCAGCAATCTGCTCGATTTGTTCTCGGCTAGCGGGCACAGACAAGGCGACATGAGTTGCTGTAAACGATGAGGGAAGAAGATTTTGGGTGAATGTGGCTTGCTCATCCTCAACCTGGCCTGGCTTCATCTCAGTCCCCATAGGATAAATCTCAATCATGGTGCCGTATTCATCGCAAGCTGCAACAAGATAGCTGCCTGGATGTGGAGGAAACGGAGCAACTTGGCCCTGCAGAATTTCAGCTAGAACTTGAGCGACTTGAAGGGGATTGCCAGCAGAAATAGAAAGGTGATGAATCATAAGTTTGTTCTCGTTGCTATGCTTACAGCGGTTAGAAGATTGAGCCTTTGAGCGCTCGAAGGGCTCACTTGTAATTCAAAATATAGTGTTGTGTTTCTAGTTTTATGCCGCGACTTAGCAAGTCACTTCACCCGACAGATTGATCCAGTTGCATGAACCGTAAGACCAAAAGATTGCTTGATTAGAAGTTTCCAGATCTGGAAAGTAGCCTGCCAGAGCAGGAAGATTTTTAAACTTTGTTTACTTCTATCCTGATGCTTTAGAAGAGTCTGGAAATGCACGAAATCTGAGCAACTCTTGGTTATAAGTCGCCCAGGTCATTTATTGCCAATTTGTTGCTGCTACTTCACTGTTTGTTAGTGCTTATACTCATGGCGCTTACGTTTTGTGTCCGATGTTAGCTAATATCTAGCTAATATCCGGCCAATCTCTACAAGGCAACGCCAAAAGACAGAAACACCAACGGCTGATCACCAACGTTAATGCAGGCATGGCTAGTTGCGCAGGGAACATAGACACAGTCTCCCGGCCCCACCTTAAGTGTTTGATCGGCAAGACTGAAGTGGCCTTGACCTTCTAGGAAGTAAAACACTTCCTCCATCGTTGGGTGACTGTGAGAACGAAACGATTCCCCTACTGCCATAGCAGTGTGATTCAACATCTTGAGATTGGACTGTGTGTCGCTGTCCTTAAGCAAGACCCGCTTCAATAACTGGGGGTCGTGGGTCACCGGCACTGGCGCAACTTCAGCCAGATGAATCACTTTGTTCGCCACAATCTACCTCCAAACGATTGTCAATTTACACTGCTCACGTCACTACACACGCTACCCGAAAGCCAATGTAACAATATGAGAAGGGCCTCCCAACTGCTTTCCACCCCTCGCCGCCTCGCCCATGACTCAGCCTGCCCTCGATAATGTCTTGAAGTTGAATCAGTCTGAAGCCCCAGCCGCAGTCGGTGCGGTTGACCTCAGCGCTAGTGGCTTGACTGAACCTTCGACTGACCCACTGGCTTACACCGATGCCTTTGTGCAGCGTCACATTGGTCCCAGCTCTGAGGAGATTCAACCGATGTTGGAGGTGTTGGGCCTGCCAAGCCTGAACGCCTTGATCGATCAGGTCGTTCCTGCCCATATTCGCATGGCACGCTCATTGGAGTTGCCTGAGGGCTTGAGTGAACCTGAAGCCCTGGCCAAGCTAAAAGGCATTGCCTCGCACAACCAGGTATTTCGCTCGTTTATTGGTTTGGGCTACGCCAACTGCATCACCCCTGCGGTTATCCAGCGCAACATTCTGGAAAATCCTGGCTGGTACACCCAGTACACGCCCTACCAAGCCGAAATTGCCCAAGGTCGCCTGGAAGCTCTGCTCAACTTCCAGACCCTGATTACCGACCTGACCGGGCTAGAAATTGCCAATGCCTCACTGCTCGATGAGGGCACTGCCGCAGCTGAAGCCATGAGCATGAGCTACGGCATCAAGGCCAAGTCAGGCAGCAAAGCCTTTTTCGTCTCCGCGGCCTGCCATCCACAAACGATTGAGATTGTGCAAACCCGAGCGTTGCCCCTGGGTCTTGAGGTGATTGTCGGTGACCATCGCCGCTTTGATTTTGCTGCCCAACCCGTATTTGGTGTGCTGCTTCAATATCCTGCCAGCGATGGCGCCATTTACGACTACCGCGAATTTGTGCAGGCGGCCCACCAGGCAGATGCTCTGGTTACTGTAGCGGCTGACTTGCTGAGTCTGGCCCTACTCCAACCCCCTGGTGAATGGGACGCTGATATTGCCGTCGGCAATACCCAACGCTTTGGTGTGCCCCTGGGCTACGGTGGTCCTCATGCTGCCTACTTCGCCACTCGTGAAGCTTATAAACGGCAGATTCCTGGGCGCATTGTTGGTCTCTCTAATGACGCTCAGGGCAAACCGGCCTTGCGTTTGGCGCTGCAAACTCGCGAACAGCATATCCGCCGCGACAAAGCCACCAGCAACATCTGCACAGCCCAGGTTTTGCTAGCAGTCATGGCAAGTATGTACGCCGTTTACCACGGCCCTCAAGGCATTCGGCGGATCGCTGAGCGCGTGCATCGCCTGACTACACTCTTAGCCATAGGATTACGCCAGCTGAATTACAGCTTGGGTTCAGAGCCTTTTTTTGACACGCTCCGCATTGAGGTGGGGGCAGACCAGGCAGCTGAGATCCTGAACCGGGCAGCAGCTCGCAAGATCAATCTACGTTTGCTCGATCCAGGCACTCTTGGCATCGCCCTGGATGAAACGACCTCCCGTCAAGATTTGATCGACCTGTTTGAGATCTTTGCAGGCGATCAGCCCCTCCCCTTCAGCCTCGAATCGCTACTCGCTGACCCCCAATTCCTAGCCTCCAGCCTCCCTAGCCAACGGACCAGCCCCTACCTCACCCACCCAGTCTTCAATCTCTACCACTCAGAAACCGAGCTGCTGCGCTACATCAATCGCCTGCAAGCCCAGGATCTCTCGCTGACCACGTCGATGATTCCGCTTGGCTCCTGCACGATGAAGCTCAACGCCACGGCTGAGATGCTGCCGGTGACCTGGCCAGAGTTCGGGCAAATCCATCCCTTTGTGCCGCTAGCGCAAACTCAGGGCTATCAAACTCTGTTCCGCGAACTCCAGGCGATGCTGGCAGAAATTACTGGCTTTGCGGCGATTTCGCTCCAACCGAACGCAGGTTCTCAGGGTGAGTATTCCGGTCTGCTCGTGATTCGCCAATATCACCAGAGCCGGGGTGAGGCTCATCGCCAAGTCTGCCTGATTCCCCAGTCTGCGCATGGCACTAATCCTGCCAGTGCGGTGATGGCAGGCATGAAAGTTGTGCCGGTTGCCTGTGACGCTAATGGCAACGTTGACATTGCTGACCTCAAGGCCAAGGCCGATGCTCATCGTAACGAACTGGCCGCCTTGATGGTCACCTACCCCTCTACCCACGGCGTGTTTGAAGAGGGCATCACTGAAATCTGTGAGATCGTCCATGCTGCCGGTGGCCAGGTCTACATGGATGGAGCCAATCTCAATGCGCAAGTGGGTCTCTGCCGGCCTGGTGATTTCGGGGCTGATGTCTGCCACTTAAACCTGCACAAGACCTTCTGCATTCCCCACGGCGGTGGCGGTCCCGGTATGGGACCAATTGGCGTGGCTTCCCATCTGGTGCCCTTCTTGCCCCGTCATCCTCTGGTGCATACAGGGGGCGAACAAGGCATTGGTGCCATTGCTGCTGCACCCTGGGGTAGCGCCAGCATCCTGCCGATTTCTTGGGTTTACATTGTGTTAATGGGAGCCCAGGGTCTGACGCAGGCCAGCCAAATGGCAATCCTCAATGCCAACTACATCGCCCGTCGCCTAGAGCCTTACTACCCTGTGCTCTACAAGGGTAAGAACGGGTGGGTTGCCCACGAGTGCATTCTAGATCTGCGCCGCTTTAAAACCACGGCTGGGATTGAGGTAGACGATATCGCTAAACGCTTGATAGATTACGGCTTCCACGCGCCCACGGTTTCCTGGCCCGTGGCTGGCACAATCATGGTCGAGCCGACGGAGAGCGAATCCAAAGCCGAACTAGACCGCTTCTGCGACGCCATGATTGCAATCCGCCGCGAGATCGAAGCCATTGAGTTGGGGCAAGCCGACCGTCAGGACAATCCGCTCAAAAACGCGCCCCATACGGCCGAGACTCTACTGTCTGATACCTGGAATCACTCATACAGTCGTGAGCAAGCTGCCTATCCAGCCCCCTGGACGCGGGAGCACAAGTTCTGGCCTACGGTGAGCCGAATTGACAATGCCTACGGCGACCGTAACTTGGTCTGTACCTGCCCACCCATGGAAGCTTACGCTATCCACTAGCAGAGGTTCTGAGCACGCAAGTTAGCCATAATACGTGGATACTTGCGTGCTTGCACCGTCAATTCATGTCTGCCTTAGCGAAGTCCCAGCCTGTTCATTCTGAAATCGTGCCCTGGTTGTACTGGCCGTTGGCTTCGAGTCTCCGGGTAGGGATGCCTCTGTACTTTAGTGAGATCAAAGTCACTGGGCAGGAGTATTTGCCGCAGAAGGGTGCGGTGGTGCTAGCTCCTAAACATTTCAGTCGCTGGGATCCGCTTTTGGTTAGCACTTTATACCGAGAGCCCCTGCACTATATGACCATGCTCTCGCAGTTTAAAGGCGTACAGGGTTGGGTAATTAGTCGGGTGGGGGCATTTCCTGTTAACGTTAACCGCCCTCAGGTTTCCAGCCTCAAATATGCTGTGGAACTGTTACGCGAGGGTCAGAAGCTAGTGATTTTTCCAGAAGGGGGCGTCGTCCGTGATCAGCTGCTACGCCCTCTTAAGACAGGTCTGGCAAGGCTGGTGCTGCAAGTGGAAGCAGATAAACCTGATTTGAGCATCCCCATTGTGCCTATCGCCTTGAGCTATGAGCCCAATTCGGTCTTCAGGGCAAAAGTTCGCATGAGAATCTGCCCACCGCTCTACAGCAGCGACTACTCAGCTGGAGACGAGAAATCGACCGGTTCAAAACTAACAGCGGTGTTGGAGCAAAACCTGAGAGCTGCGTTGGCTGAAATTAGTCCGTCTTGATCCCACCTTGAAGCCAATGGTTCTGAGACAGAGGTTATTTTAGGCTGGCGCTACGCTTAGTCATCGTTGTCATCTTCTCTGCGGTCTCTCTTCCTGCCTTTCTTGCCCTGACGGTTTTCTTCCGCCTCACCCTCCAGCCTCAGAGCCTCCTGGCTGCTAGGGTCGAGTTGAATAACCTCGATCTGGCCTTGCACATTTGGATTACTAGGCATATTAGGGCTATTGGGGTCAAGCTGAGTTGTTGTCATCTCGACTTGGCCTTGAATCATGCCCGAATTGTTAGGGTCAAGTTGAGGCGTTGCGACTTGACCTAGAGCTGGTTGGTCTTGGGTGGGGGCAACTGTCGATTGCGCTTGGGTTGGTGCTGGTGGTTGGGCCTGAGTGGGAGCCATCTGGGCAGGGCTCACGACTGGAGCCGGGGCCGGTGGCAGGTAGCGCTGAACCAATAAAGGGATTGCGGTTGTACCAGCCAAAGAGCAGGCACCAATGATGCCTTGCACGATGGTGATCTTAAAGCCTTTGGGGGGTTCTGAAGAGGCACTCATGGCTGGTTGGTTAAAAGTCAAACTAGTTGCCAGCATTGTAGCGAGAGCGAAGCCTGGGCCGAATGCGTCTTTGCGCAAACTTCTTGCCCTGATGCCCCTACCATTAACCTAGTTCGTTCCAATCGAGCCCGATCAGGAATAGCTTCATTCGATTTTGGAACTTAGATATTAATTCAAGCGATCATTCAAGTGATTTAGTCAAAAACCACCGTGCGGTTGCCATATACCAGCACCCGATTTTGTAGATGCAAGCGCACAGCACGGGCCAGCACAACGCGTTCTAGATCCTTGCCCTTACGGATCAGATCTTGCACCGAATCGCGGTGACTAACTCGGACGACATCTTGTTCGATAATGGGGCCAGCGTCGAGTTCAGCTGTGACGTAATGACCTGTAGCACCAATGATCTTCACGCCGCGATCATAGGCTCGCTGATAGGGGTTTGCGCCAGCAAAAGCAGGCAAAAATGAGTGATGAATGTTGATGATATTGGAAAATTGTCCGATGAACTCAGAGCTGAGTACTTGCATGTACTTTGCCAACACCACCAGGTCAATCTGGTACTGCTTTAGGAGTGCCAATTGAGCTTGTTCTTGAGCTTCTTTGTTCTCGGGGTTAATCGGAATGTGATGGTAATTAATGCCAAAATTGTGGGCAACGGTTGATAGGTGAGGATGGTTACTGAGAATCACTGGAATCTCAGCTTGAAACTCCCCAGAGCGTTGGCGCAAAATCAAGTCGTAAAGACAGTGGTCCTGCTTGGTTACCCAGATAGCAATGCGGCGAACCGTATCCGAAAAATGCAGTTGCCAAGTCGCTTGAATTGCTTCAGCCAATGGCGCAAAAGCAGCGGCGATTTCCTCTCGGGCCAATTCAAAGCCGGTGAGTTGCCACTCAATCCGCATGAGGAACAAACCGGCAGAGAAATCTGTGTGCTGGTCGGCATGGACGACATTGCCGCTGTGCGAATAGATAAAGTCAGCAATCTTAGCGACTAAGCCGCGTTGATCAGGGCAAGAAATCAAAAGGATAGCCGTTGGGCCATCAATTACACGAGTCATATTCAGGGCTTGGAATCTATTTCAAAGGCTGATTGGCAAAGGCTGATTGGTAAAGGCCAGTTGGTAGGCTCACTGACAAGCGCTGGCTGGCGGGATCCGATCAGCTAGCATTAACGGGTAAACCTAAGGGGCTGCTAACTCGCCAGATGATGCTCCAGCGCAAAGCGTACCAGTTCGGCTCGATTGCTGGTGTTGCTTTTACTCAGCAGGCTGCTGACATATTTCTCAATGGTGCGGGGGCTGAGGTGCAAGCGCTCCCCAATTTGAGCGTTAGATTGCCCTTCCGCCAGCAGCCGCAGGACTTCCTGCTCACGGTTAGTCAAGGTAAAACTCAGGACCGACACGGGTTTACGGTCGGCATTCTCCTCGGTTTTAACATCCGTTGAACCGGAGTGATTGGTGCCCGGCGTAGTAGTGCGGGTGAGCAATTCTGTCTGGAACAACTGCGTCCGGTCTAGTAGGTTACGCACAACGGCAGCAACCTCTTCCAACTCGAACGGTTTAGGCAAATAGGCATCACAACCTAGTTGATAGCCTTTAATCCGCTCGTGAGTTTGGGTTTTAGCGGTCAGAAAGACCACCGGAATTAAACGAAACGCTGGCAGTCGGCGAACCCGTCGAACGAATTCGTAGCCATCTAGCCGAGGCATCACAATGTCGGTCACAATCAAATTCGGGCTAGCCTTTTCTGCCATTGCCAACCCCTCCTCACCGTTGGTGGCGGTGAGTGTGCTGTAGCCGCACAGCTCTAAATAGTCGCTGATGGAGAGACGAATTCCTGGCTCATCATCGACGACAAGGATGGTCAGAGGCATGGCCTATCGTGACAAAGGATGCGGGACACACCCCACATCCTATAACTATCTTTAATGCTGCGTCGATTCTTGACCGCTCTCGCGGATGCTAGGCTAACGTCTCGGGACAGTAGCCTAAGCCCTGAACAAACTGCTTGCGGAACTCTTCGATTTCCTGCCGGTCTACCTGACCGTGGGAAACTACAGCGATCTGGTACTGGCGCATCACATTCACCGGGGACTGCCCAACTTCCAGAGCCCAGAGAGCCATTTGCAGCCGGGGGCTGGGTTGACAGGGAATTCCTAGTTCGTTAAGTAGGGCCCGGAAGTCTCCGTCCCTCTGCACTGTGAGATCTTGATTGAAGCGGATGTGGACGACCCAGCCATCAACCTGATGAATCACGCTCATGAAGCGGACACTCAAACGGGCGTTCTGGTGCAGATACTCAACTAAGCGAAGCACAAGGCTTGCGTTGGCTAGGTGATACAGGTAACTCATCTCTGCTATTCCCCCGAGCTGGTTCGCTCTGTATCGTTATTTTCACGGAGTTCGCTGTGCACTAGTAGGGGAGAAGCACGACAGTTGCTGGGGATATCTCCCCATCTTTATAGATTCTCTTTAGTATTGAGCCCAAATAGCTCTGAATTTCTGATGTTCAGCTCTCTGACCGCCCATGTCTGATCTTCAAAATGAGAGTGCGCTGCCCCTGCAATCTGAGTCAGCCTGTGATCAGCATCTGAGTAGCTATGACTACTTACTGCCTGAGGAACTTATTGCCCAAAATCCAGTGGTGCCTCGCGATAGCTCGCGGCTGTTGGTGGTTCATCCAGACTGTCATGAGCACCGCAGCTTCAGAGATTTACCAGGGCTGCTGCGTCCCGGGGATTGTCTAGTTCTGAACAACACGCGGGTCATTCCAGCTCGCCTCTATGGACACAAGTGCCATCCGGTCAGCGGTCAGCCGGGAGCGCCTGTGGAGCTACTACTCCTAGAAGAAGTGGCAGCCAACCAGTGGCATGCTCTGGTGAAGCCAGGGCGACGACTGGGCGTGGGAAGCCGGTTGGTTTGTGGCAGCGCTCCTGGCCCGGTAGTTGGGGCTAAAGTGCTGGCCACGCTACCAGAAATTGGAGGACGGCTGATCGAGTTTGACCTGCCCCCCGGTGAATCCCTCTGGTCACGCTTGGATCAACTGGGGCAAGTGCCATTACCCCCCTACGTAACCCAGTCTCAGGCCACTCCCGAGCAGTATCAGACGGTCTATGCAGAACGCCTGGGTGCAGTGGCCGCACCAACTGCAGGGCTCCACTTCACGCCCGAGCTGCTGGAGAGCTTGCGTTTGAAGGGCATTCAGCACGGCTTCATAACGCTACATGTTGGGGTCGGTACCTTTCGACCTGTAGAAGTGGATGATGTGCGCAGTCACAAGATGCACAGCGAGTGGATCGAAGTCGGGCAACCCACTGTCGATCTGATTGCGCAAACTCGTCGGGCCGGGGGCCGGGTCATCGCCGTAGGCACCACTGTTGCCCGTGCCTTGGAAAGTGCTGCGCAAGCGGGTTCCCTACAGCCTTACCAGGGCAAGACCAACCTGTTTATCTACCCCGGCTATCGCTGGCAAGTTCTCGACGGCTTAATCACCAACTTCCATTTGCCCCGCTCTAGCCTGCTAATGCTGGTCAGTGCCCTCATTAGCAGGGAGCGCCTACTACAGCTCTACACCGAAGCCATTCAGCAGCGCTATCGCTTCTATTCCTTTGGCGATGCCATGCTGATCCTCTAACCAAACAGCATCAGCCACAAGGGCAGCGTCAAAAGCACTCCCATCGAGCCTACAGATAGAGCTGTGACCGTTAGAGTCCGATCAAGATCATAGGTCTCAGCGAGGACCAGGGTGGCGAAGGCAGGGGGCATGGCAGCCTGTAGCACTACAGTCAGCCTAGGGAGACCAGTCAGTCCCACGAGCGTACTCACCGCTCCTACCAGCAGGGGTACCAGCAGCAGCTTGATGCCAATGGCAGGCAGAGCCGAGTCTAGACTGTGCCAGGAGGAAACCTGGACCAACCGCATTCCTAGCAGAATCAGAGACAGTGGAATCATGCCCCAGGCAAACTGTTGCAATCCCGTCTCCAACCAACTGGGCAGTGCCAAGGGGCGTGAGACCAGAGCCAGCGTGAAACACCAAGGCGTAGGGTTGTAAAGGATAGGTTCTAGTAGGGTTTGTAGAGCGATAGTCTGCTTCTCGCTCATTTGCTGTTGGTGAGCCCTCCGAAAATGGGCCGCTAACCCGACCCCCAGACCATAGGCTCCCACTGTTGTCCCAAGCAGGTCGTAGAACACTGCCCAGCCAAATGCATCAAGGCCACAGAGGGCTAAGACTACGGGGAAGCCAATGTAGCCTGTGTTGCCAAACATTGACGCCAGGAAAAAACTGCCCTGAGCTGCAGGCTGCTGCAACTGCTGGTGCGGCTGGTCCTGACTACGATTTAGCCAAAGCTTGGCTAGAGCTGCGCCGATGCCGACGCCACCCCAGGCCATCAGGGCGGCAAGCCAGACGGGACCGCTCAAGTCGGCCTGCCGCAGCCAGCCAAATACCCCAAATGGCACACCGACCCAATACAAAAAACGCCCCATGTTGAGCGGCAACCACTTAGGAACCCGCTTGCCTAAGACCACGCCCAATAAGGTCCAACCGATGAGTTGGCCGTAGAGGGTCAGCAAAGATACGGCGGCCTCTGCCGATAATGTGCGCAAGCCCTACCCTCCTGGAGTTGTGAAAGTCACCACTTCTCCATAGAGCTGGCACAAGGAAATCACAGCACCGCCCAGCAGACTCATTATGATTGTAAAAATTGCGTGAAGGGTTCTCCTGCTGGCCGCCTGCTTGAGGCAGGATCCTGAGCAGCACTCTGTCAATGCGAAGAGATGGGTTCTTAGCAAAATTCGCTTTCACATCGTTGCGTTTCTAGTTCTCCTCGTAACTTTCTCCTGAGCTCCATGACACAACCGAATTGCCGCCGCTCCCTGCATCTTGGTCTACTGTCTGCTGCCTTGTCTGGGGGCGCGCTGGCGCTTACCACGGCTGTTGCCTTGGTGGTAAGTCCGACCCTGACCGGTACAGTTGAGGCTGCTCTGCAAGATAGCCCTAAAACCGTCGTTGATGAAGCCTGGCAGATTGTCAACCGCGAGTATGTCGATCCCCAGTTCAATCGGGTGGACTGGCAGCAGGTGCGGCGCGATCTGATCTCACGTCGCTACAGCAGTCGGGCAGACGCTTATACGGCCCTGCGGGATGCGCTGAAGCGCCTGGACGACCCCTACACCCGTTTTCTAGATCCTCAGCAGTTCCAGGCCCTGACAACCCAGACTTCCGGAGAGCTAACGGGTGTTGGAATTCGCTTGGAGCTGAACGAGAAGACAAAGGCGCTAACCGTAGTGGAGCCGATTGAGAATTCACCCGCCCTGCGTGCAGGGGTGCAGGCCGGTGACCGCATTCTCAAAATCGACGGGCGCACGACTGAGGGCATGTCTCTAGAGGCCGCCTCTAACTTAATCCGAGGTCGCGCCAATACTCAGGTGCGTCTGATGCTAGAGCGTCAGGGTCGCCCCTCCTTTGAGCTGACTCTGGCCCGGGCTCGCATCGATTTACCAGCCGTACGCTCTGCTGTGCGTACTGAGGGAGACCGCAAAGTTGGTTATATCCGCCTCAATGAGTTCAGCGCCCACGCTGCTGAGCAGATGCGCGCCGCGATTCAAAGCCTGAATGCACAGAAGGTGGATGCCTTTGTTCTAGACCTACGGGGTAACCCAGGGGGGCTCTTGAGCAGTGGCATTGAAGTTGCTCGCATGTGGATTGATGATGGCGGCATTGTGCGCACCGTAGACCGCAATGGCAAGGCAGACCAAGCACGGGCCAATGGCACTGCCCTGACCAATCTGCCTTTGGCGGTTCTCGTCGATGCTGGTTCTGCCAGTGCCAGCGAAATTGTCACCGGTGCTCTCAAAGACAACAACCGCGCTGTTGTAGTTGGTACCCCAACCTTTGGTAAGGCTCTAGTCCAGTCCGTGCACTCGTTGTCGGATGGTTCAGGGCTGGCCGTTACCATTGCCCACTACTACACGCCTGCTGGCACTGATATTAGCCAGCGGGGCATCACCCCCGATGTTGCGATCAGTCTGACTGATGAGCAGCGCCAAGAGTTAGCCTCCCATCCTGACACCATCGGCACTAACATCGATCCTCAGTACAAGCAGGCAATTGCCCACCTGAGTCGGACGGCTGGGGCTTCACGTCCTACTGCCGGTCTATAACCAGTCCATTTGCTCGACCACCTCAGCAAAATTGCTGGTTTTGCTGAGGTAGCCTTGCTTGCTAAGGCTGACTGTGTCAGGATTTCTACTAGTCGTTGTAGTGCCATTCAAGTTATCAACAGGGCTTGGGTGATCGTACCTGGTGCCAAGTCTCTAATCGTCTGAACTTGCTGATCCGGACAACCGGTGTGCAGGTTGGATATGTTTAGGGAGATGGCACAGTATTGCTGGCTGGAGATCACAACTGAACGAGCATGGACCTTAATGAAAACGAGGACCGGATCCAAAGGTTGTTGGACCAAGTCAAGATGGCTCTACAGCAGCAGGAGTACGACCGCGCCATTGCCGCTGGCCAAGCGATTCTTAATGAACGTGCTGACCATTCGGAGGCGCTAGCTCTACTCCAGCAAGTGAGGAGATGCCAGTACGAGCAGCAAGTTCAGCAGGGTGAGCGTCAAGCTCAGCAGCAAGCTCAGCAGGCTCTTGACCAGGTTCAAACCTTGCTGATTCGGGGACAGTGGCAGGCAGCGTTACAAGTAGCCGATACAGTTCCTCATTTGGAGCCCTGGTCCAGCAAGGCTGAAGTCCTCAGGCAACGGGCTCAGAAGTCCTTGGCGGCTCAGCTGCAAAAAGAGCAAGCCCAGCAAGCTCTACAGGAGGCTGAGCGGCTATTTGGCAACGAGGATCTAGAAGGTGCTCTTGCCCAGGTCCAGAAAGTGCCTGAAGGGTTGGAATGCTCCGCACGAGCCATCGCGCTACAAACAGCAATTGAGCAAGCTCAGGTTCTAAAACGAGAATACGGTCTAGCCTGTGAGGCTTTCGAACAGCGTGCCTTTGACAAGGTGCGCGAACGGGTTTTGCTGCTGTTACATGAGGTCAGTTGGCAGGCCCGCGCTCGGGCTCTGTTGGACAAAGCTACCACTCAGCAACAGCAAGATGAGCAAGCACTGGCTTTACTCCCCCGTCTCAGGACCCTAGCCGCGCGGGGACAGTGGAAGGCGGCGATTATCGAAGCCAATGCGCTCCTGGCCCTCTTTCCTGGCCAACCTGAAGTGTTAAGGGTGCTGCAACAGGCTCAAGAAAAGCTAGAAGCCCCTTCAGATAGGAATCAGCGAGCAGAAGGGGCAGTAGCGAAAGACCTCGTAGAACCGGACTCAGACGAGCCAGGTTCAGACAAGGTATCTCAACGGTCTCCCTCTGAAACATTACTCAGGCCTGAGGTTAGCCCAATCCGTCCGCTCCTAGAGCCTGGCTTGCGTGAAGAACGATTGCGCCTGCCGCCACGTTATATCGGCTTGGCCTTAGCGGGTGTATCGGTGCTGGTCGGTGCTAGTCTGCTGCTATTAACCCGAAAGCCATCAGTCCCAGCTCCCTCAGCCACGCCCCCTGGCTCCAGTGCTCAGCCCAGTCCACCCTTAGTCTCATTAGCGGTTGCTAACCAAGGTTGCACTGTTGGAGAGTTGGACCTGTCCTCGCTGCGGCCAGAAGTTAGCCAAGAGCGTCGAGCGATTCTCGAGCAGGCCCAAAGGCTAGCTGCGGTGGACACTCCCACCGCATTAAAACAAGCCATTGAGAAGGCTAGCTGTGTTCAACAGGTGCCAGACCGGGATGGGTTGTATCGCGACGCCGAAAAACTGACGGCTGAGTGGTCAAATCGGCTCTGGCAGCGGGCGGATACCAGTGTGAAACGGGATGACCTCGGCAAGGCCATCACTACCCTGCAACAGTTGCCGCCCAACTCGCCTCGCTATGTAGAGGCTCAGACGTTGCTGCGGACTTGGCGTTCTGCGCTTCAGCAACGCCAGATCGATTACCGACACATCCAAACCGCTCAAGCTCGTCTGGCTGCAAACCCCAGCGACCCAAACACGCTACTCGCAGTGGCAGCCTACCTGAATCGAACTGTGCCTGAGGGCCGTCCTCACTACCCTGTTGCTCGTCAATTGATTGAGCGCATCGCGCAGCAACTCTGGTTCATATCCCAAGGTTTGCAAGACCAAGGCAAGGTTGCTGATGCGATTCGTTTAGCGAAGCAAATTCCCCTGGATACTGCTGCCCGTACCGTTGCTCAGAATACACAGATTCAATGGCAGCAGCTGTTGACTGCTGCCACTCCCTCATTCAGCCCACCCCCTCAGCCTGAGCGCAGCCCGGAACGTCGTCTAGCCCGCTCTAAGGCTCAGCCCAATCAGACTCCATCCCGTCCCCCTCAGCCGTTGCCGCTTGACCAGAACCAAGATCCAGTTTTGGCCCTGCTACCCAACCTGAACGAGGACCAAGTCTCCATGAACCAAGCCCGCTCACTGGCTAAACAGGATGACCCCTATGCCCTGCGCGCTGCTGTAGAGAAAGCGAGCAAAGTCAGTAACGGGCCCTACCGTCGAGAAGCACAGGCCTTGATTTCTCAGTGGTCGCTTAATATGTGGCGCCTCGCCCACCAAGAGTATCGGGCAGGCAATCGCCGTAAGGCTGTGGATATCCTGCGGCTCATTCCTAACAACACAACAGTTTGGCAGCGCCACGCACGCAACGATTATCAACGCTGGAAGCGTGAGTTTGAATAGTTGTGACAGTCATTTGGCCTGTCAATCTAGCTTGTCAATGGCCCGACTAAACGAACCCAGTCCGGTCTGATCGTATGCTGGGAAGGCGATTGCTGTTGTTGTAAGGGAGACTCTAAGGCTATGGGTGAAATGCTAACGGCTGCAGTCCTGTCTTTCACGCTGATTCTAGTCGGCATGGGATTGGGATTTGCGCTTCTGAAACTTCAGGGCAGCAAAGAGTAGGCAGCTAAATTCATGACCCGCTTTGCAATTGCTACCGGTACCCCCGAAGCTGCTGAAGCTGCTGTGGCAATTGTGGAGCGGGGTGGCACAGCCATTGACGGTTTAGTTGCTGCTGCCTTTACGCTCTTGGTTACAGAGCCGCTCTTCTGCGGCTTGGGCGGCGGCGGCTTTATCTTGCTGCGCTCTCCTGATGGCAAGGTTGAGGCGATTGACGGCTATGGGGCCATGCCCGGTTTACCGAGCCAGCAACCGCCTCCCCGAGCCGGAGGCTTGGCGGTTCCCCTACCCTATGGGGACGGTATCAAGACTGGGATTGGCCATGCTGCCTGTGCTGTACCGGGGGTGCTGCGAGCACTGGCTAAAGCCTGGGATCTAGGGGGCTGTTTGCCTTGGGCCGAGCTGCTGCAACCTGCAATCCACCACGCTAGTGTCGGGCATCGGCTACACCGTAACGTTGCTTACTTCCTGGCCCTCTCTGCGGCCAGCATTCAAGGTTTTAGTCCCGCCTCGCGCCAAGTATTTTTCCAAGACGATGGCATTACGCCTCGTGCGGCGGGTGAGCTATTTGTCCAGGCTGACCTAGCTCAGAGCTTACAGGTCGTTGCTACTGAGGGGGCAGAAGCGCTTTACACCGGCAGTTTAAGCACAAAGCTGGTCTCAGACATGGCCGCCCATGAGGGTGTAATCACGGCTGAGGATTTGAGGGCTTACCAGGCTGTTGTGCGGCAACCCCTGCAAATTAGCTGGGGAGATTGGCAGATCTTTACCAACCCTGCGCCTTCTCGGGGCGGCGAACGGCTTGCCTTTCTGTTAGCCAACAGCCAGGGATTGGGTTTACCGGAGCAGGCCAAACTGCTGCGCCGTGCTATTGAGCAGGGGCGAGGGCTATTTCAATCTGGCACAACCCACACCTCAGCAGTCGACCAACAAGGCTACGCTGCCTCGCTCACGATGAGCAACGGTTACGGCTCAGGCGTTGTCGTGCCTGGAACTGGCATTGCCCTCAACAACAGTTTGGGTGAGCTGGAGTTGCACCCCGAGGGCCTGCACTACCCACCTGGAGAGCGATTGGAGAGTAATATGAGCCCCACGATTGCCGTTCATGCTGATGGACGAGTGATTGCTTTGGGCTCACCAGGGGCAGAGCGCATTCCTACAGCAATCTGGCTAACCTGGTTGAACCTAAGCAGTGGTGCCGAATCTGAGGCTGACTTGATTCAGGCCGTAGCTTCGCCTCGCTGGCATGTGGAGGCGCGTCCTGAAGGTTGGACCTTTCTGTACGAACCCGGCGTTGCGGCACAAACTCTGGCCGCAGAATTTCGCCTACGTCCTTTCGAAACGCTGGATATGTACTTCGGCTCGGCACAGGTGGCGCTCTTAAATCGGGCTGGTACAGTTCAGGCAGTAGCTGACCCGCGTCGGACAGGATCTGTGGGCTGTCTATAGTGGGTTGCCTGTAATAGGCTGCCGCTAGTGGACTAGCGGTGAAACTTAACATCAGACAAGCAACGATTTTTGCCCGCTCTAGAAGGCCTTCACAGAGCGGGTCTCCCTGTCTTTTGTGATCTTCAGAAACAGAACGGGTGATGGTGAGCAACCAGATCTGTGATTTTGATCCGGATCTGCTACTGTCCAGCGCGGTAAACAGTTCCCTAAGTGGCACAACCGGGGTGCAATGAAGCGCTTCTTATCGGAATCGCTTCGTGGCAAGCCGTTTTTCAACGCAGTGGCCTCTGTAGCTTGTGGCAAACGAGTAGGCGTTAGTTGGCAAACCGTGATGATGACTAGTACCGGACCCGTTTCAGTTAGCGACGCGCTTCACTATTACACCTACAGTGAAGGAAGCTCCATCGACTTGGTTGAACCCGTAATCTTCTACATCGACTCTGGCTTGGTGATGCTCTGCGCCAACACCCCAGAGGAGGGGGATTACAGCGTGGGTATCTTGGGACCCGGTATGGTATTTGGTCGAACAATCGCCGATGAAGGCTGCCAGGCTGTGGCATTGGTCACAACTCAGCTGAGAGCTTTAGCCAGCACTCAAACCATTGCTGACTTGAACTTGCTCAATGACGCTCTGATCGCTCGCCTGCGGCATACCCACACTCTGCTAGAAGTTGCTAATCAGCGCCCAGTCATGCGACGCTTTTGCAGCTTGCTAGAGGTCTTGGGCAATCACTTGGGCCGGACTACGCCGCAGGGTGTGTTGATCGACGTGCGCCTAACCCACCAGCAACTAGCAACGCTGATTGGCTCCACGCGGGTCACGATTACCCGCATGCTAGGCGAACTTAAAGATCAGGGAGTCGTGTGCCAGATGGAGAACCAACGCCTGTTGCTTAGGCGAGCCGCCTAGACGAAGAGGGCAGCTCTATTCCAGGTGATCTAGGGCAACGGCCACGGGGGTTGGTATTCCCTCACTTTCCTCCTCGTGCGCAATAGCGGCTGCTGCTGGCTTAACCAGAGGCAGCAGAACCGGTGGCGCTGTCAGGTAGCGCACCTGATTCACTTGAGGGGCTTCGCCTACAATCAGCACCCAATCTCCAGACTCAAGACCAGTTGCGCCATCGGGCAAGCGGATCAGTTGACCTTCGCGACGGATCAGTTGTACTTGGACACCGTAGCGACGGCGCAGATCCAAGTGCGACAGAGTATGGCCGGCCAAGTTGCTGTCGGGGTTAATCTGTACCCACTGACTAAACAAATAGCCATCGGGTAAAGCGGCCTCGCCTTCTGCCAGTGCCTTAAACGCTGCTAATTCGTCGTCTTCCCCCACCAGCAACAGGCGGTCGCCAGCCATGAGCAGAGTTTGAGCGTCGGGATAGTCCAACTCCTCACCCTCGTCGCGCTGAATAGCCATCAACGTAACGCCCGTCAGACGCCGTAAATCGGTCTCAGCCAGGTTCATACCGATTAACGGTGACCCCTCGGGTAGGTCAAACCATTTGCCGTTGAGATCCCTAGAGGCAGAACGTACATCTCGGGCCAGCTCGGCGGCTGCACGGGTTGGGCGCAAATCTAGATAATGGCTGTCGCGGATCAGGCCAACTTCTCGCAGCACTGATGGGATTGGCTCTCCCAGATCCAGCAATAGTCGGGAGCACAGTTCCAGGCTGGCTTCAAAATCGGGCTGCACAACTTCTTTGGCACCCAACTGATACAGCAGCTCGATATCCTTGTCGTGGTTGGCACAGACAACAATGTTCAGCTCTGGTGCTACTTCAAGGGATCGCTTCAGACACAGGCGAGTGCTCATCGAATCAGAGAGGGCAATCGCCATGGTGCGCGCGCGGTCCACATGAGCCTTAGCTAATACGAGTGGGCTGGCAGCATTGCCATAGACGTAGGGAATCCCATCCTCCCGCAGTTGCTGAATGGCGCTTTCTGACTGGTCGATGACTAACACGGCATAGCCCCGGCTTTTGAGCAGGCGCACAACATTGCGGCCCTTGTGCCCATATCCACAGACGACAGCATGACCTTGACAAGTTCCCGTGGTTTCGCAGACCTCGCGCGGCTCTTCCTCCCCCTCTAGCCAGCCTTTAAACGGCGGCACTTTTTCTAGTAGCCGGAACAGTTGAGGTGTCAGGCGCAGTACAAAGGGTGTCACCATCAGCGTCACCGCTGTGGTGCCCAGAATCAGCAGATACACCCGCCGCGAAACCAGCCCTAGTCGTTGGCCTTCGCTAGCCAGCACAAAGGAGAATTCCCCAATCTGAGCCAGCCCCAAACCGGCGATCAGCGCGGTGCGCAGAGGGTAGCGGAAGGTCATCACCAGCGGCGTGATCAGGGCAAACTTGCCCACAAAGGTCAGCGCCACCAGTCCCAGGATCAGCTCCAGGTTGTTCCACAGGAACACCGGATCGATCAGCATGCCGATTGCGGCGAAGAACAGTGTGGCAAAGACATCGCGCAGCGGCTCAACGACCGAGAGAGTCTGGTCAGCGTATTCCACCTCGGAGATCATGAGGCCCGCTACGAACGCCCCCATCTCGATCGAGAGACCCAGGTGCTCAGTGAGCAGTGCAATGCCCAAACACAGGGCAATCACCCCGAGGAGAAACAGCTCTTTACTCTCTGTGCGGGCCAAGAGCTTGAGTAGAGAGGGCACAACCCAGATGCCCATTGCCAGGGCCCCAGCTGCAAACATTACCGTCAACAGCAACGCCTGCCCTATGGCCATGCCAATTTGCTCGGCAGGCTTATCCAAGGCGGGCAAAACGGCCAGCATCAAACCAAGGGCTAGATCCTGCACGATCAAAATCCCCAGCATCACCTGACCGTGGGGAGTTTCGGTCTCGTTCCGCTCCATCAAGCTCTTGAGCACCACGGCTGTCGAAGACAGCGATAGGATCGCGCCTAAGAATACCCCTTGAGGTGGGGTGGTGACCCAACCAACCGTGACTGAGAGCAGGGCTGTCAGGCTGATCGTCAGCAAGATTTGCAAGCTACCGCCGCCCAGGGCAATTACCCGGACTTTTTTCAGCTCTCCTAATGAGAACTCGACGCCTAGAGCGAATAGCAGGAAGGCCGCTCCTAACTGAGCCAGCGTTTCTACCTGAACTAGCTCTTTGACCAAAGCCAGTCCGGCTGGGCCAACGACGATACCGCCAAGGAGATAGCCCAGCAACACGGGCAACCGCAGGAGTGAAGCCATGACGCCTCCCACTGAGGCGGCAGCCAGCACAGTCACCAGGTCCACAATCAGTCTGAAATCTTCCTGCACAGTAGGTTGGAGGCTGATGGTTAAGTTTTATTGTCCTGAACTCAGAATACCGATTTTTACCGGAATCTGGGTATTCTGACCCGAAGCCTGGATGACAGGACGACTGACTATTTCATTGTGCGACCAGGTATGACAAAACTCGGGCAAATTGGCGGTTTTGGGGGTGCTCTAGCGGCGCTGTTGGTGACACTACCGGTTCAAGCCTTGCAGATCAAGGTTCTACCTCAATCTCCGGCGCTGGGGGATACAGTCCAGGTTGAGGTGACCGATTCCACGGCTCCAACCGTGAGCCTCAACGGGCGGAATTACCCGGCGTTTGTGATTGGCCCTAATCGCTGGCGGGCCTTGCTGCCAACGTCTCCGCTGGACCGCCCAGGGGCTTTGCGAATACAGGCCAGTAACGGCAGCGAAACTCAGCAGACGGTGGTTAATCTGCGGGCTCGGCAGTTCCCCACCCAACGCATCTGGCTTAGTAGCAGTAGCGATGGTCCCGGTCTGAGTCAAATAGAGCGCGACCGTGTGGCCCAGTTTAAGGCGACCGTTTCCCCAGAGCGTTTCTGGAGCGGTTTATTTCAACGTCCCAGTCAGGGTGAGATTTCGACCGTCTATGGCGTGCAGCGCTACTACAACGGCCAATTTGCGCAGGATTACTACCATCGAGGCGTAGATTACGCAGCGGCAACCGGCACTCCCGTAGTGGCGCCAGCCGCAGGGCGAGTAGTCCTAGTGGGGCGAGAAAGCCAGGGCTTCCGGATCCACGGCAACTGTGTTGGTCTCGACCATGGGCAAGGCGTCCTCAGCATCTTCATGCACCTCAGCCGCGTGAATGTGCAGGAAGGTCAGATGGTACAGCCTGGGCAAACCATTGGAGCTGTGGGAAGCACCGGCGCTTCCACTGGCCCCCATTTGCATTGGGGACTCTATGTGAATGGTGTAGCTGTCGATCCGGTGCCCTGGCGCTATGGTTACGACAATGGAGGGCCGATTCAGTAGCTTGGCGGACTCTTTGGAGGTGTGGCTTAGGGAGTACATTCCCGGCTCAGCATCACCTGTCCATTTGCCAAACGGTAGGCTCCTGCTGGCTCCACAATCGGATCGCCAGGTTGCCAGGAACGGGCAGCGTTGTGGCGTGCGGGGATAGACCGCACGCCACCGGTTGGATAGGGAGATAGGGTATCCCCTGGACGCAACGGCAGGCTGCCTGCCCCTGTGATCAAAAAGTTACCTGCCTGTTGCTGGCTGCGAGCGATGCAGCTATTGGCAATTAGGGTGCTGGTATCAATCAGGTTGGCAGGCAATTGCGTCAGGCCATTTTGCAGAAAGCTGATGTCGGGCAGGCTGATCGTTCCAGAGGCTAAGGTGCCGCTGGCATTAATATCAACTCGGCCATTGCCATCTAACTTGGTGTTTGAGTTAATTGCCGAATTTGGGTCATTGGGTTGATAGCGGAAGCCAAAAAAGATGGGCGTTGCCAGGGTGATATTGCCACCTGCCCCTTCAGCTGCTGAAGCAATGATGTCGCTGTCAGCAAAGGCAAGAATTGTATCGGCTTGCAAGAAGATATTGCCGCCACTACCACTGCCACTGGTCACATCAGTGGTGATGTCACTATTACCTTGTAAGCGAATGTTGCGGGCCTGAATGGTAATGCTCCCTCCAGTGGCCTGATCCGCAGCTGTGCTGATATTGCTATTAGTAGCTTGTAGGGGACCACTAGCGTTGATCGTAATCCGACCGGCGTTCCCATTGCCCTGACTCCGAGCAGAGATTTCCGCGCCGCTATTCAGGGTCATGGAGCCAGTCTGGAGCCTAATATCTCCTCCCTGTCCAACGGCATTAGTGCCACTAACTGCTGTCGAGATTGAGCTATTTCTGCTTAAGGTAATCGCTTGGGCATTACGCACATTTATACTGCCCGCGTCGCCTCTTCCTGCAGTTTCAGCAGACAAGCGAGCATTGCTAGTCAACGAAAGGTTTCGGGTTTGCAGATCAATGCTACCGCCTTGATTAGGGCCTGAGACTGTCACATTTGCCCCCAGGTTTACAGCTGTAGAAATTCTGCTGTTGTTGAGGTTGACTAAGTTGGCGTTGCGCACAGAAACATTACCGGCGCGGCCTCGGCCTGAAGTTTCTGCTGACAACTGAGAGCCAGTATTGAGCAAGAGCGAGCGAGTTCGCAGATTAATACTGCCTCCCTGTCCAGCCGCATTAGGGTTGCTAACTGCTGTCGAGATTGAGCTATTTCTGCTTAAGGTAATCGCCTGGGCATTTGCATTAATACTGCCTGCGTTGCCTTCACCGGCAGCCTCAGCGGACAGCCGAGCATTGCTATTGAGCCTGAGAGATTCAGTATTGATCCGAACACTGCCACCCCTGCCTCTAGCCTCAGTATCCGCAGAAATCGAGGCTCCGTTTTGAATCAACAATTGCCCAGGTTGCAGATTTGAACGACTACTGGTAGAAGAAGCGGCGTTAGCCTCTAAAGCTTGAGGCAAAACCTGGTTGCGTACATCAAGGTCAATGTTGCCTGCATCGCCAGTGCCTCGGCTAAGACTGGTAATTTCAGCCCGACGATTAAGGGTGAGTGCATTGGCGTTTACCTGAATAGGACCTCCCTTCCCAGCTCCAGCAGTATCAGTCGAGATCACAGCGCCATCCTCGATAAGCACTTGGCCCGCATTGATTGTGATTTCGCCGCCAGCACCTTGCCCCTCTGACCGGGCCAGCAGGCCACTGTCTGCGCCATCGCTAAAAATGATCTCGTTGATCGAGGTGACACCGTTGGGTATCCCTACTCGGGTTTGGGCATCAGCCCTGCGGTCTTGGTATTTGGGGTCGTTCCCGGAAAGCCGAAGCTGCTCAGTGTTGCGGATGTTGATGTTGCCTGCTGCTCCCTGGCTAAAGGCTGTAGAAACGAGCTGTCCCCCGCCGCTGAGATTAACCGTTTGGGCCTCGACCGTAATGTCACCGCCCTGTTGAGCACTCTGGCTCCTGGCATTGAGCACGGCTCCGTCAGACAGGCGCAACTCTCTAGCAATGACCGTGATATCGCCACCTTGCCCTCCGGCCCCTTCTTGTGTACCGGTGGAGAGGCGGCTGGTAATGCGCCGTTCATCATCCCGCCCAGATAGCTCAACTAGACCTGTGGGTGCGGTAATACGAATGCTGCCCGCATTGCCCACGCCACTAGTGGATGCTTCAACATAGCCACCCCCTGTAGCTGAGAAGGAGCTTGCTTCAATGACGATATCGCCACCGTTGCCCTCTTTGCCCTCCCGGCCCACATTGCTACGTATCCTGCCGCTATTGGTGATTGTGACTGGACCACTAACGCGAACTGTAATATCTCCCGCGTCTCTCTGACTGCTATCGCCAGTCCCAGGCTCACTAGAAGTGTTAGCCGTAATCTCAGCACTGTTGAGAATCGAGAGGGAGGCTGCATTAATCGTGACATCACCGCCACCGCCTACGGCTCCCGCTCTGGCCTGACTGCGGATGCCAGTTTGATCGCCTGTCTGCCCTGGCACTGTTTGTAGCAGGACTGCACCATCAACCTCAATCTTGATGGTTCCCGCATTACCAATTCCGCCGGTGGCGATATTAATGCGCGCGCCTGCCCGGCTGCTAGTACTAACAATCGAAAGCGACTCGGCATTAATTGTAATGTCACCGCCGCTGCCTACAGCATTACCAGCGACTTGGCTAGAAATTTCAGTATTGTTGGAGCTGGTCGTTATTCGAACGGGACCAGCGATAGTGAGGCGGATATCGCCTGCATTGCCTTGTCCTATAACGTCGGCACTTAACTTTGCGCCATTGGTAATGTCTAGGGAACTGCTTTGAACGGTGATGTCCCCGCCATTACCCCGACCAGTGCCATTGATGTTGTTCTCGACTCTACTCCCTTGCTCAATAAGGGTTGCGCCAGTGGCATTGAGGGTAATGTCTCCTGCCTGAGCTGCTGCTGAGCCTTGGCCTGACTGGATACCAGCAAAGAGATTGCTACGTGAAAGGGTAATGTTAGCTGCATTGACTGCAATACTACCGCCGCTCCCGGCAGTGACATCAGCGCTGGCACTGTTTGCTAAGGAAACATTGGCTCGGGCTGTCCCTTGTGGGAACTGCAAGCGCAATTCATTCCCTACTGGACCTTCAACAGCTAGGCCCACAGTGCCCTGATTGGCTAATCCGCCTAATTCAATGCGCCCGCCTCGCGCTAGTAACCTCCCACCCGTTACTTCCACATCACCACCCAGTAAAACAATGCTGCGGCCAGGATCCACTTCTAACCGGCTATTTCTAGAAGCTTGAATGCTATTCGGCTGACTAGTCCCTGGAGCAAAGAGAAATGCCGAAGGATTAACTGTGAGCAAAGTATCGGTCGGGTTAACCGGTGAGGTTAATGAGAAGCTACCTCCACTCGGAAACTGAATCTCATTAGCTGTTGTGCCAATAAATGAACCGCCAATATCAAGCTGTGCATTGGGGCCAAACAGAATACCGCTAGGGTTGATTAGAAACAGATTGGCCGTTCCCTGAGCCCGAATAATGCCTTGAATATCGGAGCGAGTGCCACCTGTAACCCGCGAGAAGATATTAGTAACCGACGCATCGTTTAGAAATGTAGCGGTTCCCCGCGCTGGAACATCAAACCGCTGAAAACTGTGAAATAAATTCCTGTTGCCAACTCTGGTGCCGCCTGTGATCTGGAAGTTGCGGCCACTAGCAGAGACAGAAGTACCCAAAGTGTTATCAGACTCAACCTGCGCTTGGGCATTAGCGCCAACTGCTGCAGTCAGTCCTGCTAGAACGATTGACCCTGCTAAGGTGAGCCACTGGCCCTGAAACAAACTCTTGTGCTTGACTTTCTGATTGGTCACAGCCTTGCCTCCTGAATGAAGGGAACGTCCTAATGCCTTGCTCAGCACAAGCACCAACTCCAGTCACAGGCGACCCTGAAAATGTTGAAGATCAGTATATGAGGATTTTTTAGCTGAAAAACAGCTCAAAAGTGCTTTATGACTGGTTGAACACTTTAAGTTTGATGGCTGCTCGCTTAAGTCCATTCACCTATTGATCTCTTAATAATCTGGATTCTTAAGATCTGGAGATCTGGATACTCGTAGGCGTTTTTTGAGGAAGCTGGAATTTGCGGGGGCATTGGCCTGCTGACTAGGCAAGTCACAACCAAAACCTCCTCCGAGACTTTGGGAGGCAGAGGTCTAGACAAAGCGGTAGGCTATGGGACGCGGCTCTTTTAAGTTGGTTTTCTCATGGCCCTCAACTGGCAAAAAAAACCCTTGGATCGGCTAACCCTTTTCGGGGTATCCCTGAACCAACTGTGGTCAGGCAGCTGGATGGGCAAGCTGACAAATCTCTTCAGCCATCTAGCGGGGTCGCTAGCAGCTTGGCGAAGAGGCAGTGCGCTGTTGCAGTGGGGGGAGCCACTCGCCGTGGCTCTGCTAAGCCTGTCATTTGGCATCGCGCCCTACAGTTCAACCACGCTGATTGGACTGTTGCTATTTGGAGTTGCTGGCTTCTGGGCTCTGCTGGTGCTTAGTGATAGCCCAGAGTCGGGGTTGTGGACGCCGACGCACCGAGCCGTGTCGGCTTACTGGTTTGTTGCCACTGCGGCGACAGTCCTCTCGCCAGTCAAAGCAGCGGCTTTTTCAGGCTGGTCGAAGCTGACGCTTTACCTGCTGCTATTTGTGCTGCTGGCGCGGCTATTGCGTCAGCCCCGCTATCGCTCCTGGTTGGTAGCGGTGTACCTGCTCACGGCCTTGATTGTGTCGATCTATGGGTTGCGGCAGTGGTTCTTTGGCGCTGAGCCCCTCGCCACCTGGACCGATGCCAATTCTGATCTGGCCAATACCACCCGGGTCTATAGCTATCTCAGAAACCCTAATCTGTTGGCTAGCTACCTGCTTCCCGCTGTGCCTTTGGGGCTGGTGGCAGCCCTCAACTGGCAGCGCTGGCCAGCCAGAGCCTTGGCCCTCATGATTGCAGGTATGAGCGCGGCCTGTGTCGTTCTTACCTTTAGCCGGGGCGGCTGGATCGGCTTGCTAATGTCGGGAACCATGCTAGCCGTTCTGCTGGTGCAGTGGTGGAGCCCTTTGTTTCCAGGCGTTTGGCGGAAGCTAGCCCTGCCGGGGCTATTAGGAGCGCTGGGCGTCACTGTCGCTGGTGCGATTTTAGGGGTTCCCACGGTGCGCTCCCGCTTCTTGAGCATCTTCGTTGGTCGAGGGGACAGCAGCAACAACTTCCGCATGAATGTTTGGCAGTCTTCGCTGAATATCGTCCGAGACCACCTAGTCATTGGGATTGGACCGGGCAACGAAGCCTTCAACCAGGTTTATCCTCTTTACCAGCAGCCCGGTTATACCGCTCTGGGCACCTACTGTGTGCCTCTGGAAATTGCAGTAGAAACAGGCGTTGTGGGGCTAGGCGTCTATGCCTGGCTAGTCAGCACTGTACTGCTTGGGGCCTTCCGCAGTCTTAAGCGGCTGAGTCGACAGCGCGACCGAGAAGCCTTCTGGCTGATTGGGGCTCTGGCTGCCATCGTTGGCTTAATGGGACACGGCCTGGTTGATACCGTCTGGTACCGCCCTCAGGTGCAAATGCTCTGGTGGTTAGTCATTGGTTTGGTGGTTAGCTTTTGGCAACCAGAGACCCTCTCCCGTCCCATCGTTGATGCCGAGAGAGATAGTTGAGGGTCTAAGGAAATAGTGGCTGCGCTGAAACTGAGCTAGGCCAATGGCTAGCTCGGGTACCAGAACATACCCTTGATGCCCTCTGGGTCTGCCACAAAGCCCAGTTGGTTGTAGAAATCGACGACGTGCGGATCAGCGAACAGCGTGATGTTGCTGATATCCTCATTGCGCAAGTGTCTGATAACCTGCTGCATTAGCGCTTTACCCAGGCCACGCCCCTGAAAATCGGGATGGACGACCACATCCCAGATTGTGGCGTTGAAGGCATGATCAGAAGTAGCGCGCGAAAAGCCGATCAGACGCTTGTAGTTGCCCCGTCGTTCCCACATAGACACCACGAGGAAGCTATGCTGGATGGCCTTACGGACTTTGCGAATCGGACGACGGGACCAGCCGACTGCATCACACAACTCCTCTAGCTCGTAGAGATCGATATCTCGCTCGGTGCTGAAGAAGATGTTGCTCTGCTCAGACCCAGCCCTGCCAGAAGCCTGTAGACCCTCACTGTAGTCCGCGGCGGAAGCTGGGTTGACCAAAGGGTCAGAGCCGCTGAACAAGCTTTTCCAGAAACCCATGCAGCCGTGGTTGAGGTAGAAGTTAAATGGCGGTAGTAGATAGTATATCCCCCGACTCCGACAGTCATAGTGTCATCATGGGGGAACCTGCGGGAGGTCATGAGCCGGAATTGGTTCCGGAGAGACCTTTACGCCACCTAATCGGGTCCGCCCAAGAGCAAGCCAGGCTTGAAAGAGAGCTGGGATACATGGCTCAGGTCTCCAGAACTGCGACTCTGGATTTGCTCAAGCGATTTAACCGAGCATTTCCTCAGTTCTACGAGCAATTCGTCAGCAGCGAAATTCAGCTTCAGAACCTGCGTCTGGCTTACCGCCTCTATCAGACGCAGCAAGCTGTGATTGAAGTTCGGCCTGAGGGATCTAAGAGCGCCCTGCATTTTGCCTACCGCAACCAATCCTTTCTGCTCAGTGACATCTTTGGTGTGCTGGCCGCCTATGGGCTGACTATTCACAGCCTCAGCCTTTACGGCCAGGTGCACTCGCCCATGCTGGTGTTCATCAAGCTAGTAGTGTCGAGGGGGGGTAAGGCGTTAGCTCCCAAAACAGCGGAGAACGTCTGCCGAGCGGTTCAAGAAGCCCTTGCGGGTCGCTTCGAAGTTGAAGAAATGCTCTCGGTAGAGTTCAACTTGGATGCTGGCTTGGAACAAGTGGCAACAGATTTCTATGTTGATCCGGTCTTTCATCTGCCAGCACTGCTGATCGAGGCCGACAACCAACCTGGTCTGTTCTACAAGGTGATGTATGCCATCTGGCAGGAAGATCTGCTGGTCGTGAACGCTAATCTCCTGGTCTGGCGGGGCCGCACGCGCCTGATCCTCTACCTGCTGGGGCCAAACGAGAGCCTGATCCCCGAATATTTGGGTCACAAAATTGCAGATGGCCTCAAGCATCGCCTGATGAAGCAGCAATGGCGACGCTAGATAGAGCGTGACCCAAATCAGGGAGAGGGCTCCCGCCAGTAAGATGAGAGTATGGCAACCATTACCATTCGGGGGGCAGAGCACGCTTATGAACTCACGCCCCCACCTGAGAGTCAGCCTGCTTGGGGTGATGTCGCGCTCACCTCAACCTCATCTGACCGGCCAGTCTTGGTCTTCATCCACGGTTGGCTCCTGAGCCGACGGTACTGGCAGCCGCTCGTGGAGTGTCTGTCTCCCTACTATCGTTGCCTGACCTACGACTTGCGGGGTTTCGGCGAGTCTGATGTGGGCGACTGCGAAGCCTATGGACCTGCCAGCTACGCTGAAGACTTAGTAGAACTGCTGACTCAGTTAAATCTACACAACGCCTGGTTGATTGGGCATTCTTTGGGCGGCAGTATTGCCCTGTGGGCGGCTGAGTTGGCTAGTGAACGGGTCGCAGGCGTCATTTGCATGAACTCCGGCGGCGGCATTTACCTCAAAGAGGAATTCGACCGCTTTCGTTTTGTAGGGCAAATGCTGTTGCGCTTCCGTCCGCGCTGGTTGCCCTGGGTGCCATTTATCGACCGGCAATTCGCTCGCGATAGCGTGGCGCGGCCCCTGGAGCGCTCGTGGGGTCGTTGTCGAGTGACTGATTTTGTTGTGGCTCACCCAGCTGCGGCCCTGGGTACGCTGCTCGATTCCACCACTGAAACCGAAGTGCATTTGCTGCCTCAAATTGTGGCGCGGCTGAAGCAACCGGTCTACTTCCTGGCTGGTCAAAATGACCCGATCATGGACCCCCAGTATGTCCGCCACCTGGCCAGCTTCCATGCCAGCTTTAATGACAGCGGTGACAATGTGATCGAGATTCCTGACTGTGGTCACTTAGTTATGGTGGAGCAAACTGCTCTGGTCGCTGAGCAAATTCGTGAGCTGGTTGCTTAGGTGTACGAATCAGTGTACGGAACTCAAGCGACCAGAGCAGGAAAAACAAGTGTGCTACCGTTGCGGCGCGCTTGTTTGATCATTTTTGGTTGTCATGCCCCAAGATTTCTCGGGACAGAATCTCCAGGGTCGCTGCTTTAAAGGCCAGGATTTGACCGGTGCAAACTTTGAGAGAGCTGATCTCCGAGGCACAGATTTCAGCGGGGCAATCCTAGCGGAGGCCAATTTTAGGCAAGCCAAGGCTGGTCTCCCTAACTCCTGGCGAGTTGGCCTGGTGGGAGTTTTGTTAGGGCTCTGTACGCTAGGGGGATATGGCTGGGCCGAGCTGTTTTTGCTCACCCAACGCAGCGAAGCCGCAGTCCAGGCGGCAAGTGCTGTCATCGTCGGGTTGCTGCTGGTTTACGGCCTAGCCTGCCTGCTTCGTCCGCCTCTGCGCTCTGGCTTGGGCTGGCTACTGGCTGCTGGTTTAGCAGGTGGTAGTGCTGGGGCTGGGGCTGGCGCTTTGGCCGGGCTCGGCATCAATGCCCTAGTGGGGGCGGCAATCGGTGCTGGGCTCTTGGCTGCCGGACGAAGCTGGGAATTGGCAGCTGTCTGGCTAGGCGCTGGCACCGGTGCCTGGGCTCTAAAGGAAGCCACGCTGGGGTCAGCAACTTGGGCGGGACTGGCTGTTTTGGCGGTGACTGTAGCTAGGTTAAGACTGGGCAAGCCGGGACGAAAGCTAGGCTGGGCCTTAGCGCTGATGCTGCCACTGGCTTTAGGTATGGGAGCGCTGCGGAGCTGGATGTTCGCAGGCAAGGCGGTGCTTTCTGGGGCAGGCGCTCTGGACTGGGCCTTAGCCGGTGCCTGGGCTGGTGCTGTTGGTGGCATTGTCGCAGCAATTGGCACAGTGGTGCTGGCAATGCTAGTAGCCGCAGCTGTCGCAGTGTCAGGCAGTGCCGGAGAAGTAGTGGCTTGGGCTTGGGCAGGGGCTTGGGTGGGAGCCGTGGCCCAAGCCAGTCTGGGAGCGGGGGGCACCATCGGTCCACTGGCCCTTCTGCTGACTCTAGGCGCGTTTGCGTTGGGCAGCGTAGTGAGCCGGGCTGAGGTATTCACTCTGTCTGGGGCAGGGGCTGGAGCGGTCGCCGGTGTGGCTGCTGCCGCCCGCCTCAGAGCCCTAGCCCGCAATGCTGGCATCGGTTCTGAAGCCTGGTCTAGAGCGGGTGGTTGGGCAACGGTCGGTTGGTTAGTCTTGCTGGCTGGCGTGGAGCTGAGCCGCCAAGCTCTGGCGGGACAGGCTGAGCTGGGCTGGCTACGGCGATGGGCTTTGATGGTTGCGATGGCTAAAGGCACCAGTTTTCAAGGAGCTGACTTAACCGGGGTTGATTTCAGTGCTGCTTGCCTGCCCAACACTGATTTCAGGCAGGCAACCTTAGCCGAGATCAACTGGACAGCAGCCCAAAACCTGGAGCAAGCTCAATTTACTGAGGCGACTGAGTCGGTGGGTAACGCTTCAAAACTTGCTTGAGATACTGCCCCGTATAGGACTGGGGAACTTCGGCCACCTGCTCAGGTGTCCCGACGGCAATGACTTCGCCGCCCCGGTTGCCGCCCTCTGGCCCCAGGTCAATCAGCCAGTCACAGCAGCGAATCACGTCCAGGTTGTGCTCAATCACCAGCACGGTATTGCCCCGGTCCACCAGCCGTTGCAGGACGTCTAGGAGCTTGTGGACGTCATAGAAGCTCAAGCCCGTTGTCGGTTCGTCGATCAGGTAGAGGGTCTTGCCGGTGGCGCGGCGTGACAGCTCTGTTGCCAATTTCACCCGTTGAGCCTCACCTCCGGAGAGGGTTGGTGCTGATTGTCCTAGCCGGATGTAGCCTAAGCCGACATCGACCAGGGTTTCCAGTTTGCTAGCGGCTTTGGGGATGTTCTGGAAGAAGTCACAGGCTTCTTCGATGGTCATGTCCAGGATGTCAGCAATATTTTTGCCTTTGTATTTAACCTGGAGCGTTTCGCGGTTGTAACGGCTGCCTTTGCAGACTTCGCACTGCACATAGACATCGGGCAGGAAATTCATCTCGATCACGTTTACGCCCTGTCCGCCACAAGCCTCACAGCGTCCGCCTTTGACGTTGAAGGAGAACTGGCCGGGCTTGTAACCGCGCGCCTTAGCCTCTGTTGTCAGGGTGAGCGTGTCGCGGATGGCGTCGAAAGCGCCAGTGTAGGTGGCGGCATTGGAGCGGGGTGTGCGGCCAATCGGTGACTGGTCAATCACGATCACCTTGTCCAGCGCCTTGAGGCCATTGATCTGTTTGACCTCGGTCGGTTTAGGAATCTTGCGCCCCAGATGATGGTCTAGGTAGGGCAGCAAAATCTCATTGACCAGGGTTGATTTACCGGAGCCTGAGACGCCCGTGATCGAGACCAGCTTGCCTAGCGGGATCTCAACTGTGATGTTTTTGAGATTATTGCGGTGAGCATCAACGATTTCTAGCGAACGCCCATTGCCAGGTCGTCGCTCTGCTGGAGTTTCAATGCGGGAGCGGCCAGAAAGATAGGCACCGGTCAGCGACTCCAGGCAGTTCTCTATCGCGTCGACATTGCCCTGGGCAACAATGCGTCCCCCATGAACCCCCGCTCCCGGTCCGATATCAACTAGATAATCGGCAGCGCGGATTGTATCCTCATCGTGCTCCACCACGATCAGGGTATTGCCCAACGACTTGAGCTTGAATAAAGTTGCCAGCAACCGAGCGTTGTCCCGTTGGTGCAGACCGATGCTGGGTTCATCTAGGACATAGAGCACGCCCGTCAGTCCCGAGCCAATTTGGGTCGCCAGGCGAATGCGTTGGGCTTCTCCGCCTGAGAGGCTCATTGCCGAGCGCTCAAGTGTCAGATAGTCCAGGCCCACATCCAGCAAGAATTGCAGACGGGCACGGATTTCGCGTAGCACCTGGTCGGCAATTTGCCGGGCTCGGGGCGCTAGCTCCAGATGATTGAGTCGGTGCAAGCATTCGTCGACGCTAACCGCAGTCAGCTCTGTGATGCGGTGCTGGCCCACGCGTACCGAGAGTGACTCGGGCTTGAGGCGAGCACCCTGGCAGCTCTCACAAGCCTGATTAACCAGGTACTGCTCTAGTTTGGCTTTGTGCAGTTCGGAGCTGGTGTCGTCATACTGGCGCTGTAGCATGGGCAGAACGCCCTCGTAGCGCTTGTAATAGCCCTTGCCTTCGCGGAAGCGCGAATCGACATCCACAAAGATCTTCTCTTCGCTGCCGTGCAGAATCGTATGCCGTTGCTCCGCACTTAATTTTTCCCAGGGTGTCTGGAGATCGAAGTGAAGCGTCTGACCGAGGCTGTAAAGCAGTGAGAAATAGTAGGTGTTGTCTTTGTCGGACCAAGGCGCGATGGCCGCATACACCGGCAAACTAGGGTCAGGAATGACCAGCTCTGCTGAAAAGGTGCGCAGAAAACCGAGCCCATGACAAGCAGGACAGGCGCCGTAGGGTGAATTAAAGGAGAACAGGCGCGGCGACAGTTCTTCCATCACAGCGCCGTGGACTGGACAGGCAAAGTTTTCAGAGAAAACCAGTTCTTGAGTAGTGTCTGGATCCGCTACCAAACTCAGCTCGCCTTTGCCATAACCCCCGCCAGCCTCAGCTGCCATGGGTTGGGCTGTTGCTGGCTGATTGTCCTCGCGGTTCAGTAGGTCGATAATGGCAATGCCCTCGCTGCGGCGCAGGCAAGTGGTGAGTGAGTCGGTCAAGCGCTCTTCGAGACCATCCCGACGAATCAGACGGTCAATGACGATCTCGATATTGTGGGCTTTGTTTTTGTCAAGCTCGATGTTGTCGCTCAGTTCGCGGACTTCACCATCGACGCGCACGCGCACAAACCCTTCTGCCCCTAAGCCTGAGAGCAACTTCTTGTGAGTACCTTTTTTGCCTCGCACCACGGGAGCCAGAATCTGGAATCGGCTGCGATCTGGCAACTCCATAACCCGATCTACCATCTGGTCAATGGTTTGCGGCGCAATCGAGCGGTCACAATGCGGACAATGCGGTTCTCCTGCCCGTCCAAACAGCAGGCGTAGATAGTCATAGATCTCAGTGACCGTGCCGACTGTGGAGCGGGGGTTGTGGGAGGTAGATTTTTGGTCAATGGAAATAGCGGGCGATAGCCCCTCGATGTAGTCAACCTCGGGTTTGTCGAGCTGGCCCAAAAACTGACGGGCGTAGGCGCTCAGCGACTCAACATAGCGTCGCTGTCCCTCTGCGAAAATCGTATCGAAGGCTAGCGAAGACTTACCGGAGCCTGACACACCCGTAAACACGATGAGCTGGTCGCGTGGGACTTCCAGATCAAGATCTTTGAGGTTATGCTGGCGGGCACCCTGGACACGAATATGGGTGTGGTCGGGCATAGAAGGCGGAACACCAGAGGGCAAGGGGCACTCTAGCGATCTTAAAGGATCCGCTACGGGGGCTAAGCAAGTCTTGGCCTGTGTCTTGGATTAGGCGAGAGCAGGGTTTAGTAGAGCTGTTAACAAAAGTAGACTAAACAGCAGCTCTGAGTGGGTTTAAGGGATTTGCTGTGAGCCCCAGTCGCCCTCAGTGGCTTTTAGCCTTTTATCGTGGTTGGACTTCTATCTACAGGCTACCCGTGGCTTTGCAAGCGTGGCTAACGGTCGGTTTGCACTTGCCTTGTGGAATCTCTGGTCTGGGTTAGATTTGCAGCAGTACTGGTGGTCAATAGAATGAGTTCACTCTAGTTCTTGCAAGGAAGCTCTTGTGAGGAAGTCCTTGAAGCAAATCCTTAAGGCGCAAGAACCAGTTGCCTGATGGGTCGCATCCACTATTCTCAGCAGTTGCAGTCATGAAAGTCGAAGACGCAATCACGCTTCAAGCCTTCCTGACCGCGCTGGTTCAGATCAACTCAGAGCTGCCAGAAGACTTACATCAGGAGATTCATCGAGCAGGCTTAACCTTAGATCACGATTGGGAAGCTGGGCTCACAAGACTGAAGCAATTGATAGAGAGGCATGAAGGTTTCGATCAACTCTATCAAGCTGCCCATACCAGCTTGGAAAAGCAGTATACGATTCAGTCGCGGGCTAAAGCTTTGCCTCTGCTGAGTGCTCGCAAACTAGAATCTAGTGAAAACGAGCTAGACAAAAACCTAGGCAAAGCTGTTATTGAGATTTTAACGGCAGTGAATCCTAGAGCTGAGGCCAGACATCAGATTAGAAAAGCCAAAGCTCGGGAGCAATTCAGTCCAATTTCAAGAGAGATCAAAAACTTTTTAGAGTATTTGCTGACGGTGCCAGCAGAGCTTTTAGGAACAACCCATGAGTGGGATGTACTGCAAGCCTTAGAACGAAGACCATTGACTGTTGAGAATTTGTCATACATTCTAAATCAACCGTTAGAGGCGGTACGTGGGGTTGTCAAGCAGCTCTGGTGTAAGGGCTATGTTGACTCCACAACCAGTAGCCTTTGGCACAAAGTACTACCCATTATTGGGCGTACTCAAACCGAACCAAGATTTTCAGACCAAGACACTTACTTCACTCTTACCGCAAAGGGGCATTTTCGCCTGCATCCTGTCGTCATGTTTGGCCGAAAGGGTACTGCTCCGTGAATGACTTGCTGAGTTGGTTGCCCTGGATTGGGGTTGCGCTGCTGCCTGGGGTTTTTAATACTCTGGTTGCCTATCGAGAACTCAGTGAAAAATGCAAAATACTCGCTTTTTTTGAGCCTCAGAAGAGTTTTGGCTTTTGGCTTTGGCTAGTAGCTGAATTGCTGATGCCTTGCCTTCCTTTTTGGTTTGCGTTTTCGCTTTCGTCCAAACCGACCATTGACATTTATTTGATTATTGAAGCGGTTCTCTTTGGCTTTGGTTTTGTGGCGTTGCTGAACTCGCGCACTAAAGTCGGTTCTCTTAGAACTGATATTAAACCCTTTTACGATTATATTGTCAATATTGCGTACGATTTAATTGCCGCCAGCCAAACTCGGAAAGCAGCGGAATTTTGGACCGATGTCGAGGATGAGCTTAACGCTAGCTCTGACCTCAATGATGGCTTAGATTTTCTAGAAAACTACTTTGTGATCAGTGATGTTTCTCTCACCCGGGAACGCAAAGAAAGCTATCAGCAGCAACTAGATATGATTGATAATATCTCTTCTAGAACGGAACAAGTCAAAATGATCATTGCTACCGTTTTAAAAGATGTGAGACGTAGAGACCTGCCTGAGGTTTTGCGCCGGATGGGTTGCAGAAGAAGCTTCCTGCAAAAGTATTATGCGGCTGCACTTCCAAATATCGCTGATGGCAACTCCAACCCAATGACCTCAGCTGAAGAACCCTAAGGTTCAGCTCTAGATTTCAGCTCTGGAGTAGCGGTAGGATTGCTCTCAATTGTGATTGGAAGACGAACCTGTCAGCGAGTTGGGTTTCGGCAGTTCAATGCTAAACGTCGTCAGCTCTGAAGTACTCTCAACCTGAATAGTGCCCCCTAACCTCTGCACTAACTTTTGGACTAAGGCTAAGCCCAAGCCAGTACCCCCCTGCTTCCAAGGGTCTGCACTCGGAATTCGATAGAACTTTTCAAAGATCCGGTTCTGTTCTCGAGCTGGGATCACAACGCCAGAATTGCACACTTGGATCAGAGCGGCTCCAGGGGTGTGTTCGGAACGGCGAGCAACTACTTTAATCTCAGCACCGGGAGGCGAGTATTTACAAGCATTGTTGATCAGTTCTGCCAGAGTTCGTTCCAAGCTTGCTGGGTCGGATAGCAAGGGGGGCAAATCGGCTGAGATCTGAAGCTGGAGAACTTGCTGCCGGTCTTTTGCCCGCTCTTCAAAAGGCGCGATTAGTTCAGGCAGCCAGCTTTGCAACCGTAGTGCTGACAGCAGCAATGGCTGAGGCCCAGTCTCCAACCGTTGCAGATCTAGCAGGTCGTTGATTAGGTTAATTTCCCGAGCGCATTCATTGTGCAAAATCTGTAGATAGCGGCTTTGCTGTTGGGGCGTGCTAGCGACCTGTAGCATTCGCAAAGCCATTTTAATATTTGCCATGGGCGTGCGTAGCTCATGGGAGACAGTACTTAAAAAATCATCCTTCAGTGCATTAAGCTGCTTTAGCTCCTCCATTTGCCTTTCTAATTGAGCTGTTCGCTCCCGCACTTGATGTTCCAGGTCAGCATTGAGCTCTGCAAGCTTCGCCTCGGCCTCTTTACGACTGGTGACATCTGTGCGGATCGCGACATATTGATAAGGAGTTTTATTCGGCTCCAGGAACGGCACAATTGTCGTATCAACCCAATAGAAGCTACCATCTTTGGCTCGGTTTCTAATCTCGCCCTGCCAAACTTTACCCTGACCAATCGTGGCCCAAAGACTTTGAATAAACTGTTTGGAGTGATAGCTAGAATTGAGCAACTGGTGGTCTTGGCCAATTAGCTCTTCCCGAGAATATTGGGAAATCTCGCAGAACTTATCATTGACATACTGAATGATCCCATGCTGATCTGATACATCCACAATGGAAGATTCATCCAGGGCTGAAGTCAGATCTGCAAGCTCTTTGAGCGATTGGTTCAACTCAGCTTCGGCTTGCTTACGCTCATCAATATTCTCAATCGCTGCAATGAAGTAATCCGGCTCGCCTGAGGGCTTGCGAACCAGTGACACTGTTAGGTTTGCCCAGACTACTGAACCACTTTTGTGAAGATAACGCTTTTCAATCGAGTAAGTCTGAATATTATTCGCTAACATTTGACGAACGTAGCCCAGATCGGTATCCAGGTCGTCAGGGTAAGTAATGTCTTGGAATGTTCGCAGTAGCAATTCTTCACGGCTATAGCCTAGAATGTCGCAGAGCTTCTGATTCACCAGTAGCCATTGTCCTTCAAGTCCGACATGCGCCATGCCAACAGCAGCCTGCTCGAAGGTTGCCCGAAAGCGTTGGTCACTAATTTGAAGTGCCTCAATTTGCTCGTACCGACTAAGTTTACGGGCAATTATTAATAGATGAGAGCTTTCTTCTACAGCGAAAGCTTTGACTGCAACTTCTAGCTCTACAAACTGTCCGTTCTTGTGTCGGATGGCAGTTTTAAAACAGTTTCGGAGATGATTTTGCGTGACGTCCTTTTGACCATTCTGTGGCAGAAGCTCTGAGGAAACTTGAAATCCCTCAGGGGGCCGAAAGCCATTCTGAAGTGGATGGTATCCTGCAATGACTAAGTCATTTAGAGAGGATAAGGCTAGTAGCTCAGTCTCGTTGTAGCCGCTAATCTTACGAAACGCTTCATTAACGCATAAGATCTGTGAGCCATCAGTAATCAAGGAGCCTTCGCCCAGGTCGCTCTGCGCTTGTAGAAGGGCCTTGTATAAATCTGTTTGCAGGCACTGTTTGATTGCTACAGATGGCTGAAGTCCCTGCTCAAGCTCTTGATCGTGCTTCTGCAAGGCAACATCTCTTTCCTGACCCCTAGGAGTTTGGCGGTGCGGCGAGCTACCCATTACCTGCTCTCATGTGAGAGGAACAAATTCAAGTCCTCAATTATAGAAATCCTGGAGAAACGGCAACGTGCCTCCTGCGGCTGATCTCCAGCAAACTCAGCTTTAAAGCTTGTTTTAAAGGTTCAATTTTAGTATGATTTTGCACCTGCTATCCGAGCTAAACATATACCAGTTTTTTGTTGCTGTCTCCAAAAAACTGGGTTTATTATTTTCTGGGTTTGTTACTTTCTTAGAAATTAACGTGGTAAGAACAGAGAAGCTGCAACAGCAATTGATACAAAAACTGCGCCACACTTTACCTAGGAATCTGAGATTATGAGCTGGTTATATTTAGTTCTGGCAATCGTTTTAGAGGTGTCGGGCACAACCTGTATGAAACTGTCACAAGGGTTCACCCGCTTTTGGCCCTCAGTGTTGATTTTTGTTTTTTACGGGTTGTGTTTTAGCTGTCTCACTCTGGCGCTGAAGCGCATTGATGTCAGTGTTGCTTATGCTGTCTGGTCTGGTTTGGGAACTGCTTTAATTGCAGCGATCGGGGTTTTGTGGTTCAGGGAACCGTTGACCTCTCTGAAAGTTGCCTCTGTGGGGTTGATCATCCTGGGCGTGCTGGGCTTGAATCTGGGTGCTAGAAGCCATTGAGCTAGAGGCCAAAATTGAAGGTGATGTGACGATCGCCCTAAGCATGGCTGTAACGATGAAGTCTCTAACCCCTGAACCCAACCCTAAAGCACTGCCCCAAAATGAACTCACCGTTCAATCAAGCTGGTTTGAGTACCCAGTACGAGTTCAGCCTCAAGACACCGACTACTCAGGTTCTGCTTGGCACGGCACCTACGTCGCTTGGATGGAAGCCGCTCGTGTGGAATGTCTGCGATCGGTGGGGATCGGCTTTGAGGAACTGGTCGCAGCGGGTTGTGACCTGCCCGTGGTTGAAATGTCGATCCGCTATCACCGCCCTGCTCGCTTGGGTATGGAGGTTCTCGTGCGTGCGCGTTTGGCAGAATTGAATAGCCTACGCATGGACTGGGATTATCAAATCTGTGCAGCCTCAGCCGCTACCTCAACTAAGTTAGGGCTGGATGCCAGTTCAGATTCTGCACTCCTAGCCAGCGCTCGGGTCACTCTGGTTACTGTGGATCGTCAAAAAGGTAAGATTATGCGCTCCCTGCCCCCCCTGGTTCAGGAAGCTTTCCGGCGTCTACAGGGAATTTAAGCTAAGGCAGCTAGCCAAGCCAGTCAAGCCAGCCAGCTAGTATCCGTTCTCAAGGCAGTCCTGCAAGCCATTCCGGTGCCATTAAGGTAGGGTGTATCGTGCGTCTAATTTTGTTGGGAGCTTCTGGGGCGGGCAAGGGAACTCAAGCCCAACGGCTGTCCGCCCACTTTCAAATTCCCTGGATCGGCACTGGCGATCTACTGCGAGCTGCCATCCAGGAGAATTCCGAACTGGGTCAACAGGCCCAGGCGTACGTCGAGCAGGGGGAACTGGTGCCCGATGAGCTGATGATTCAGTTCATTCAATCCCGCTTGCAGTTGCCGGATGCTAGCAACGGCTGGATTTTGGATGGCTACCCCCGAACTGCCTTTCAAGCTGAAGAGTTGGACTTTCTACTGGAAGCCCTGGCCCAGCCCTTAGACCAAGCGATCCTGCTCGACGTACCGGAATCGGTCCTAGTTGAGCGTTCGCTTCAACGGGCACTGCCAGATGACCAGCCCGAGGTAGTGCAACGTCGCATTCAGCTGTTTGAGGAGCGCACCCTACCCCTGCTGGATTACTATCGTTACCGTCAACGCCTTCAAGTGATTCCAGGGGCTGAGCCTCCGGAATCAGTGTTTGCACAAATTTTGTCTGTCCTGACCAAAAAGCAGCCAAATTAGCAATTAGCAAAAGTCCATCCCCATAAGATTGGAGAAATCTACCCGCCCTCAAAACTCTCAGTCCTCAAAATCCTCAAACATTCTCAGTAGGTGTGGCAGTAGCTGTGATGGTCAGTCGTTTTTTTGAGAGCCTGAGCCGCGCGTTCACTGGCAGCCTGGCCTCGCCAGAATTCGCCGCGCCTCAACCTTCTAATCCAGCCACTATTTGTGAGTTCACTAACTTTCGAGTGGGCAGGCATAACAAAGATGCCAACACGGTCACGGTGAACTTCCGGTTTGCTGATCATGTCGGTCGGGTAGCTATGCCTAATCTCGATGTGGTAATTCTGCTGGATGTTTCGGCCTCAATGCGCGAACAGTACCAGCAAGGCGAAATGCAGGCTTTGTTTGAGGCAGTGCTACGCTATCTGCTGCCCTTCGATGCTGATGGCATCACAGTCATTTTGTTTGCAGGTCAAGACGCACACTACATTTGGCCCGAGCCTGTCCGCAATCTGCGGCAAATCCCAGCCATTATGCAGGTGGCGTTGCAAAAAATGGTCAAAGCGACCTACGTGGCTCCTGCCTTAGAAACCGCTTTGAGCTTGAAGAAGCCGAACGGTTCAGTCTTGGTAGAAATTCTCACCGACGGCGCCTTTGAAGACCGGGAAGCGACTGTGGAACTAATCGGGCGCGCTGTGCAGCAATTGGTTGCCCAAAATCGAACTGCTCAACCTAGTCTAGGCTTGCCACTCCAAGTGGGCAGAACCCGTCTAGCCCAGTCGCGTCAGTACCATATTCACATCACAGGCTTGGGCCTAAGTCCAGACAGCCGCCGTTCCTTAGAAAACTTGGATGACAACCTGGAATTGCCGTTCGATATTGTTGATTTCTCTACGGCCCAAAGTGTGCTCAGTGCTCCGGACCAGATCTTTCAGGAACTCGACCGCTCAGCCCTGACGGTCGGCAATAACGGTTTAGTAACAGTGCGTGGACCTGCCAGCATTGTTGGGGTAGGCGATGGCATCAAACGCATTTACGAGACTGAAGACATTGAACCGGATTTAGAGTGCGAAGGTCAGGTAATTGCCAACTTTTATGGTTGGGAGAAAATGCCTGCGGCTGGGCAGGTGGCCGTGCGGTTTGCCGAAAGGCCTGAGCCCTTTGAGCTGACCTTATCTTGGCAGGGCGAGCAAACCAGCGTTGCTGTTGTGCCCCGCTAGTAGGCACCGCCAGCACATGAGCTTTATGGCAGGGCTGGCTCGGAGCCGTGATTGAGCTTGAGAATCTGCTGCGCAGCTCTAATGCCAGTTTCAATTGCCCCATGCACTGTAGCTGGGTTGCTATCAGTGACGGTTGCTTCGCCTGCAAAGAATAAGACGTCCTGCACTGGTTGAGCCAGGATTTGCCGTGCTCCATAAGCACCGGTCGGCACGTAGCTATAGCCGCCCCGGCTCCAGGGATCATCAATCCAAGAAATGCGGCGGCCCCGCAGCAAGAGACGGCGTGGCGCATCGCTGCTGAACAGACGGCACAGGTCAGTGACGGCACAGGCTACCGCCTCAGTCTCGGCTTGCCTGTTAAGGGCCAAGGCTCGCTTGCCACCAACGAAGGCAGTCAGCACCGCTCGAACAGAGCCGCGGCAGTAGCCCGGCGACCACCAAACAGGCACCGGTCCTAGCCCCGAGAACAAACTCACATCACTGGGCCAAAAGCTTTCACTAAACTCTAGCTGCAGTTTCACGACCGGTCCCATGCGCAGGGCTTGAATAGCCTGAACCTTGGTGGCAGGTAGCGCTGGCTCGAAGCGAATCGCCTGCTGTTGCAGCAGCGCCAGAGGGACTGTGATGACTACTCGGTCAGCGCTGAACTGAACTGGTTGGCCTGCTACCTCTGCTCCAATTCGAAGTGGGTTGGTGTCCCAGCGGACCGTCTGAACAGCAGTATTGAGTTGCAGATCGAGGCCCTGAGCTAGCGCAGTCATAATCTGGTCATAGCCATCCCGCAGGCGAAAGTTGCCGTAGCCAGAGTGGTGCACTTGCACTTCATGAGCCAAATCGGCGACGCCAATATCTTCCGGCTCAGCCAAGTAAGGATGCGCTAGAAATTGGGCTGCGGTCTGCTGCGCTTGCGGCGTGATCCCCAGCCGCGCTAACCAATGCTGCACTGATTGATCCGGCTTCGTGAGATCTAGCTGACCGATTTCTTGCTCTTCTAAACCAAAAACGCGAGCAAAATCGGGCCAGCGCAGCATTTCTTCATAGGAATAAAGCCTACCTTCGTATTCATAGGCGTAGCTGGAATATTTACCAATAGGAATGGTTTGTGCTTGAATTGCGCGCACCCATTGCCAAGTGATCGCTTGATCGCCATGAATGAATTCAGCGCCGTTTTCAATCGGAAAATCGACGAAGCTGCGGTCTGTCCACACCCGACCACCGATGCGATTACGAGCTTCCAGAATCGTGACCGTTTGCCCTGCTGCTTGAAGTGCATGGCCCGCGGCCAGACCGGCGGCTCCCGCCCCAATAATCACAAGATTACTCATGCGATTGCTCATCTAAAACTCTGCCCCGCTGGGCAATCATCGAACTGAATTTGAGACTGAGACTTACCTAAAAGCTTCAATAAAAATCCCCCTATTCATTAACAGGGGGACGGCGATTGTACTGCATCGAGCTTGTGTATGAGAATTGCTCACACACGCTTGCAATTTCCCCTGAGCACTGGCCTGGGTCCGGGTAAATCACTGAGGTTGAACTCATGGATAACAAAAAATTGTGCAGGCGTTTAGGTCTATAAGCTCGCAACGATTCGGCAAGGGTCTCCACCGCTGCGAGCCCATCATCAGCTAACCTGTAGCGGGTGTCGGCTGATAGTCAAGCTAAACTCTCAGTACTCAGGGGAACCATCTCACCGGTTGTTGTGAGTCCCAACAACATAGACTCGTTTGGATGGATGAGCTTGCCAGTAAGGGCGCAATGCTCTTCTTGCTGAGCGACAGCGGGCACACTAGCGCGAATCTCAGCTCTATCAAGGCGAGGTGTGCAATCTCCTAACTTGCGTTGGACATAATTCCAGAGCACGTCACGAATCAGGGCCTGGTAGCCCTGATTGCCAGAAAGCTCCTTGAGTTTGTCCTTCAGCTCCCGCTCAAGGCGAATGCTGGTGACTTCCATATCCGTGGTGCGGCTAATCGTATGCATAGCTGGAGTCTCCTGGTTTTCTGAACATCTCTGATTACGAGTGTAGTACGCCAGGCTCGGCGACTGTGACTCTCCGGGGATGTTCCAATTAGAGAGCGTCTAGCAACTGCCATACAAAGGTCCTCAGAAGGCTGCATTGTTGCTTGTAATGCTCCCTAAACTTGTAGTTGCACAAAAGCAAAAGTGCACAAAAGCAAAAGCGGCTACCCTCCTCCTGGAGGAAGCACCGGCTGCTTTCCAGTTCTAAAATCTGAGCAAAGGGTAAGCTAAGTTACAAACGGGAGATAGGTGATGCTAAGCGATGCCGAGGTTCGAGAAGTTTATGATGAACTAACCGGTAATGATATCGAGTTGATGAATCTGGACGAAGCGCAAGCGATGTTCAACAAAGTTAAAAATAAGCTGGACGAGCTGAGCGGCGTAGAACCAACGTCTCCGAGGTTCTACGGTCTGATCCGTTCCTTAGAAGCTGAGGCTGAAGACCTTAAAAACCGAATTAAAACCCTTGCTTCTGCTAAAAACTAATGCTAGCCAAGGGCTTTGGTCATTTAGCTTTAGGCATTCAGCCGAATAGCTGACGACTTCTACAACGAATAATGTGACTCTAAAGTGGACTAGGTGGGCGAAAAACATGTACCGCATGTACCAAGGCCAAGATCAAACAGAAGCTGAGCTGCGCCTCTATCTTGCAGGCTTTGCAGATGGTAAGGCAGGGGCTTCAGCAAATCAATTGGACCCGCTGTACCAGGCAGGCTATACAAACGCTGTCCTCGACTCTGTAGCGCAAGCTCAGATTCGCAAAACAAAGAGACCGCAAGCCGTTGGCTAGTGGTCATTCTCAGTAGTTACGTGTTTGCAGTAGTATCTGCGTGTCAGCGTCTACTTTAAGACAAATTTTTGCACTGCCAATAAATAAGAAAACTAAGAAAAACTAGAGGCATTGAAGAGGAGTAACTGAGTAGAACTTCCTGTTTTGCTCTAGTTTTCGCTTTTGATTAACGAATATGTTTATCAATTTGTCAATAATATATTCAGTATATTACGAATAAAGCGCAGATAGGCTTTGGGGTTAGAACTTAAATCTCTAAGCTTTAGTATGAGCAGCCTTATTAAGGCCGGTTTTGGTAAGGGGGGCTGCTGGTTCAGCACCGTACAGACAAAGCTTGGCGCATAGCTACTTGCAACTCCTCTAGGTCAAAGGGTTTGTTGAGATATTCATCAGCTCCGGCTTGCCTCACCTGTGCTTCCCAAACTTCCCCCATAAACGTGCTCAATGCCAGGATGGCAAGGTTGGGAAATACAAATCTCAGCCCCCGTAGTTGTAGGAGCGATTCGTGAGGTGCAATATACAAGGCGAAGATTAAAAGTTTCGGCTCGAAACTACTGATAACCCGAATCAAATCCTCTCGAAGGTTGGTTATTCTTACTGTCCAGCCTTCGTTCTCAAGATAGTCGCAGGCTAGCTCAGCCGATAGCTTATTGTTCTCAAATAGGACAACTCGACCCATCGTTTCGCCAGTCTGCTCTGTACCAGTATTCATAATTCTATCTCTTTTAAGAGATGCTTCAGTCGGGCCAAATGGCTGAGCTTTATATCGAAGAAGTGCTGACGTTAGAGGATACCGAGCGTCTTAAAATACTAGTATAGATTGATGAGCAAGCGTGAGATGGAATTTCAAGAGTTTGAACAGCAGGGTAGAGCGAACGTTTCTAATAGTTTGGAGGAATTGCAAAATCTGACGCTGTTGGTTAGACGGATGGAAGAAAGCCTGACACGGTTGACTGAATCAGTGCAAGGTGTAGGGGTGGCTCTTGAAGACTATACATTACAGGAAAGGGAAAGAAGGGGAGAGGAGTAAATCTGCAAGCTATTGAGCAGCCGACTTCACTAGTAACACTTTAGATGGGCTGTTCCTCACCCAACCAGAACACTGTAACCGAAATCTTTATATCAAACACGAACATGTTCACAGGACTTTAATACAGTTCTAAATGTGTAGAGAACTAACAGTTCCGATTAGGTTTGAGCTAACTGGAATATTGAGGTCCGCTTGTCTTCGTAGGGCTCTTCGCATTATCTAAGCGTAGCTAAGCTCCCTGAAAGGGCCTGTCTTCTCAAGGCAGCTCTCAGGGAGCCTAAGCTTTGCTGAGAAATTAATCAGCGTCACCAAAGACCGTAAAGTGCCAGGGTTTGCGCTGGGCTCCTGTCATCTCAAGCATGACGTGCTTGACAACGGTGTACTCCTCAATCGCGTAGTGAGACATATCTTTGCCGATACCGCTCTGCTTAAAGCCGCCATGAGGCATCTCACTAGCAATCGGCAGGTGATCGTTAACCCAGACTGTGCCACATTGCAGATCTGCTGACAGGCGCATGGCTCGCTGGACATTGCTAGTCCAGACGCTCCCTGCTAAGCCATAGCTCACACCATTGGCCAGTGCAATTGCTTCATCTTCAGTCTCAAAGCGGTTAACCACTAAGACAGGGCCAAAGATCTCTTCCTGCACGCAGTTTGACTCTTGGGGAGCATTGGCCAGGATAGTGGGCGGGTAGAAGAAGCCTGGACCGCTAGGCATCTCACCGCCTAGGACAACTTCAATGCCCTGCTGACGAGCTTCTTCGACGTAGCCGTGAACCTTGAAGCGTTGAGCTTCGCTGACCAAGGGTCCTACATCGGTGCTGAGGTCAGATGGATCGCCAACCCGGATCTGCTGGCTCAGTTCCTTGAAACGGCTCAGAAAGGCATCATACACGGGGCTCTGCACGTAAATGCGCGTCGCTGCCGTACAGTCTTGCCCGGTGTTCATGTAGCCAGCGACAACCGCGCCCTGCGCGGCTGCTTCAATGTCGGCATCAGCAAAGACAACAAAGGGTGCTTTGCCACCCAACTCCAGCGTTACCCGCTTCACGGTCTGGCTGGCTAAATCCATAATGCGCTTGCCGGTGGCAGTGCTGCCGGTGAAGCTAACCATTCGTACGTCGGGATGGGAGCACAAAGCTTCGCCTACAGCGGCACCCCCCGTAACTACATTAATTAGACCTGAAGGCAGCCCAGAGTCCAAGGCAATTTTGGCTAATTCGATGGTGGTAATCGGTGTGTTAGGAGCTGGCTTGATCACGATGGCATTGCCTGCTGCCAGCGCAGGGCCTAGCTTCCACACGGCCATCATTAAGGGGTAATTCCAGGGACAAATGCCTGCAACCACACCTAAGGGTTCGCGGCGCAGCATGCTGGTATAGCCGCCCACGTAGCTGCCTGCTGCTGCCCCTTCCTGACGTCGCAGGGCGGAGGCGAAATAGCGCAGGTTATCAACAGCAAAGGGAATATCGCTATTGCTAGCTAGCTTCATCGGTTTGCCGGTCTGTAGGCTTTCCAATTTCGCTAGTTGGTCAGCCTGCTGTTCAACTGCATCAGCAAATTTCAGCAGGGCAACACTGCGTTCGCCGTAAGAAAGATTTGCCCAATCTACTTGTGCTTTTTTGGCAGCAGCAACCGCCCGATTGACGTCTTCCACTGTGGACATTGCCACTGTGGCAAACACCTCGCCCTTAGCGGGATCGAGTACGTCTTGGCTGCCGGTTTCGATCAGTTCGTCGCCAATCACCATTGGGTAGTGAGTCTGTTTCAGCATATCAACCTCTTTTGTCAACATAAGGGCTCACGCATTCAACGCTTTAACGTTTAACTTTCAGGAGGGATAATGATGCAATCGCTGGCATTCCAGCGTAGGTCGAGTGACTCGCCTTGGGGGTAGGTTTCTCGTTGACTTAGTTGAGTAATTTTAAGGGGTCCTACCTGAGTTTTAACCTGATATTCAACCAGTTGACCCACGTAGGTGATGTTCTCTAGTACGCCAGAAATTTGATTTTCGGTTTCGACGGCTGAGTTGATCTGCAAACGTTCAGGCCGCACCATTAGGGTAATATTCTGACCCGGATTTAGAGCATGACCACAAGGGGCAGCTAACAGGCACAATCCGTTGGCTTCAACCTTCGTAAACTCATGATTGGCCTCCAGTACCGTTCCACTTAGAAGATTAGCTTTGCCGATAAATTGCGCAACAAACAGGGAGGCAGGACAATCGTAAATTTCTTGGGAGGTGCCGATTTGCTCGACCTGGCCCTGATGCATGACAGCAATCCGATCTGAGAGGGCCAGAGCTTCCTCCTGATCATGGGTGACATAGATAAATGTCAGGTTGGTCTGTCGTTGTAGCTCTCGCAATTCTTGGCGCACTTCTTCCCGGACCTTGGCATCAAGGGCGGAGAGAGGTTCATCTAACAGCAATACTTTAGGCCGATTAATCAGGGCGCGCGCTAGAGCAACTCGTTGTTGCTGTCCACCAGATAATTGAGCTGGTTTACGGTCTCCCAATCCTTGCAAGCGAAACAGGGCTAGAGATTCCGTGATGCGGCGATCAATATCTGCACGAGACGTGCGGGCAAGGGTCAGGGGATAGGCAATATTCTGCGCCACACTCAGGTGTGGAAACAAGGCATAGTTCTGAAAAACCGTATGCACGTTCCGCCGATAGGGAGGCTGATAGGTAACTTCTTCGCCACCAATAAAGACACGACCATAATCTGGAATCTCAAAGCCCCCAATCAAACGCAATGTGGTGGTTTTGCCAGAGCCGCTAGAACCTAACAAAGAAAAAAACTCGCCGCTTCGCACCTCTAAAGTGACATTACGAGCGGCATAGACTTCACCCTGGGCAGAGGGGTAAATCTTACTCACGCCTTCTAAATAAACCAGGCTCTCGCGGGCTTGCTCTTCACTCATGTTTACTCAGAGGAACTGATCCACTCATTGAGCAATATCACCACTGTACTCACTAGCAATACCAGAGTTGCAGCAGCAGCGATCTCAGGCGTAATGTCGGTGCGGAGCCGCGCCCAGATTTCCATTGGTAAGGTATTGTCCCGCCCTGTTAGAAAAATCGTGACGACGACTTCGTCAAACGACAAGGTAAACGCCAGTAATGCCCCAGAGATAACCGCACTGCGAATGTAGGGAAAAATGACATCTCGAAAAACCTGTTGAGGACGAGCGCCCAGATCGTAGGCTGCCTCTTCCAACGAACGGGGAAACTGTCCAAGCCTTGCCAAAATAGGACCTAGGGCAACGGGTAAACCGAACACAGCGTGACCGAGAATCACAGTCCATAAAGACAGTTGTAGACCCAAGTTGGAAAAGTAAGCCAACATGGCAACCCCTGTCACCACACCGGGCAATAAAATCGGCAGTGTGAGGGCGATACGAAATCCTTTTTTACCAAAGAATTGATATCGATAAATCGCAAAAGCAGCCAGCAAACCGAAGAGAGTCGCTAGAACTGTTGCTACCGCCGCGACTTTCAAGGAATTAGCAAAAGCAGAGCGAAGAGCTTGGTCATTAAGAGCTGTTTGATACCAGTCGAGTGTCCAGCCTTTCAGTGGCAACGACAAAATTTTGGAGTGATTGAAGCTGAGCACGATCAGCACGCTGATCGGCAGATACAGAAAGGCATAGGTCAACAGTGTCCAAGCCCCAAGCGCCCAGGGCTGGGGCTGGCCAGGGTTTTTAGGCGTGTCTGGAGGTCGATCTGCCAGCTGCGTGGGCGTAACTGAGGGAATCACCATGTTAGTCATTAGAGACTCTCCAGGGCGCCCCAGCGCGATACTAACGTCAGCGCCACAAAAACTATGACTACCACCACCAGTGTGAAAGCAGCCCCTAGTGGCCAGTTGTAAGCTACGCCAAACTGCGAAGATACGACATTGCCTAGCAGAATGCCATTGGTGCTGCCCACTAAGCTGGGTGTGATGAAGTCGCCCATGGTCAACGCAAAAACGCTGATCGAACCAGCCAGAACTCCTGGTAATGCTAGGGGAAAGCTAATGCGGCGAAAGGTAGTCCAAGGACCCGCATTCAAATCAGCAGAGGCTTCGAGCAGGGAGACCGGCAAACGCTCGAAAGCAGTAATCACCGGCAGAATCATGAAGGGCAACCAGATATGTACGAAAGTCAAGAGGGTTGAGAACTGGTTATAGAGAAAGAGTGAACTGGGTTGTTGAAGCAGTCCTAATGAGAGCAAGGCGTTGTTGAGCACGCCGTTGTAGCCCAGAATGACTTTCCAAGCAAAAACTCGCACCAAATAGCTCGACCACAAAGGCAGGATCACCAAAACTGTTAGCAGCGTGCGATAACGTCCGCCGTAGCGAGCGATGAAGAAGCCTACGGGCAAAGCAATCACAATATCAATAAGCGTGACTATTAGAGCTGTGCCAATGGTTCTCAGGAGGACAGCTCGATAAGCGGCGTTGCCAAAGATCGTTTGAAAATTGATTAAACTGAATTCACGAATAATGTCATAGCTTTCGAGCCGCCAAAAGCTGTAAGAAATCAGAATGAGCAGCGGCACGAAATAGAGCAGAGACATCCAAATTAGAGGGGGAAGCAAGGTGGCGTAAAGACCAAGATTGCGGCCCTGCTCACGTTGAGAAGCGGTTGTCACAGAGCGAGCCAGAATCGCCTCCAAAATCTTAAGCTTTAAGTGACAATAGCAAGTTGCTTTCTAAGCATCCCTGTTTCAGCCCAGAGCCAGAATCAGCCAAAGCCAAAGTTAGAACCCAGCAGAAGCCTGAGACAGAGATGCCTACTACACCAAATTGGCAGTTCAGAGTTTGGCAATTCAGACCAACCTAGCTCCGAATCTCGTTCCAGAGTTGAACCCATTTGTCATAGTTTTTGACGCTCTGCCACATCTTGATTTCTTTGTGCAGCGAGAGGTCATCCATGAACAGTTTTTTGGCTCGTTCTAGACCAACCGCCTCAACACCCAGATCGGTAGCGCCGGAATAACCAGTGACATCCATAATCCCCTTCTGCCCTGGACCGCTCAAGATGTAGTCAATCCATTGATAGGCTGCATCTGCGTTGCGGGAATTTTTTGAGACCATCCAGGAATCTGTCCAGCCTGTTAGCTTACCTTTTGGACTAGCAGAACCAATGGGGAAACCAGCCTCACTGAGCTGAGTATAGGTCAGGGGCCAAGCGTGGGCCATTACGACTTCGCCTGATTCAAACAAATTGGCCAACTCACCCGCTGTTGACCAAAATTTGCGAATACTGGGACGCAATTCTAGTAACTTGTCTTTGACTTTGGCTAGGTCTTCGTCACTGAGATCATAAGGATCTGACATTCCCAACCAGAGCGCAACATCAGCGATGGTCATGGGATTATCAGGAATCGTAATTTTACCCGCATATTTGGGGTCAAATAGAACGTTCCAGGAGGTCGGTGCCTCAGCGACTTCTTTCGTATTGTAAACAAGAACGTTGGGACCCCAGGCAAAGCTCACGCCGTAAGGTTTGCCGTCAAAAGTGTTCCATTTAGCATTCTGAAAGGGCGCAAAAACAGAGCTGTAATTCTTGAGTTTGCTCGTGTCTAGGGGCATGACCAGTCCTGCCCGATAGAGGCGCTCGGTGATGTCTCCCGATGCAGAAACTAGATCGTAAGTTCTGCCACCCCCAGCTCGGACTTTGGCGAACATTTCATCACTAGACCCGGCATAGGTCGCTTTGACCGCACAACCCGTTTCCTGCTCAAATGGTTTCTCAAAAGACGAATCAGTATATCCTTCCCAAACAATTGCAGTTAGGGTGCAGTCTTTGGCTTGCACTCCCTGAATAGGGATGCAGATTGCAATCAACGCCAAGAGCCCACCTAAAAGCACTGCGGTCCAGTGGCTTTGCCTTGTTGTTTTTGCTCGCGTTTTTGCTCGCATTGATGAACTATCCTTACGTATCCAACTCACCATGATCGTTTACCTTTAAATTCGACCGTGTAGGAAATTGCCAGTTTTTCTCATAGTGTTTTCCTTCTGATCCAGAGCCTATCATGCTGTCGCTAGACAGAGTATGCAGTCTTTTAATGTCCTTGTGTATCAAAAGACACATAAACTAAATTCATTAAATCTTAATGATTTTTCACCGTCTAGGCTGACTTAGAACAGTTGAAGTTAAAGCGGTTTGAGTAATAGTTCTGTGTCGTTTAAACCCTGCGTTTTTCTGAATTTCAATCAGCAAGTTAGGTAAAAAAACCTGCTTTTTTAGCATAGCTTGCTGCTCTGATTATTGTTGAGCAATAGAAAAACTCTGTGCCTAAACTGAGGCTAAGAGACAAGCTCCAGGTTAAGAAAAAACAAGCCCCAAGCTAATAGGAAAGACCATACATACAACGCTCGGCCTTCTATTTAGGCTTAGCCGCACGTCTACTCCACCCGCTGTCCAGGAACCCAGGTAGTTAGCTAAAAGCAGCTAGAGTTTAGACCCTTAAGGTTTTAAAGCGGCTCGGCCATGACATCCCCTATGGCTGTTGGCAGTAGTGGATGCGTCGTTTTTGCAGTAAAACAGGCACATTGTTGTTCTGGCGCTGTCTGTGTCTGTTCTGCCCACACTTTTGCCCACGCTTAAGTCGCTCTCCCTGGCCGAACAGGTGGCGCAAATGGTCGTGGTCCGTGCTTCGGGTCACCTGCTCGATCACCAACGGGAGTATCCGCAATGGGAGGCCACAGCAGCCGAGTTGCAGGACTGGTTGGGCCGCTGGGCGGTAGGGGGTGTGATTTTTGTGGGCGGTAGTGCTGCTGAGCTCAGTCTGCGCTGCCAACAGCTTCAAACTTGGGCGCGGCTGCCTCTGCTGCTCTGCGCTGATGTTGAAGAGGGCGTGGGACAGCGCTTTGCTGGAGCCACAACCCTACCGCCCCCTCTGGCACTTGCCGACTTGGCTCAGGGCGAAGATTACGCACGGGCTATGGGGCGAATCACTGCTCAAGAAGCCTATGGGCTGGGCTTGAACTGGTTGCTGGCACCTGTTGTAGATGTGAATAGTAACCCAACCAATCCAGTGATCAATGTGCGGGCTTTTGGCGAAGCCCCAGACCAGGTGAGCCGCTTGAGCACTGCCTTCATTGAAGGCGTCCAAAGTGCGACTGAGACACCAATGCTCACCACAGCCAAGCATTTTCCAGGACATGGCGATACTGCGACTGATTCCCATTTGGACCTGCCAGTGCTGGCTCATAGCCGAGAGCGCTTGGCTCAGGTAGAACTGCCACCCTTCGCCGCAGCGATTGCTGCGGGGGTTGATGCAGTGATGAGCGCCCATCTCAATATCCCAGCGTTGGATCCCAGTTTGCCTGCGACCCTAGCTCCCTCAATTTTGGATGGGCTCTTGCGGCAGGAGTTAGGCTTTGAGGGTCTGATCGTGACCGATGCACTGATGATGGGGGCGATCACACGTCATTTTGACCCCGGTGAGGCAGCGGTCAAAGCGGTGCGAGCTGGGGCCGATATTCTGCTGATGCCCCCCGACCCACTGCTTGCGATTCAGGCTGTTGTACAGGCAGTGGAAACGGGGCTACTCTCACCTGAGCGGATCCAGGCCTCAGTTGAGCGGATCTGGCGGGCTAAGGCCAAGGTTGCTAGTGCATCAGTCGGCTCTGACCTGCGCTGGTCGGTCTTCTCTGACTGCATCAAGTCGCTAGCCGCTCAGGAACTCAACCGAACGATTACCCAGCAGTCCTTACGCCTGACGCATGCAGAGGCTCTACCCCTGGCTGAGCCAACCCCCGCGCCCGGTTGGAATTTAGTGCTCGTAGACGACATCTCGCAGGCCGGAGACCGACTGTCACCCCTGGCTCCCGCTGTTCAGTTGCCTGAAGCGAGAGGTTGGCGGACGGTGCTGTTGGATGAGCGCAACCTGCCGTTGTTGCAGTTGCCTACAGGCAGTGAGCCGGTGCTAGTGCAGTTGTTTATCCGGGGCAATCCGTTTCGGGGCAGTGCTGCGCTGGCTCAAGGGGCCCAAACGCTGCTGCGCAGTGTACTCAGTTCAGGCCGATTGCGGGCAGTCGTTCTCTATGGCAGCCCATACATTCAATCCTTACTTGACGCTGACTTGCCAGCCGAGGTACCGATGCTATTCGTCTATGACCAACACTCTATAGCTCAAGCCGTTGTACTGGAGCAATTGTTTGGTCTTTAGCTGAGTCTTCAAATGGGTCTCCACCAATGGGCCTGAGCAAATGGGCTTGGGCAATCACTGCACTGTGTCCCGCAGGCGCTGGACGGCTTCGCCTTTAGTGATCACGCCATCTTGGTTGCGGTCGAGGCCCTGATTCTGCTCGTAAGCTGTAGTGCCCCACCAGAACAGCCAGGTGCTGTTACTTTTGCCAATTGCTGCTGGGTAAAGCACTGCCATGTAGGTGTCTTCTAGGCTGTTCAGATTGCCGCGATAGGGCCGCAGGTAAGCTTCGACATAATCCAGTTGCTCAACGGCACTCATCGCGGCTAGGTCATCGACTGAGGTGCCCAACTCGGCTGCGGTTTGAGGCATGAACTGAATCAAGCCTGTGGCCCCTGAGCCAGCTGCATTGCGAATAGAAGGGTCCCAGGTGCCGCCTGTCTCGAAATGGATCACAGCGGCCAGATTGTTGGGGTCTGTACCAACGTTGGCCGCGACTTGATTGAGTTTGCTTTGGACCTCGGGGGGAACCCGAGCAGGCAGCAGAAAGCTCCAGGGAAAGACATTGGTATTGAAATAAACCCAAACCCCCATACCTATGGCGCTCCAGAAGAGGTAGGTGCCCAGGCTCAAGCCTTTTCGCTCTTTCCCTCGTCCCATGTCGCTCTGATTGGTTGGCAAAATTCTTTCCCAGTATGCAACGCAGTTCCTATCCAGGTTAAACCCCAACAATTCCTCTAGAGCGTCCGGAGACAGGCTGAGCCTGCCGTATTCAAGCAGTAGATTTTGCACTGGCGTAGCGACAGCGCTACTGACCACGACGTCTGCTGGGGCATCTGCTGGCGAGGATTCACTCGTTCTGCTTGAAGTCTCAAGTTCTGATCATGCTTCTCAGCCCATTTCTTGTGTGAGTCCTCATTGTGAACGGATCGCAACTGGCTTCTGCTGGGGGGACAGGTTTGTTGTGCCTTCTTGCCACGCCACCTCTGGGTGCCACACCTCCTCCCGCCGCTCCCCCTGACCTAGCCAACTCGGGCACAGCGACTCCTGCACCGCAGGTCCCCGACTTTGCAGTGGAACCGGCTTTTAGCGCTAGCCCCGCCGCTCCTGAACGGCTGGCTCAGCCAGAAAGCGGCAGTGGCCTGTTCTCAGCGCCAAGCTCAATGGATCAGGTGACCTCGGTGTCACAGCTCTCAGACGTCAGGCCGACCGATTGGGCATTTCAGGCTTTGCAGTCTTTGGTTGAGCGCTATGGCGTGATCGCCGGTTATCCCGATGGCACCTTCCGGGGCAACCGTGCCCTGACCCGTTATGAATTTGCGGCGGGTCTCAATGCTGCCCTTGACCGGGTCAATGAGTTGATTGCCGCAGGGCTGGCCGATCGGGTATCTCGGGAAGATTTAACAACGCTACAGAGGTTACAGACCGAGTTTTCGGCTGAGCTAGCAACCCTGCGAGGTCGGGTAGATAGCCTAGAGGCCCGCACCGCCGAACTGGAAGCCAATCAGTTCTCAACTACCACTAAGTTGAGCGGCGAGGCAATCATTGCTGTGGCAGGAGCTACAGGTGGCGCACCTGACCGAGGCGATCCCAATCTGGTCCTGACCAATCGGGTCCGCCTCAACCTCACCACCAGTTTTACGGGCAAGGATACGTTAATTACCGGTTTGCAAGCTTACAACATAGGGGGCGGTGCTAACAGCCTAGGCGGTGCTCTTGGCTTGGCGGATGGTTTGGGCTTGAGTGCCAGTAATGCTCGTTTGGGTTTTGAACTCCAGTTTCCGGGCGTGAACCCACAGACGCTTTCAGCAGTTGGCGCTAATTCGGTGCAGCTCTACAAGTTGCTCTATATTTTCCCGGCTCCGGGATTACGCAATCTCACCCTGTTTGCAGGCACTGCTGCCGAAACCTCAGATGCCTTTCCCGCGATTACGCCTTTTGCTGGTGAAGGGCAGGAGGCAGTCTCGCGCTTTGGAGGGCTCAATCCGGTATTGCGCGTCTCCGGAGGAACATCTGGAACCGGCTTGGCTTCGGCAGTTGGCTTCATTTGGGGAATTTCAGACAGTCTAGACTTCAGAGCGCTCTATGCCAGTGTGAATGCATCGATTGCCGATAATCTCGATCTCAATCTAGACGGCAGGCCAACTACCCCCTTAGGGGCAGGGTTCTTCGGCGGTAGCACGGTCGCCGCTGCACAACTCACCTGGAAACCCTTGAAAGCGCTGGATATTGGGCTTAACTACGCCCACAGCTACCATGAGATCAATATTCTCGCCACCGGTTTAGCCAGTGCCGATATAGGTGTGCTCGCTGGGTTAGGTGCCAAAACTCCGGTCAACATCAATTCGTTCGGTGCAACCTTTGCCTGGCGCGCGTTGCCGAGGATTACTCTGACCGGCTCCGGTTCAGTTTTCTTGGTCGATGCTGCTAGTGGTCCAGAAGCCTCGACCACGCTCACCAGCTGGATGGCTGGGATTCACTTCAGCGACCTCTTCAAAGAGGGTAATACGGCTGGCATTTTGTTCGGGCAGCAACTCTACCGTGCTGATGCTGATGGTGCGGCCCGTCGCAATGCGCGCAATCCGGATGGCAGTGTTGTGGATGGGGCTGTTCCTTACCATTTAGAGGCCTATTACAAACTGAAAGTCAATGACAACATCAGCATCACACCTGGTGTTTTCACCCTGTTCAATCCAGAGGGGAACCGTGACAATGAAACTACAGTGGTGGGGGTTGTGCGAACTACCTTCACGTTCTAGGTGAAATTTAGATAAAAAATTGGGCCGACTCGTCTGAATTAGCCTGAGAGTTGATCAGTGAATGGTGTATCTCTGATAAGCCCATAGTTCTTGAGGAAAAGATTATGATGACTACGACTTCTGTTCGCCAAGAATTGGGCGACTTCAACAGTATTGTTTGCTTCAAAGCTCTAGTCGTCGGTATTGAGGACACCCTAGGCAAAAAAGCGGCTGCGGTTGGTTTAATTGCTGCCGGTCGCCAACGGGGCAAAACAATAGTTGAAGAGCTGAATCTTGCAGGGAAGAATGCAGATTTATCGACCCTGGCTCAGGCCTTGAATCAGGCTGTGGGCAAACAAGGCACCCGCCTCTGCATCATTCGTAAGATCGAAGCAGTAGGCGATGTGTTGCGGGTCTACGCTGCTGAAACTGTATGCTCTGCTGGTGAACCTCAGGGCTCTGACCGCCAATGCACCTTCACCTTAGGTGCAGTTTGGGGGGCATTGGAAGCTGCCTTAGGACAGCGCTACCGAGGGAAGCATGTAGAATCAGTGCTACGTGGCAGTGACTGTGATGTGTTTGAGTTCCAGCCTCTATAGCAGTCCTTAAATCAGGAAGCACTACAGACGTAAGTACAATTAGTGAATGTTAATGAGTATTGTGGGCCTTGGGAGTCATCCGAAGGCCCGCAGTTCTATACTGTATTGGGCTGTTTTTTATTGCCCGTCCGTTAAAGAAGCATAGTCCAAAGCCGTAGGATGAGTGGGCCAAGGTTTTGAACTGAGTAAAGGCAGCGGCAATGGGCTAAGTTCTTGCCGAACAGGCAACTCTAGATAGAACTCTGTACCCTGACCCGGCTGAGAGCTACACCTGAGCTGTCCACCGAGCTTCTTGACAATAATCTGATAGCTAATTGACAGACCCAGTCCTGTACCTTGGCCCACCGGTTTTGTAGTGAAAAAGGGGTCGAAGATCCGTGCCCTCACCGCCTCGCTCATGCCAGGGCCATTGTCAGCAATGCGCACTGTTACCAAGTTCGTGTTTATTGCCTGAGTTTGAATGGTGATCAGACCAGGCTCAGATTTGAGCCCTTCTCCTAAGGATTGACTGTTGTGTTTTTCCAGAGCATCAATTGCGTTGCTCAAAATATTCATGAACACCTGATTCAATTGTCCTGCATAGCACTCAACTAGCGGCAAATTGCTGTACTGCTTACGAATCTCGATGTTGCTGTGGCCAGCGCAAGCTCGCAAACGGTGTTGCAAAATCAAGATGGTGCTGTCGAGTCCTTCATGAATATCTACCGATTTCATCTCGGCCTGATCCAAGCGAGAAAAATTGCGCAACGACAGAACAATCTGCTGAATCCGTTCCGCTCCTACCTTCATCGAAGATAGAATTTTGGGGAGGTCTTCTACAATAAAATCTAGATCGATCGCTGCGGTTTTTGCTTGAATTGCTAGCCCTGGCCGCGGATAGTGCTCTTGATAAAGATGCAACAATTCGAGTAGGTTGTGAGCATAATTATTCAGATAGGAAAGATTGCCGTAAACGAAGCTCACGGGGTTGTTGATTTCGTGAGCAATGCCAGCAACCATTTGTCCCAAACTGGAAAGTTTTTCGGTCTGGATCAGTTGTGCTTGTGTTTGCTGTAAGTCGGATAGCACTCGGCTCAATTGTTGAGCTTGGGCCACGGCGGTAGCAGCAGCTTGGCGAGTCTGGTCATACAGCTCTGCCTGCTTAATCGCGATCGCTAGCTGGTTAGCAATTTGTTGAAGCAGCCTCATTTCAGGAACCTGCCAGTTTCGTGGCGCTTTGCATTCGTGAGCGATTAACAACCCCCACAACTTCGAACCGATCAAGATCGGCACAATTAGATTGGCTCGGACCTGTAAGTTTTGCAGAAACTCAACGTGACAGCTCTCCAGTCCCGCCTCAAGAATGTCGCTAACCGCTCGGACTCTGCCCCCTTGGTAAAGCTGGACATACTCTTTGGAAAAGCAATCGTCTTGACCAATCAACCCTAGGGTTGAACGCCAGTTGCCAGATACCTGCTCGACTACGACTTCTCCCTGCCAGTCGTGGCTGAACTGGTAGATCAGAACTCGATCTGTGGTGAGCAGTTGCTGAACCTCACGCACAACTGTTTGCAGAACTGTAGGTAGATCGAGGCTACTGCGAATTTGCTCTGTTACCAGCCTCAACAGCGCCTCACGTTCCTCTGCCTGTTTACGCTCGCTGAGATCGATAAAGCTACAAACTACCTGCTCTACCATGCCGTCAGGCGCGAGTTGAGGTTCGATGTTAGTCAGCAGCCAAATTCGCTCCTTCGTAGTAGCGTGATTGAGCCCAACCACAACATTACGAATAGGTTGCCCACCGTTGATGGCCTCTGCGACTAGCGAAGTTCCTGGTGGAAACCTGATGCCGTTCTCATCCATCAAGTCCCAGTCGGTTTCGAAAGCGGTTTTATTCTGGATTTGTGCCTCGTCCAAGCCTAAAAGTTTGAGAGCAGCTTGATTATGAATCAGCACCTCTTGCTGAGGCCCCAGGACCAACACACCGACCTGGATATTTTCAACCAAGGTACGGAAGCGCTCTTCACTTTCCCGTAGAGCCTCAGCTCTCAACCGCTGCATGCTTACCTGTCGATTAAAGAGAGAGGTCAACAGGGTCAGCCCCAAAATCAACAGGGTACCGATGCCGACGATGTTGCCTAGCAAGGTTGGATTCAGTGTTTGGGGAAGGACTCCCTCAGCCTGCACCTCAGGTACGAAGCTAGCTGCGGCCATACCGGTATAGTGCATGCCACTGATCGCCACACCCATCACTAAGGCACTGACCAAGCGCTGCCAATGACAATTGGTCGCTTCAGCTCGTAAGTGAAAGGCCAACCCCAGAGCTACGAGAGAGCCGCCGATCGCAATTGCCACCGATAACCACAGCCAGGCTATGTCGTATTGAATCTGCGCCTGAACTCGCATCGCAGCCATCCCGAGGTAATGCATAGCCGCAATGGCGAGGCCCATAACCGTGCCGCCCCCGAGCAACTGCAAGCCATTTAGCACTGGCGAGCTAGCCCAATGTAAAGCGACGCTAGAAGCCAGTATGGCTACCAGCAGCGACACCAACATGGTCGGCACATCATAGGCAATGGGCAGAGGCAGGCAGAACGCCAGCATGGCGATGAAATGCATAGACCAGACGCCAATGCCCATCGCAACTGCACCGCTGAGCCACCAGGCACGACGAGTTCGTCCTTGAGCTGTGGTGACTCGCCCAGTTAAATCCAGAGCTGTGTAAGAGGCGAGAACCGCAATGACAATCGACAGAACCGCTAGGCGAAGGTTGTAGGAGCTGCTCAGCACCCCATCGGGCAGGCTCATGGCTTCAAGTTCCAAGTTGGGCAGTCTGACTAAATGAGTGATATTGGCGATCATGCGGGCTCATAGCGGCCTTCGCAGGTGAAGCAACCAAACCGGTCAGAGACAGATGCTGGCTCAGATTTAGCTCAGATTTGGCTCAGATCTGGGTGCAGTCAGAGAAGACTACCGAACTAGGTTCTGGTTACCTCACAAAACCAACGCTGGTGCCCAGGGGAACACCTCTGACTAGAAGAGGGAGCCGGTCTCAGCCCTTGAGACTCTTTGCTGCCTGCAACAACTAACTGTAGGACTGCTGATAGCGACAACCTCTCAGCTGGAGCTTAGTCCCTGCTTTAGCCCGCTCTAGGTAGATGGCCTGACTTGATCGAGACTCAGTAGTGTAAAAGTTAACATCTCTTCATCTCCCCGTGCTACTCCTTTGGATAGAGCAGCCAGAGAATCGTGCCTTGAGCACAGTATTGGGTTTCTGAGCTACGAACGCTTTCATTTACCTACTCACTCGGGCCTGGTTAGGTTGATGTAATTTTGATCTTGATCAGAATTCAGCGGTGCTTTGTGTTGATTTGCCAAAACAAATAGAACTGAAAACCTTTGAGTAAATATAAGTAAAAGTCAATTGCAGGAAAATTGCAATCATTAGGCTAACGCTACTCCTCTCTGACCTGAGTTTAGTTAGAGAAGATGTTCGGAACTCTTAAAACAACAATTTAGATGAGTTCCAAAATCACTCCCAAAATAATCAATACAGTTGCGATTGACTCGACCGCCACTGTCCTACAAGGCGGGATCGTGGCACACTGGCTCTCGTAGTGTCTCAGGCGCTTCCCTGTGTCCCGTGGTGTGATGTCAACCGAAACCCAGAACCGTAAGGCCGACCATCTCCGTGTTTGTCTTGATGATGATGTTCAGTGCCAAAACATCACCAATGGCTTAGAGCATTATCGTTTTAACCATTGTTGTCTGCCTGAACTGGACCTAGCTGAGATCGATTTCAGTACTCGATTTTTGGGGAAGGATTTGAAGCTGCCCCTGTTGATTTCTTCAATGACGGGAGGCACAGAGCAAGCCCGAATACTGAATACTCGACTAGCAGTGGCAGCTCAAGCCTTCGGTTTAGCCATGGGCGTAGGTTCACAGCGAGTAGCGGTGGAATCGCCTCAAGTGGAGCACACCTTCGCCGTACGCAAGTATGCTCCTGACATTCTCTTGTTTGCAAATTTAGGGGCGGTTCAACTCAACTATGGCTACGGTCTTGCCCAGGCTCAAAAAGCGGTGGACCTATTAGAAGCGGATGCCCTAATTCTGCATCTCAATCCTCTACAGGAATGTGTTCAGACTCGGGGTGACCGCAATTTCAGTGGGTTGCTGAAACGCATTGAGGAAGTGTGCCGTCAGCTGCCGGTTCCCGTAATCGCTAAAGAAGTCGGCAATGGTATTTCGGCCCCAATGGCTCGCAGGCTGCTGTCTGCTGGAGTGGCTGCAATTGATGTTGCTGGTGCAGGTGGGACCTCCTGGGCCAAAGTGGAAGGGGCTCGTGCCACAGATTTGCGGCAGCGCCGCTTGGGGCAAACTTTTGCCGACTGGGGGCTGCCGACTGCGGAATGTTTAGTATCAGTACGGCGCTCTGCCCCCCAGGTGCCCTTGATTGCTTCTGGTGGCTTGCGCGATGGCTTAGAGGTCGCTAAGGCATTGGCCCTTGGCGCTGATTTAGTAGGCTTAGCTTGGCCGTTTTTGCAAGCGGCCAGTCTCTCTGAAGAAAGCGTATTTGAGTTAGTGGAATTGCTGCGGGACGAGTTACTGACCGTTGCCTTCTGCACGGGCAGCGCCAATCTGAGCGCCCTGCGTGCCCCCGGCTTGCTGGAACGCGTGTAATAAATAGTTTTTAGCCTGCGCCTCAACCCCCACCCTACTCGTCGCCCCAAACCCCTATGTCCTCCCTCAACCTCGCTCAGATTTTTGATTTCGCTAACCTATTTGTGTTGCCCTTCTGGGCGCTGATGATTTTGCTGCCAGGTTGGGGTGTTACCCATCGGGTGATGTCGTCCTACCTACCCTTCGCAGCACTAGCACTGGCTTATCTCTACTTGTTTGTTCTGGCCTTTGACCCCAACACAGCCCAAGAGCTTGCTAACCCGACCCTGTCAACAATTACGCAGTTCTTTAGCAGTGAGCTTGTCGTCGCGGCAGGCTGGGTGCATTTTCTGGTACTAGACCTGTTTGTGGGGCGCCACATCTATTTAGAGGGCCAGCGCACTGGTGTTTGGACCCTGCACTCCTTGGTACTGTGCCTATTCGCCGGTCCGCTAGGCTTACTGTCCCACATCGTGACTGCCTGGATTAGCCAAAAATTAGGTCCGCAAGAGACTGCGACCGAGCCAGCCCAAGGCTAATCCCCTGCATTAATCTCGTGCATTAAGTTCAGGAAAAACCGAACGTTGGCTGAGCGTTCGGTCGAGGCAGAATATTCCGGCAGCAGGGTCTGGGGGACGAACGTTACCCTGAGAATATGGGTGCGATCTCGGCTTTACCTGGCAGTGTTGTTGATTTAATTGCAGCGGGAGAGGTGATCGACTCTCTGGCTGCAGCGGTGCGTGAGCTTATAGAAAACGCACTGGATGCTGGCGCAACCCGCATTGGCCTTGCTCTGTGGCCAGATGAGTGGCGCATGCAGGTGTCGGACAATGGCTGCGGCATGGATTTGACTGACCTCAAAGTCGCAGCTACGGCCCATGCCACAAGCAAAATTCGAGCTGCCCAAGACCTCTGGCAAATTAGTAGCCTGGGTTTCCGAGGCGAAGCCTTACACAGTCTGGCCCAACTGGGCGACCTCGAAATTTGTAGCCGTTCTCGCGAAGCGGTGCACGGCTGGCAGATGGTCTACGATGCTCAAGGCCAGCCCCAGGGTTGGGAGGTATCAGGGCTTGCCCCTGGCACGGTAGTTACAGTCGCGAACTTGTTTGAGCGTTGGGCGACCCGTCGCGCTGGCCTGCCCAGTCTGCCGCAGCAGGTGCGCTCGGTGCAGCAGATTATCTATGGCTGCGCCCTCACTCATCCCGGGGTGACTTGGCGGTGTGAGCTGAGAGGCAAGCCCTGGTTTTCTTTGTGGCCCGGCGAGGCTCCACTCGCCCTGCTGCCTCAAATTGTGCCCACTCTGGCTGCAACTGACCTACGCCACCTCAGCACAACTCAGCTCAGCGTCACTCTAGGTTTGCCGGATCGCTGTCATCGCCATCGCCCGGATTGGGTGAAAGTGGCGGTTAATGGGCGTTTCGTGCGCTTACCAGAGCTGGAACATACCATTTTTAGTGCGTTCAGCCGCACCTTGCGCCGCGACCGCTATCCAGTCTGTTTAGTGCATCTGTACGTGCCTCCTGAGCAGATCGACTGGAACCGCCATCCTGCCAAGCTAGAGGTTTATCTACATCAGCTCAGCCACTGGCAGGAGCAAGTTGCAGCGCTGATTAAACAAGCGCTACAAACCGTTGAGCCTGAGCGCTCGCGCCGGTCAATTGCCGTGATCAAAGCTGCTGAGGAGCGGGGCAGTTATCGCACGATTGGGCCTGCTCCAGACTCATCGCTCTCTGAAGCCTCAACCCCGCAATCCCCTGGCCGTGGTCTGGGCCAACTGCGAGCTCTGGCTCAGGTCCACAAGACCTATATCCTGGCAGAGCATCCAGCAGGCCTGTGGCTAGTGGAGCAGCACATTGCCCATGAACGAGTGTTATTTGAAGCCCTGGAAGATCGTTGGGTGCTGGTAGAACTGCCGGGACCAGTGGTTTTAGGCTCCCTCAAGCCGCAGCAGGTGGAGCAGTTGCAGAATTTGGAACTCGATGTAGAGCCTTTTGGCGAGGACCTTTGGGCAGTGCGCTCTGCACCTGAACCGCTAAGCCAGCGTGAGGATTGCAAGGCTGCATTGCTGGAACTAAGTTTGTGCAGTGATCTGCAAACGGCTCGAGTTGCAACTGCCTGTCGCAGCGCGATCCGCAACGGTACACCTCTGGAGTCGAGTCAGCAACAGGCTTTGTTAGAGCAGTGGCAACGCACGCGCAATCCCCATACCTGTCCCCACGGACGACCAATCTATATGGCATTAGAAGAAACCGACTTAGCCCGGTTTTTTAAGCGCCATTGGGTGATTGGCAAGAGTCACGGGATTTAGGGTTCTGGTTTCACTTAGCCTGTTGCTCAACACTTCAGTCGTTTGAGCTTAGTTTAATGGGCTGAGTGAAATTCAGGTGTCCCTTGCTGTAGTAACTGGTTAATTTCGCCCTGTAATTGTTGGCGCAAAGCTTCGGCTTGTTGATAGGCAACGGCGCGTTTTTGCAGGGAGTCTAACGCCTGTTGTTCCCAACGAATCAGTGGCCGGATTATGTAGCTTAGCTGGCTACGCATTGCCCATACGCCCATAGAAGGAAACAACAAAAATACGAACATCAATGGGGATACTGGCAAAAAAGGCATGCGCAACCAACCGGCCAGTTTGTTGAGATTTAAGGTCCAGGGATGTAACTGCTCACTGCCCAAACAGATGACTGGCAAAATTGGAATTTGGTAGCGAGCACTCAAACGTACAAAACTCGGGTCAAAAGTTGCCAATTTATAACGTTCCCGCCAGCCTTTGGCAGGACCCCGCAGACCTTCTGGTGCGTAGAGCAAAATTGTCTTCTGAGCCAGAGCTGCTTCGAAACATTCAGGCTGGGCTCTAACTCCCCCCAAGCTTTGAGACCAACCGGATGGCAACCACCACTTTATCCAGGCATGCTCGAAAAGAGCAGTATGAGCCAGCGGTTGTACAATCCAGTCCTGGGCTTGTCCAAGTAATACCCCCAAGCCTAAAAAGTCCCAGGGAAAACACATCCCCGCATGATTCATCACCACCAACAAAGGTCCTTTCTGGGGCAAATTCTCCAGTTGATTCAGCTCAGCTTGAAAATAGCCTTTCACGATTGGTGTGAGAATTTCATCCCGGAAAGCCTGTTGATAAACTGGGTCGAGTTCTCCGGATAGAGAACGGGGTGCACGACATCCTAGACGCAACCAACGGATGAGCAACGCTAAGTAAAAGCCTCCTGGAATGAGAAATAAAACGTACTCTAAGGGTCGCCAGCCATCTGGATCTGGGCGGTAATGTTGCCAATGGCGGTTGAATAAAATTAACCAGCCTGGCGGATACCAAAGGCAAAACCGATCAAACCAGTTAAACCGATAAGATAGGCTCGGTTCTGATACAGATGGCGCTGGAAGAAGATCATGAAGCCGAACGGTCATTCTGACTGACTTCCTCATAGGGTGTTCCCTGTGTATCACAGCTAACTGGCAGGGATAATCTTCCCTTTTGTAGAGGCAAGCAGGGGCATAAGCAGTCGTGCTCAAGGGCGGCGGGCCCTAAGCTTGTGTTACATCTGATGCCATGTGCCGCTAGAAGGCGATGCAATTGGAAGAGCTGGAAGATTATTTCAAAGGCCGCCTACCCCTCATGTTATGGGGGCCTCCTGGTGTGGGCAAGTCCTCTCGCGTCCAGCAACTCGCGCAAAAGCTGAAGCTGCCCCTCGTTGAACTGCGTCTGGCGCAGCTCAGCTTGGTGGATCTGCGAGGACTACCGCGCATTGAGGCTGGACAGACCCGCTGGTATCCACCCACACTATTGCCCACTGCTGAGGCTAGCCCAGAAGGCATTCTGTTGCTCGATGACATCACCAGTGCCAGTATCCAAGTGCAGAGTGCAGCCTACCAACTCGCCCTAGAGCGTCGATTAGGCGACTACAGCCTACCGACGGGTTGGTGGATCTGCATGGCTGGGTATTGGCCCGAGGACCAGCCGCTTGCCGAGACGACGGCCTCCCTGCTGAACCGCTTTGTTCATCGCAAGCTTGAGCCAGACTTGGAGCAATGGACGCGCTGGGCAATGGGAGCAAAGATTGATCCCCGCATTATTGGCTTCCTCTACTTCAAGCCAGCGTTACTGTTTGTGCCTCCCGTCTTGAATAGAGGGCTAGGCGAGCCGGGGTTTCCCACTCCCCGCTCCTGGGCCTTCGTCAACACCCTGCTTCAGGCTGGGTTAGCTCGCTCAGAAAACTTGGTTGGGGCAATTGGTCAGGCTGCTGCCATAGAGTTCAGCCACTATCTAGCGGCTAGCCGGAGTTTGCCGAGTCTGGATGCCATTCTGCATGAGCCAACCCAAGCGCCCCTCCCAGAGCGGCCTGAACTGGGCTATGCCGTGATCATCAGCCTGGTTGCAGGGGGATGGGGCTATGAGCAAGCCGTATCAGCCTATCTGCTGCGCCTGCCTAACCGAGATCTCATTCGTTTCGGACTAACGTTGGCCTTAAGCCATTGGCCTGAGTTGCTCACGGCTGAGCCGATTGTGGCCTATTTATTAGAGAACCAGCAGGCTTGGGTCGGGGTTTCCTAACCTTAAAACCCTAAACTGTGAGGAAGTAAAGACCGCCTGTTCAAACCCGCCCGTTTGCTATCCCACTTGCTTTTCGACCAGGATCTGATACCCCTCTGTGCACCCCTGATCCTATGACTGTCAGCGACACTCAACCCATCCTGCGCACTGACCTCGACCGGGCGCTCATTGTCTTCCTAAGCCGCAGCGCCCAGAGTTATCAAAGCACGCCCAAACAGAGGCAGGCATTGATCACCAGCTTTCAGGTCTGGATGGGGCTGCCTGCAACTGGCCAGTCTGATCCGGTTACCGTCAAGTTGTTGGCTTTGGCCAATCGCTATATTCCAAGCACTCAGACCGAGCGTAACCTGCTGATCTTCCTGGCGCGCACTAGTCAACATTATCAAGGGCAAGACCTTCAACGACGGGCGCTTTGGCGTTTCTGGCAAGCCTGGCAGAAACAGGAGACCGAACCCGCTGTATCTGGTCAACCTCTGGTCGACCCTGCGCCTGCTGACGCTGATTTGCTCAGCTTTCTGCAGGATGTGCTCAACACCTACACAGGCGAAACCAGCCAACGTCAGGCGCTAACTCTGTACTTTCAGACCTGGGCAGGGCTGACACCCGATGGTGAGTTGGGTCCTGAAACGGAGGGGATTGCCAGCCTCCTGGCTCGTTATGTACCCCGAGATGCCACTGAGCGGGCGCTACTGGTTTTTCTGATCCGGAGTCTGGTTGCCTATCGCAGCACTTCCAACCAGCGTCAAGCGCTGGTCACCTACGGGCGGCACTGGCTAAGTGAGGACAAAGGCTTACCCGGTGTAGACCCACTCGCTTACCCTCCACTTGCGATTCCGGATGAGATACCCAAACCTTCTAGCCCTGGTCGAGACAGTGCCGAAGCTGCACGGCTCGACTTTCTACGGGCGACTACGCAGCTCTATGACGGTGACCCTACTCAGTTCGCTGCTCTAGTCCATTATTTTCAAATCTGGACTGGGCTGGAAGGCAACGGGCAGTTAACACTTCAGACGCAGCGAGCCCTGGGCGTACCGGATCCGCTAGCCTTCTTGAATCCCAATCAGCAACCGTTGCTTGCACTCACCCAAGCCGACTGTATTGAGGCGGCAGCTCTGATCAATGTAGAACCGGCTGCTCTGAGAACCGTTGCTGATGTGGAATCGAACGGCACCGGTTACCTCAGCGACGGTCGGTTGAAAATTTTGTTTGAGGGACAGGTATTCTGGCAAGAACTTCAGGATCGGGGGCTGGATCCGCAGCCTCTGGCACTCCGCTACCCCAGCATTGTCTACAAAACCTGGACCCCCGAACACTATCTAGGAGGCGTGTTGGAGTACAGCCGTCTGGAACTGGCGATGCAAATCCATCCCACAGCTGCTTTAAACGCGGCCTCCTGGGGCATGTTTCAGATTATGGGCTTTAACCATGCAGGGGCAGGCTTTAGCAGTGTTGAGGCGATGGTCGGTGCCTATGCGCGAAGCGTGCGTGAACAGCTGATTTCTCTTGCCCGCTGGCTCCGCAATCGAGGCTTAGATCACCTGCTGAATGTTCAAGATTGGGCGGAGTTCGCCCGTGCTTACAATGGCGAAGGCTATGCCCAAAATCATTACGACCTCAAGCTGGCCGAGCGCTACCAGCATTGGAAGTCTTTTGGTTGGTGACTTCTCAGGCGTAGGCGCAGCGCTGGCAGCTAAGGGATGAACTAGGGGTAAATTAGGGGATAAATTAGGGCACCAGCTGTGTCGTGACGTTGCCGCCAGTCACTTGAATTGTCTGTTCCTTTAACTTGGCAACTGCTTGATCGCCAGTGACTAGGGCTGAGTTCTGAGGTTGCCGGTAGACAACATTGCCACTGGCCGTCGCCTCCTGAGCCTGCATCTGCCATACCAACTGCGTCGCGCTCAGCTGGGAGCCATTGCGAGCTTGAACCTGGGCTGCTCCTGTCAGGACGATGCGCTGAGCCTTGAGGTCGGCTTGGCCACTGTTGGCGCTGGCTCTCAGGTTCTGATCAGACCGATAGATTGTAATCGGTGCTTTGCTGACGGCAAGCTTATCTCGCATCTGCCAGGTCAGGTTGTTGCCAGCAATTTGCAGAGGTGGGTTTACCACGTTGATCTGGATGTTGTTCTGTAAAGCAATCAGCTGCGTCTTAAGATTGAACTGGCCACTATCTGCGCGTAAATTGCCATCTCGACCGTTCTGCCCTTGGACAACGGTCAAAGGTCCATTGCTGCTGATAGTTCCAGTGGCTGCTTCCCAGTTCAGGCGTTCGGTCTTCAATTGCATCTGAGGCTCCTGGACAGTTGCCAAGACGTTGCCCTCTAGAACATAGCGACGGGCATTGGGAGACGCTGTCAGGCGTGAGGCCGCCACCTGAATCTTCTGGTCAGCCTTGATCAAAATCACATTGCCTGTTGCAATCAGTCGATCCTGTTTCGGTTGCCACTCCAGCTTGTCGGCCTGGAGCGTAATTTTGTCAGGCAGAGAATAAGCCTTGACTGAGCCCTCAAGCCTAATTTGCTGGGTTTGCTGGCGTACCTCACCCCGAGTTGCTGTGGTAGTCAGCAGCACCTTACCGTCTTTGAAGAAACTCCCCGCGACTCCTTGAATTTGAGCCGTCCGTTTGTCCCGGCTGTAAACCGCTTCGTTTGCCTTCATCTCCCAAAGGCGCTTGCCCTGCTCGTCAGCCTCTGAGAGCACAATCTTGTCGAAATTCATTTGTCCCTCTTGGGACTGGTCGATTTCCTCGGCCAGATTTTTGTTGGGCTGTCGACCACAACTAAGGATCCCAAGCAGGAGCAGCAGGACGCTCAGCAGGCGCAAGCTTCGAAAAGCAAAAAGCATCATGGAAGACATCCTAGCCTGCCATGTTGCGGCAGTTACGCGAAGGTTGTCTGGGTGCTTATCGGCTTGCTCTTGTGAGCGTCTCGGCTCCAGGATCAAACCTCGCCCGCACCCGCATGCTCTGTTGGGCTCACAACACCCGAAAGCGGACGGTAGGTGTAATTTTGGCGCGGTGCCTTCTGGATTTCTTCTTTGATCATTTCTAGATCAATGTAGCGATCGGCAACGTTGATCAGGTTATCGCTGGTCATCGAGCGCAGACTAACCACTTCCACACGTACGCCTCGATAGCTGACTGCGTCAACAGCATAAGCTAGATCCCCATCGCCACTGACCAGAATTGCTGTATCGTAGGCCCCCACTAGGGACATCATGTCCACTGCGATCTCGACATCCAAGTTGGCCTTTTTGGAGCCATCTGGCAGTTGCACCAAGTCTTTAGAGATCACTCGATAGCCGTTACGACGCATCCACAGCAAGAAGCCCTGTTGTTTCTCGTTGCTGCGGTCAACGCCTGTGTAGAAAAAGGAGCGTAGCAGGCGTGAGCCGGCGGTCAGCCGCACCAAGAGCTTGGTGTAATCAATCTCGATGCCAAGCTGTAAAGCAGCGTAGAACAGATTGGAGCCATCAATGAAGATGGCGACGCGGCCTCGGTTTTCAAGCACTTGCTCCGGCGTAAATACGGAGTCGTTTTCTAGGTTCAACACTGTTATACCTCGATATATTAAGTAGCAATCACTAAAAAGCTAGAGAGTTTAGCTATTGACGGTAATAAGCAGCCCTCTCTCTAGAGTAGGCGATTCAGCCAGTCGCTTGCACTTCTAAACGTGCAAAGACAGGGCTTGGCTCTGGCAAACTTTGACCAGCTTGTAAAATTCCCCAACTAGCGTGCTCCCAATTGTTGGGGATAGTACCCGAGTAACCCAGCTGCCTGTAGATTTCTTGGCTGATGTTAGGAATGATCGGGGAGAGCAAAAAGGCAGCCAGACGAGCAGATTCGAGCACTGAATAGAGAACCTGATTGGCTAGGTCAGTCTTTCCCTCCTTGTAGAGGGCCCAAGGCTTATGTTCGTCTACGAACTTATTGCCTTGACGGACTAAATTCAGAGCTAGCTCACAGGCTTTGTCGAAGGCCAAATGTTCATAGGCTGTCGCTACCTGCTCTCCCAGCGTTACCCCTGACACTTTTAGGGAGTCCACTTCCAGAGAGGCTAGATCAACCGCCGGCACTTTGCCCCCGCAGGACTTCTGTGCGATTTTGAGAGTGCGCTGTAGCAGGTTGCCTAAGTCATTGGCCAAGTTAGCGTTGAGGATCTGCACAAAGCGCTCCTCGTTGAAATCGCCATCTCGCCCAAACTCGATTTCTTTTAGAAAATAGTAACGAATGGCATCAGGTTTATAGCGCTCCACCAGCTCGAATGGGTTGATAATGTTGCCTAAACTCTTGCCCATTTTCTGCCCGTCTTTGGTTAAAAAACCGTGACCAAACACTCGGCCAGGCAAAGGCAATCCAGCTGACAGTAGCATTGCGGGCCAGTAGATAGCATGAAAACGCAGGATGTCTTTACCGATCAGATGTAGGTTAATCGGCCACCACTTGCGCAAGGCATTGTCTAAAGTGGGTTTATCCCCAGGTTCGAGTAGGGCAGTTATATAACCCAAGAGGGCATCAAACCAGACGTAAATAGTCTGTTCAGGATTGACTGGCAGCGGCAATCCCCAACTCACCTGGGCCCGTGAAATCGAAAAATCTTGTAAGCCCTGAGCTACAAAATTCAGGACTTCATTACGCCGGGTTTCTGGTTGAATAAAATCAGGATTAGCCTGATAAAACGCTTCTAGCTTTTGCTGATAGTTAGAGAGGCGAAAAAAGTAGTTTGGTTCATCTCGCCATTCGGCAGCAGTATTGACGTGAATTGGGCAGTGTTTGTTGCTTAGCAACTCGCGCTCTTCTTTGTACTCTTCACAAGAAACACAGTACCAACCCTGCTGGCGGCCCTCATAAATGTCACCCGCTTGCCAGACGCGCTGAAAAAATTCTGCGACGATTGCTTTGTGAGGAGCGGCAGTCGTACGACTGAATCGGTCCACCTGAATATCAAGCAGTTGCCACAGCTGCTGAAAACCGGCAGCAATCTCATCACAGTGAGCCTGAGGCGAACGACCTAATTTTTCTGCTGTACGTTGAATCTTCTGTCCATGTTCATCAGTTCCCGTAATTAGCAGAACCTCCTGGCCTCTCAGCCTTTGAAAGCGGGCCAGAGCATCTGCTGCCATGGTGGTATAGGCACTGCCAACGTGAGGGAGATCGTTTACATAGTAGAGGGGGGTGGTTAGGGCAAAAGTAGTTTGTTTACTAGCAAGATTCATAGAGAGTCGCTATAGCCTATCGGCTAGTTTACGTTTGATCATACACGAGCGACCTGTGCCCAATCCTGGCTCAGATCTTTCTCAAACCTTTGCAATGCTTTGTAAGAGGAAGTGTTGCCCGAAGGTGCTACTAGGCCAACTTTTAAGACTCTCTACGATAATACTCAAGACTAAAGCCACAACAAAAGGCGCTCCCCTAGGGGAGCGCCTTTAGATCAAGCTAAGTTGCCTTCACTTAGAAGGAGAACACCGTACGCAGGGTGCCAACGTAGGACGTACCATTGCTGCTGTCGTTGCCAGCATTGTTGATCACCTGTACCGAGGGCGTGACGGTGATGTTGCTGCTCAACGGGAAGCGATAGAAGGCTTCCAGGTTGGACTGAGTTACGTCACCTACCGACTCTTCGATGAAGGGTTGACCCACAGCGATACCAGCTAGACCACCGGGAACGAACAGGTCAGGGAAGGCAATCCCAGCAGACCAGTACTGAGGATTAGCGCCAGCGCCGACGATATCACCAGCTGTCGCGCCAGGGTCAGCGAAGCCATTGGCGATGGCAGAGTTCGCGTAATCGAACACATAGCCATAGCGACCAAAGAGGGCAATGCTGCGACCCAGGTTCAGCTCGAAGCTACCACCTAGTGCGCTCCACTTGTCACCGCCATCCGCACCACCGGTGTACAGAGCCCGCAGGGTTAGAGCTTGGAAAGGTGCGAAGGTCACTTCGACTGCACCCAGGTTGGGGTCGCCGAATAGACCGTTACGGTTGTCACCCGTGATGTCATCATCTGGGTCAGCGATGGTCGCGCCAGAAGCACGATACGCAGCGGTAACTGTCAGAGGGCCCTTACCAGGGTTGAAGGTCAGAGCTGCACCAGCACCTCTGCGGTCACCCGCCAGCACTAGGTAGTTGTTGACTGCCCACGAGGAGGTGAAGTCAGTGGCGCTGTTGTTGTTGTAGCTACCGAAGTCAACGTAGTCAGAGATGAAGCCGGTGGCGTAGATCGAAGCCGTCAGGTCTGGCGTAAAGAGCGGGAAGGTGTAGTTCAAGCGGTTGAGCCTGAACTCACTGCTCTGGTTGGCGTAGTCCAACCCGCTGAAGATACCACCAGAGAATTGACCAGCGTTGTCAACATCGCTGCCGGTACCCGCTTGCAACTGGGTTAACAGCAAGTCGTCGCCAGTGAAGCTGGTGTTCAAGTTCAGACGAGCACGGCTGATGAACGTGGTGTTCGGATCCGGGCTGTTATCGATAGAACCACCGTTGAAGGACAGGATCACCTGACCGCTCAGCTTGGTGGTGGTGGAGAACTGATTTGCTTCCAGCTCAGCTGTGCGAGCTTCTAGGCTGTCGACCCGACCGCGGAGGGTAGCCAGTTCAGCTGCGAACTCTTCTTGCAGGCGCTGTAAGGTGGCTAGGTCTTCACGAGAAACCTTGTCAGCCAGACCAGCCGCGATCAGTTCGTTTACCCGGTCCAGAGCGGCATTCAAACCAGCAGCAAACTCATAACGGGTCATAGCCCGGTTGCCGCGGTAGGTGCCATCGGGATAACCGGCGATCACACCGTAGCGCTCAACCAGAGATTGCAGGGCTTGGAAAGCCCAGTCCGTTGGCCTGACGTCAGAAAGCTGAGAAACCGAGGTCACCTGAGACATCGAGTTGGTGGTGCCTGCGAGCTGGCTTACCGAGTTGATCTGCTCTCGGGTTGCGGCAGGGGCGGGAGCTGCTTCAGGGGCTGCTTGAGCAACCACTATCGGTGCAACCGGGGTCATTTCCGGTGCAGCAATAGCACTGGTTTGGTCAACGGAAGCCGCGGGCAATGCTTCAACAGCGACAACTGGCTCGGGGCTCGTAGACTGAGCGACCTCAGCTGCCATCGCGGGAGCAGCTTGGGCTACCAAACCCAGAACGCTCATCCCACCGGCTAGGTGCAAGTAGATCTTTTTCACTTTTTGTACACTCCTCACAAGAGTAATCAGGGTTAACGTTTAGGGCTGCTAATCTCGACTTTAGTTCGAATCTGCCCGAGCCTGCACCTATAGGCGCATGTCTCCATCAAATTGTCCTGATAGTCAATGAGTATACCCAGCGCAGCAGAGTAAGTCCAGCCGCCAGCGTTGAGATTTGATGAAGTAAAATGAGCGGGCTTTTAAGCCTGCATGTTTATGGCGCTCTCTTCAGATTCGGCTGTGTCCCTTGAGGCTGCCTTGCCTTTGCTGTCGCTGCGCTCCCAGGCAATTCAGGAGTCGCAAATCCGGGAAGCCTCACGGTATTGCCAAAAATTTGGTGCTCTTAACTTAGCTCAAGGGCTGCCGGACTTTGCCGCTCCAGAAGCGCTCAAGGCAGCAGCCTGTGCTGCTATCCGTGAAGACCACAACCAGTACTGTGACCCCTGGGGTTTGGAGGCCCTGCGGGTGGCCTTGGCGGAGAAACTTCAGCGAGACAATGGTCTGACGGTCGACCCGGAAACTCAGATCACGGTGAGCTGTGGGGCGACTGAAGGGCTCAACCTGGCACTGATGGCCCTGCTTAATCCAGGCGACGAAGTCTTGATCTTTGAGCCTTTCTACGAAAACTATTTGCCCAACCTGGCCACAGTGGGAGCCGTTCCTCGCTTTCTAGAGCTGTCGCCTCCCGAGTGGGCGGTGACCTCTGAGATGCTGGACCAGGTCTTTAGTGATCAGCTCAAGGTCGTGATTTTAAATACGCCTGCTAACCCCACGGGGAAGGTATGGAATCGTGCCGAGTTGGAGTTGCTGGCGCAGTATTGCCAGAAATACAACGTCTACGTTGTGACCGACGAGATTTACGAGTCCATCGTTTATGAAGGCGAGCACATTAGCTTATTGGGTTTGCCGGGCATGCAAGACCGTACTGTGTTAGTGAATGGTTTCTCCAAAACCTTCTGTGTTACTGGCTGGCGATTGGGCTACACGGTTGCCTCGCCGAAACTAACGGCAGCGATGCGCCGTATTCATGACTTCCTTACTATCTGTGCTCCTGCGCCGCTACAACATGCAGCTTTAGCCGCCTTAGCATTAGGGACGGATTACTATCAGCAATTGGCAGCAGACTACCGCCGCAAGCGTGACCTTCTATTCCCTGTTCTGCAAAAGATTGGCCTCAACCCTGTACTGCCTGCAGGCGCTTATTACATTTGGACCGATAGCTCGCCTCTGGCCGCTGAGGCTAACACTGCTGCCTATCGTCTGGCTCAAGAAGCGCGAGTGGCTGCGGTGCCTGGCTATTGTTTTGTGCGACCGCAACGTTCAACTGTAAATGGTTTGCGCTTCTGCTTTGCCAAACAGGACAGTACCTTAACCGAGGCATCAGAGCGGCTACTGCAATTTGCGGGGGTTAGCAGCTAAGGGACTCAGCTCAGAAAATCGCTGACGCAACGCGTGAAGATCTCGACGCCCATTGCTAAGGCAGTTTCGTCAAAGTCAAAGCGCGGGTGATGGTGTGGATAACTGAGCTGACGAGCCTCATTGGCAGAGCCCAGAAAGAAATAGCAGCCGGGAACCTCTTGCAGGAAAAACGCCATGTCTTCCCCGCCCATGGTTTGACACTCCGGCACAATTCCGGCGGGGGTATCTACCACGGCTGTTGCATTACGACGAATCAGGTCTGCAATCTCAGGATGGTTGACCACAGGTGGATAGATGCGCCGGTAGTCAAGCTTGGCCCTAGCTCCCTGGCTGGCGCAAACGCCTTCGACAACTTCGCGGAAGCGATGCGAAATCAGTTCGGCCAGCTCGGGCTTGAAGTAGCGCACGGTGCCTGATAAGTAAGCACTGCCAGCAATGACGTTATGGGCGGTGCCTGCATGGAACTCACCGACCGTGACCACGGCAGCTTCCAGCGGATCGACATTGCGAGCCACAATGGTTTGCAAGGCGTTGACGATCTGAGCGCCTAGCACAATCGAATCGATAGTCTGATGCGGCATGGCTCCGTGACCGCCTTTGCCTGAGAGCGTGCACTCAAAGACTTCAACCGCTGCCATGAATGGGCCGGTGCGAACGCCTACAGTACCGAGCGGCAAATTATTCCACAGATGTAGGCCAATAATGGCATCAACCTCAGGATTGCGCAGGACACCTGCCTCAATCATCGGCTGTGCCCCCCCCGGCCCTTCTTCAGCAGGTTGAAACAGAAACTTGACCTGACCGTTGAATAGATGGCGGTTCTGGCTGAGATAGTAGGCTGTTCCTAAGGCAATTGCCGTATGCCCATCGTGGCCGCAGGCATGCATGACCCCATCGTGCTGAGAGCGATAAGGTACCTCATTCTCTTCCTGGATGGGCAGCGCGTCCATGTCAGCCCGAATCGCTAAGGTGCGTCCAGGTCGCTCACCCCGCACTAAGGCGACCACGCCTGTCTTGGCAACTCCCGTTTGCACCTCTAGTCCCCACTCGGTGAGCTTGCGGGCTACAAAGGCTGAGGTCAATTCCTCACGGAAGCCCAGTTCGGGATGCTGATGTAGGTGACGCCGCCAATTGACTAAATCGCCTTGCAACGCTGCAACTTCAGGCCGAATCTGGGAACTTGAGCCAGGACTGGAAAGTCGTTGACTGAGTTGGGATTGGGTGCTGTCGGCAAGAGTCATGGCAGAGGTTTTTTTTATTTTTTTGGAGTCGGGCTGACTTCTTCAGCATACGGGAGCCTTCAGCTACAGATTAGATAGGGCAGTGATAGGCAGCTGGGCTGTCAAACTGAGGTCATACGGACGTCGCACTCAGTTTTTACAATTGTCCTTGGATGGGCTTAGGTCTAGATCTCAACGCGATCTCACAGAACAAGGTGATCTCTCGATGAACAGAATCCTCAAGCAGTCGGCAGCCTGTGTATCTCTGCTGCTGTTGGGCGCAGGGGGGATGTTGATTAGCTCCCGCTGGTCCCCTGCCGATGCAGGTACCGAGGCCGTGGCAGTAGGTCGTACATTGGTGGCCCAAGCAGCTCCTGGCACGATTCCAGGTAATCGCGCTGCCGCCTTTGGTTCAAACTTTATTGCCTCAGCAGTGGAGCGAGTTGGACCAGCAGTGGTCCGGATTGATTCCTCAAGAACGGTGACGATGAGAGTGCCACCCGTCTTTAATGACCCGTTCTTCCGGTCCTTCTTTGGTATCGATCCGCGCCAGATTCCGCGAGAGCGAACGGAGCGTGGGTTGGGCTCTGGCTTTATTGTTAGTGCTGACGGTCGCATTATCACTAATGCGCATGTAGTGTCTGGTGCCGATACTGTGACCGTCACTCTCAAAGATGGGCGTAATTTCCAAGGCCGGGTGCTGGGAACGGACCCGCTGACTGACATTGCGGTGATCAAAATCAATGCCACAGAGTTACCAGTGGCGCCTCTGGGGGCTTCTAGTAACCTGCAGCCGGGCCAGTGGGCCATCGCCATTGGTAATCCTTTGGGCTTCAACAACACAGTCACCGCCGGTATTATCAGTGCGCTGGGGCGTTCTAGCGGCCAAGTGGGGGTGAACGACCAACGGGTTGACTTCATCCAGACAGACGCTGCGATCAACCCCGGCAACTCGGGCGGTCCCTTGCTCAACCAGGATGGTCAAGTAGTGGGCGTCAATACGGCAATCATTCAAGGGGCTCAGGGCTTGGGTTTTGCGATTCCCATTGATACAGCCCGGCGCATTGCTGACCAACTGGTCGCTACTGGTCGGGTGGATCACCCCTATTTGGGCATTCGGATGGTGACGCTCAGCGCCGACATTCGTAAGCAGATCAACGACAACCCCAATAGCCCGATGCGGGTCGAAGTGGATCAGGGTGTGCTGGTGGCAGGCGTAGAGCCAAATTCGCCTGCGGCGCGAGCCGGTTTGCGTAGTGGTGATGTGATTACTCAGGCCGATGGTCAAGCAGTCACCAACTCTAACCAGCTTCAGCAGAGAGTAGAAGCCAGCAAGGTAGGGGGTAATCTCCAGCTTCAGATCAACCGTAATGGCCAGCAACGCAGCCTCAATGTTCAGCCTGGGGTCTTCCCAACTCAGCAACGCGCTTCTTGATGTTTGCCATCTCGGTTGATTAACGACTAGCTCGTTTTCAACAACTCATTCTCAATAAAGCGGTTAGCAAAGACTGATGCCGCACTGATTCCTCAAAGACTAAAAGAGGGCAAGGTTACAACCCTGCCCTCTTTTAGTGATGCCTACTTTTGATCAGCGGTGGCTTGAGAAGTAGCTAATCAGAAATGACCAATGAAGGACGAATGAAGGGTGATTGAATTGCGCACCAATCACTTCTGCTCGACTGAAATCTCAGGAGCAACCTCGGTAGATTGCAGAATTTGCTCAGAGGCGGTGTAGGAGGCTTCCAGGGTTTCCAAGCGGCGTGCCTGAGAGCCCCGAACTAGCCAGGCATCAATCAGCGCGTCCAATGAGAAACGTCCACCACCATTGACCAAGAAGAAGGCAAAACAGCCTGTGTAGAGCAGGGAGAGTTCCAGGTAGGACAGGTTCAGACCGGCAACCAAAAGGTGGTGATAAATTGCTACAGACATTGTCCCTAGCAGTGCTAGAGAACCCAAGCGGGTAAAGAGACCCAGGATAACTAGCGGTGCGCCGATCAGCTCCGCGAAGGCTGCGCAGTAACTAAAGAAAATTGGGAAGGGCAAGCCAATTGCAGAAACGTAGGCATCTGCAAAGCCTTGAATGTCACCTATCTTCTCCAGCCCGTGCTGAATCATCACCGTTCCAGCAATGACACGCAAAACAGCCCAAGCCAATTGACCGACAGTGCTAGCGGCGACATCAGACTGGAGTAGCCCTGTAAAGACGAGCGTTGGACGCTGAGCGGTGGTCATTGGTGCGATCCTCTGGAAATTCTAATAATCTTATTTAATAAACTTAACATTCCAATTAATAATTCACAATATTTACAATCTCGAAATCTTATGTGCTGGCAGGGATCCTTGCATAGTGCTGAGACACAGAAGACTACAGCTGTTTAGCGCTGAACTTGAGCACGCACGCGTTACCATTACCCGAAGTCCGTAGGGGAGCCCCAAATGAGCACATCAGGCATGGTCTATATCGTGGGCGCCGGTCCGGGTGACCCTGAGCTGATCACGGTGCGCGGCCAACGGTTGCTAGCTGAAGCCGAAGTAATTCTGTATGCCGACTCGCTCGTGCCTCGGCAAATGCTCAGCGTTGCCCGTGCTGACGCTGAGATTATCCAAACCGCTAACAAGACACTCGAGGAAATTTTGCCGCTGATGGTCGCGCGAGTGCAGGCTGGCAAATCTGTAGTGCGACTACATTCAGGGGACCCCAGCTTGTACGGAGCCGTTCATGAGCAAATGCAGGCGTTAGCGCAAGCGCAGATTCCCTTTGAAGTGATTCCAGGCATTAGTGCCTTTCAGGCCGCAGCCGCCAGCTTGAAGGTGGAATTGACGGTGCCAGGGCTGGTGCAGACGATTATTCTGACGCGCATCAGTGGCCGCACCCAGGTGCCAGAGGGTGAAGAACTCGCGGCGTTGGCAGCGCATCGAGCCTCGCTCTGCCTATATTTGAGCGCTCGCCACGTGGAAGATGCTCAGGCGAAGCTGCTTACGGCCTATGAACCGGACACGCCTGTAGCCATCTGTTTCCGGCTGGGCTGGCCAGATGAGCAGATCTGGACAGTGCCCCTCTCTGAGATGGCGAGCACAACCCAGCAACAAGAGCTGATTCGCACGACCCTCTACCTGATCAGCCCAGCTCTGAAGCTAGAGCCTGGTCACTCTGCTGCCCGCTCTCGCCTCTATAGTCCAGACCACAGCCACCTGTTCCGACCCCGCGCCGGTTCCCACTAGACCGCCTTTTTGCCTTTTAAAGTCTGTATCGTGATCTGGTTAATTGGAGGCACGCAAGAGAGCGCCGAACTAGCGCAGCAACTCATCCAGGCAGGGCTAGCCTTTGTTGTGAGCGTCACGACCCAAGCGGCTCGCGAACTCTATCCAGGCGCAACTGTTTGGGTAGGGCGATTAGAGGCTGAGACGCTACCGAGTTTTCTAGAAGCCCATCGAATAACGGCAATTTTGGATGCCTCCCATCCCTTTGCTACTGAGATCTCGCGGCTGGCGCTGACAACCCACTTGCCCTACCTGCGCTTCGAACGACCTGTGCTAGGAGCTGACTTGAGCTGCCTAGAATCGTCTGGGGTGAAGTACTTTGCCGATTTCCAAGCACTGTTGAGCAGTCAGGTATTGCTGGGCAAGCGGGTGTTGCTAGTGGTGGGCTATCGCCCTTTAGCGCTGTTCGCCTCTTGGCAGAACAAAGCCAGCCTATTTGCCCGGCTTCTACCTTCGGTGACTGCTCTGCAAGCGGCACTTGAGGCTGGCTTCAGCTCAGACCGTCTGATCGCACTGCGCCCACCTGTCCCGCTCGCCCTGGAACGGGCACTTTGGCAGCACTGGCGGATTGACCTACTGGTCAGCAAGGCTTCAGGTTCAGCTGGCGGCGAAGATGTCAAGGCAGCACTAGTGGCTGAGCTAGGCATTGATTGGTGCCTAGTTGAACGGCCAGCAGTAACTTATCCTCAACAGACTGACTGCCTAGCGGTTGCGCTGGCATTTTGTGCTCAACAAAGCCAGTAAACCTTAAGCTGAACCGCGCTAGAAAACGCGCAGGAAGCCTGCGACTTTCATCGAACCCGCTCCGTCAATGTCCCGTGACTTGCGGTAGACCCCATCACCTTCGCGCTCGACGCCACTGCCGCCACCTGTGTTGCCTTCCACCGTTGTGAAATTCTTGCCATCGGCCTTAACTTTCTCTACAAAGCCGACGTGCCCTTTTGAGCTGTTACCGTGGCGCCAGATGATCAAGCAACCTGGTTCCGGTCGTGCCAAGCGTAGATCTTTAGGCGATTTCTCCCAAACGGTTAAGCAGTGCTCAGAGCGAAAAATTTTGGACTGAGACCGTGTGGAAGCTTCAACGGTTTTGATGCAGAACTGCACAAAGCCCATACACCAAGGCTCACCCTGAGCCTTGCCATCTACGGCCTTCTGGAACATCTCAACTTCTTTGCCGCGATTAGGTCCGCGCTCCTCAACGCCGACGTAGGAAGTAGCAACAGCGACCAGTTCTTTCTCAGGATTGGTCTTGCGATTTTTGTAGGCAGCGTAGTACTTAGCAGCCGTTGTCGGGCCAATCTCTGAGCTCTTCTCTAGATTTTGTGATGCCTTAAAAGCACTGATGCCCGCAGGCGATAGGTCAACCCCTTCCCGCTCACAGAACTGCACAAACGCTTGTGGAGAGGTAGGGCCAATAACCCCAGGTTGACTCAGACCGACAGTTTGTTTGAACTCGTTGACTTGCTCAGCTGGCAAGCTTTTTAGAATTGCGAGTGCACTGCGTGCTGGAGCCGATAATTTACTTTCATCGATGCCTTGAACGGTCACGGCTGACATGGTTTTCCATCCCTAAAACTTACAAAGGAAGCGAGCACGAACGGCCATCAAACAATCCATTGGTTAGTCCATCAAACAGATGGATTAACCAATGGATCATAGACCTGTGCTCAGGCAACCTTGCGAAGAGTCCAGAAAATCTTTACTCCTCTATCTCTAGCCTAAATCTCTGGCCTGGCTACTTCGCTTAGAGCCGCTTCATGACATCACTGAGCAGTTCCGCTGGAACGCTAGACAGAGCTTTGGCCTGGCCCTCAATGCCAAATTCAGTAAACGCTGTACGAATATCTTGAACCAAGTTGCCAACGGCACTCTGGTACGCCTGAGGTTGGCTCTTCCAGCCTTGGGCAGCGTGGCCGTGGTGACGTAAAGCACGGTCTAAATTGCGGCGGCGATTGCCAGTGGGCAAATGCCGATAGGCCAAACCCAAGTTGTTGTGAGTGGCCCCGAGATCAAAGCTGGCTGAAACTGGCGGCTGGCGCACCTCGGTGTAGTGCAAAGCCGCTTCATAGGCCATGATCGCACGTTGCAGATTTTGCTCCGGATCCAGGTGTTTAGAGAGATGCCAGTAGGCTGTGCCCAGGTTGTTTTGCGTCGCTGCGTAACCGCTCGGATGGCGTTCTGATGTGCGATAGACCAAGGCTGCTTCATAAGCGCCAATCGCTTGCAGCAGGCTGGCTGGTGCATCAGCTGCTTCAATCCCCTTTTGCTGAGAAATCTGCCAGTAGGCCGTACCCAGGTTGTTCTGGATCATGGCGTAGGAGAGAGCATCAGTTTCAGGTGTGTAGTATTCCAAGGCGCTGAGATAGGCCTGGATTGCCCGTTGTAAATGTTTGGTGGGCTCTACGTATTGAGCTAGGTTCCAATAGGCAGTGCCCAAGTTGTTTTGGGTGGCGGCGTATTTGAGTGGTTCGCTATCTGGTGTGCGATAGAGCAAAGCGGCCTGATAAGCCAGAACTGCCCGTTGCAGGTTAGCGGCTGGTTCCTTGTAACGCGCTAAATCAGAGTAGGCGGTGCCCAGGTTGTTCTGGACCATCGCGTAAGCCTGTGGGTAGCGAGCTGAGTCGGCTACTTGCAGCGCCGCTTCATAGGCCGCGATGCTGGAATGTAGGCAGGCCGCTGGGTCGGTGCTGTGCTGCGCAATTAGCCAGAAGACATTGCCCAAGTCGTTCTGGATTTCGGCATACTCGGCTGGGGTTTGGGTCCGATCCAGGTGATCTAAGGCTTGCTGATAAGCTTGGGCAGCTTGGAGCAGATGGGAAGGATTGAGTCCACCCTGCTGCTCCGATAATTCTCGGAACGAGTCACCCAGCCTACGGTACTCCAGCGCCAGCAGCGCAGGACTGGCTTGTGTCTCCTCTAGTTCAGCAATCTCGCCGCGCTGTTCTTGAACCTCAGTGGGTTCTATCAGTTGCGTTGTTTCAGTCTCATCTAGCAGATCAACTGGTGCTGCTGGCGTCTCAGTGGGTATCTCCCTGGGTATCTCAGGGGGTGTCTCAACGGGCAACTCTATAGGTAGGTCTATAGGCAGCTCAACGGGTGTCTCAGGCAGCGCTTCAGCAGCAATCAGCTCATTAATCAGTGCCTCACTGAAGAGCGACCCCGTGTCCTCACCCTGACCCTGATCGATGAGGGCATCACTAAACAGTGAACCTAGACCCAGATCTTGAGGGGTTTCCTGCTCAGGCTCGGCTTGAGCAGCTAGAGATTGAGGTTGAGATTGGGTTGGCGATTGGGTCTGAGCTGGTGGGCCGGCTGCAGGGGCTTCAACAGGCGGCAGCGTTGGCTCGACCAGCACGGCATCAAACAGGGACCCTAAGCCATCCAGATCCTCCGGCAAATCCGCATCGGTCAGATTAACCTCGGTGGGCTCCTGGTATGCAGCCAGACTCTGATTAATCGCCGCTTCTAACTCGGCCAGACTCGGCGCTTCCAAACCAAGAGCGACCTGTTCTAAAGCCGCAGACACCATCTCAGCCTGGATCGACTCATATTCCTGCAAGTCCTCGGGGCTGAGGTAATCGACTTCCTCGCTCTGCACTTGGAGCGAGTCTGGTTCCTCTAGGCTGCTGACTGTCTCAAATTCACCAACTGGTCCACTGGTAAGTTCACCGACAGATTCGCTAATGACCTCATTGGCCCGCTGATTGTCTAGATCATTAGCAGGTTCAAGAGTCGCTTCGGCAATAGCTTCGTTGGCCATTGCTTCAGCTAGATCCTCTGGGGCCTCAGCCGGAGCGGCACTTGCAGCCTCAAGGGGTCTAGGGGAAAGTGGGCGCGTAGCAGGGGTTAAGTCAGGAGGTGGTGACTCGGCTGAGCCGTTGGCCATCCCAAACACGGTGGTAAGCAGCTCGGTTGTGACCGTCTCGCGCTCCGCCAGACTCGGCGCGTTTTCTGGCAACCGGATATCGGGCACAGCTACACTGCCCTGGTTTGCAATTGGGGTGGGATCGCCTTCAAATTCGAAAACCCCACTGCGCCAACTCCAGAACAGAGGCGCAGACTGACAAGCTGCACTGGCCCAGGGCTGGGTGAACCAGAACACCAGGGTTGAGTCTAGGTGCCGCAACGCAGACTCAATGCGCTCCAAATTGCTGAGAAACAGCTTTTGCGCCAGAGCGGGAGCCAGAGTCAGACGCTCAATGCCCAGCACCTGGAATACTGGTTGAGGATAGCCTGGGTTATTGCGCAGCCACTCGCTCACCTGCGCCAAGGGATCTGGATCTGTCATTTCCAGTTGCAGATCCACCAGTTTAGCACTCGTGGATAAATCTTGGTGACAAGCTTGCAGCAGCTGAGACCGGAGCTGCAAGTTGTCGCAAACTGCGATCAGCACTTGGCGACGCAACCTGAGTTGCAAGACAGCCTTGAGTCGCTGGTAGGTTTCATCGTTCATGAACTGCACCGGATTCGGTTGCTCTTCGGAGGCACCATCCGCACTGATTAGGCTGTCGATCGTAGCAATCATGGCTTCAAGGCCCCATCCGGGCTACTGGCACCTGCTACCCTATACAGGCTAATCCAGGTCTAATCGGAAAGCGCCTGCAACCTGAGGGCCAAAATAGGGCCAAAATTCTGCATCACAGGCTCAGACTTCAATCGCAGCAAGCCAGAATCGTCGCCAAAATCTCTGGGACTATCCAAGGAACCACCAAAGAAGCAAACTGGAGACGATACTCTGGAGATGGCTCAGTTTCTGGGAACGCTGCCAGCGAGACGGATAAACGCCCATGGACCTCTTCTGCACCCGTCCTGGCTGTCCTCGCCCACTCAATAGCTATAGCGATCTTGACAGTCTAGCGACCCTCAAAACGGTGCAGCAAAAGTTCTGCACCACCTGCGGTATGCCCCTGATTCTGGTGGGCCGCTACCTGATTATAAAACCGTTAGCTCGGGGTGGCTTTGGTGCCACTTTCATTGCCCAGGATCGTTATACACCTGGTTTACGTCGCTGTGTAGTGAAGCAGTTGCAGCCCTCGCTGGGTCTAGATGCCAATCAGCTAGAGACAGCCAAGCAATTGTTTATTCGCGAAGGCGAAGTGCTCGAAGACCTGGGACGACACCCGCAGATCCCTGATCTTCTGGCCTTTTTTGAGTTGCCCGTTAAAGGCTTTGGTTCTCAAGCAGCCCAGGAGTTCTTTTTCCTGGTTCAAGAGTTTGTCGATGGCCAAACGCTAGAAGAGGAACTGCACGACCAGGGACCCTTCAGCGAAGCCAAGGGGCGGGAAGTGCTGACCTCCATGCTGCCGGTGCTGGAATTCGTCCATGAGGCTGGCTCGATCCATCGCGACATTAAGCCCGCCAACATTATGCGGCGCAAAGATGGACGGTTGTATTTGCTAGATTTTGGTGCGGTGAAGCAGGTAACCCGAGCTGCTGCCAACCCAGCACGAGGGCTCACTGGCATCTACACTCCCTTTTTTGCGCCCACCGAACAGACTCACGGCAACGCTGTGTTTCCTTCGACCGATCTCTATTCCCTGGCCGTGACCTGCATCTGCTTGCTCACGGGTAAGCCACCAGAGGAACTGTTTGACCCCCACAACAACTGCTGGGCTTGGCGACCGCATACCCAGGTGAGTGACCATCTCGGCAGTGTTCTAGATCGGATGCTGGAGTCGGCACCGACCCGACGCTTTCAAACTGCCGGTGAAGCTCTAGCTGCCCTGCAAACCCCGATCCCTAGTCCCCAGCCTCCAGCCTCTCAACCTCTAACCCCCCAGCCCCCGGCTTCCAAGCGGCTCTCCAAGCGTCGCTCGACTAACCTGCAAAAACCGGCTCCAACCCCAGCTCCTCCGCCCCCGGTCCCCGCACCCCCAGCTCAATCCCCAGCCACATCGGCTGGTTTCTCGCTAACACGGTTGCTAGTTTCGGCGGCCTTTACTGGTTTTGAAGCCGGTTTGCTCTGGCGACTGATTGTGGGGCTGGGCAGTGGTGTTTTGGGTGGGCTTTCGGGTGGCCTAGTGGCCTGGGGCTTAGTCGTTGCGCTTTTGATCATTGGTCAAACCCTGCGCTGGATTGAAAAAACAGAGCGACTGGTCCTACTGAGCATCACAGTGGCGGCTGCCCTAGTTTTGGCGAGAGCCGTTGCTGTGCCCACTCTGGCTTTGGCAGTTTTCGCCAGTTTGGCAGCGGTGGCTTTAGCGACCCTGTTCCGCTTGGTTTACACGCTCCTCTCCAACCTGATTAAGTGACCTCATTGCAGTCGCCTGCCTTCAAGTCACCTACCCTCAAAATCAAAGAACAATCACACAGAATTACCACCTGAGTTGCTATGGCCGGAAACCGTAAGGAAGGACCTCTACTACTGCTGTCGTTTCTAATTACGGCAGCGCTGCTGGGTTTAGGTTGGTTCTTTCTCAGCCGTTCGGGCTTAAATCCAGGCGCATTGCTCAACTCTCAAGGTAGTCCTGGTACAGGAGGTCTTTCGCTACCCAGTGGTAGTGGCGAACGACTCAGTCAAGGTGAGCGGCTGTTATTTACCGACAACCCCAATCCAGATAAGCAAGCGGGGGTGGCTGCCCTGGCTGCTGGTGACTTTCAAACAGCAACTACTCAACTAGAAGCTGCGCTGAAAGCCGACCGCAATGACCCTGAGGCGCTGATCTACCTAAACAACGCCCGGATCGGTAATGCCGCAGCGCCCACGATCGCGACGGTGGTACCCGTAAGCAGCAGCCCAAACTCAGCCCGTGAGTTGCTGCGAGGCGTGGCGCAGGCGCAGGATGAGGCTGTGCGGACAGGGCAGCCCTTCAAAGTGGTAATCGGCAATGACAACAACGACCCAAACCAGGCCAAAGAGCTTGCGAATACGCTGGTGCAGGACAGCAACATTCTGGCGGTAGTGGGTCATGGCACCAGTACCACTTCTCTAGCGGCAGCTCCGATCTATGAGGAAAATAAGCTGGTAATGATTGCTCCTACTAGCACCAGCACCGAACTCGCCCAAGTGCAAAAGGGCAGTAGCAATTACATTTTCCGAACGGTTCCGAGCGATCAATTTACTGGCACGGCTCTAGCCCGCTACTTGCTCAAAGGATTGGGCAAAAGCAAGGCGATGATTTTCTTCAATGCTGGCAGTTCCTACAGCCAATCGTTAAATACAGCCTTCACCACCACTTTGGGCTTGGAAGGGGGGCAGGTGGTGCAGCAGGTCGATCTCTCGCAGGGTAATCCTAGCGAGCAACTAGGCGGCACGGCGGCTGAGGTGCTGGTGCTGCTTCCTGATGCTGCGACCCTGCCGCAGGCGATCCAGGTGGCTCAGGCCAATCAGAATCGGCTGCCGCTCTTGGGCGATGATGCCCTCTACACGGTTGATAGCCTGCGGCAGGGTGGGGCTGCCCTCAATGGCATGGTGCTGCCAGTGCCTTGGCATCCCTTAAAAACTGCTGATTCTAACTTCACCCAAGCCGCAAACCGCTTGTGGGGTGGAGATATCAACTGGCGTACTGCCCTAAGCTACGACGCGGTGCAAGCCCTACGGGTGGCTCTTGCTAAAGCCCGCAGCCGCGCTGAGGTGGAGCAAGTTCTGGCTGCCCCTGGCTTCACTGCTAGCGGAGCCACCGGGCCGATCAACTTCTTGCCTTCTGGGGACCGCAATGGTGGCGCAGTGCTGGTGAGAATAGAGCCTGGCAATCGGTCTAAGACGGGCTACGACTTTGTGCCTCTGCCCTGATTCATCAAATACCAGCTACTTCGACAAAGCGCCTAACCAGGCCAAGCGCCGACCGACTTCGGCTAACATGCGTGCCTTGCTGGAGGCATCCTCGATTGCTTGAGCAACTCGCAATGCTTGGGCGTAATGTCCAGCTGTTGCTAGTTTGACTGACAATTCACCTAAGGCATGGGCTTTGCTGGAGCTATCTTCGATGCTCTGGGCAAGTTCAAAGGCTCGGTCATAATGTCCAGTCATTGCCAGTTTGACAACTGATTCAGCTGAGGCACGGGCTTTAGACAGATTTTGCTCAATGATTTGAGCGATTTGCAGTGCCTGATTGCAGTGCCCAGCTTCGGAGGCTTTAAAGGCGATCTCAGTTAATGACCACACCTGTAATGAGTGATCTTGAATCAGTTGTGTGACCTGAAGAGCGCGGTCCCAGCTACAGGCTTCTAAGGCTCGCAACACAATTTTTTGCAGGATCCCATCGCGTTGGCTTTTGGCCTGGATGGTTTGGGCAATATCGAGGGTTTGGCTCCAGTAGCCCTCATTTAAGGCATGCTCTGCAATTTTTTTTAAGACCTCGTCTTTACGTTCAATCGCTTCGATCAGCTGAGCCACTTGCAGCGCATTTTCCCAATGGCCGGAGGCTAAAACGTTGAGAGTAATATCCTGAAATGCTGCGTCTTTTTGATCGAGTTCCTGTAATAAACGTGCCGCTTGTAGAGCCTGGTCATAATGTTCGATGCTTAGGGCTCTGGCCACGAGCTGCTGCAAAGTGATGTCCAGCTGAATGACATCTTGAATCGCCTGGGCAAAAACTAGTGCTTGACTAAACTGTCCAGCGACAGCGCTTTGACTGCTGAGCTTACTCAGGGTTTGGGGCTGAATTTCTGCCTCGTTAATCGACTGAGCAATCTGCATCGCCCAGTCATACTGCTCGGCAGCACCCGCTCGGCAGGCGATTTCGGCGAGTGCTTGAGCTTGGATGAGCGGCTCTTCAATAGTGCGACTGATGCGCAGAGCTGTTTGGTAATCTTTAGTGCTTAGGGCTTGCAGGGCAATTTGCCACAAGGTCTGCCCTTGATCCAGGGGAGTATCGATCAGACTGCTGACCTGTAAGGCCTGGTCGTACTGCTCGCTGCTGGCGTATTTCAGCGCCATGGCTGTCAGCGCCTGGTTTTGCTCGCAGTGCTCAGCAAGGGCGTATTTAGCGGCCACCTCGCTCAGGGTGTTGTTCTGGACTGCGGCATCTTCAACGCTTTGGGCAACTTGCAGCGCTTGGTCGTACTGACCTGCTTCGGCGTAGCGACCTGCTAGATCCGCCAGGGTACAGGTTTTGATAAAGGCATCTTCGATGGTGCGGGCGATTTGCAAAGCCCGGTCGTAGTGCCCTGCTGAGACCAGGCGGTCGACGATTTCGGTGAGCGCCATCGCACGACCAAAGTCATCCTCGATGGCTTGGGCATCTTGCAGCAGAAATTCCGATAAAGTCTCAAGCACCTGATTCTCCTGGCGGGTCGCACCGATCTGGGCGGTCAGGCTGGCAGCTGAGGCCAGTAAACCTGACTAAGGAGTAAAGCCTTCAATTATTTCTTTTCAGGCTTCCACCTGAAGACCAGGCAACTCCAGCCACTGAGATAAGGGAATTAAGCCAGAGTTTCAGGAGTTCTCGCTCAGAGGCAGTTAGATCAGGCGGGGTGACAGGTTGTGGAGCAAGATCGGTCGTTGCCCAACTTGGTCGGTGCTCCAGATCGAGTGGAGCCACTGAGCAGATTTCAAGCTGACGAGCAGACACTGGAGTTCTTGGTGGCACAACCGGAGCCGTAAACGATCAGGGAGACAGGCAGTTTGGCAGTGCGGCTCCGAGGAGCAGTAGAAATTGGCGACCACGAGCAGGATGAGCTTGAGCGGTGGCGTCAGGGGCAGTTCGTGGGTGATGTAGCCCCATTGAGGCGAAGTTGAGAGGGAGTCAGGCGGGAATTAGGGGTTAGGAGTAGAGATTAGGGGTGAGATTGAGTTGGGCTTTGCGTTGTAGCCAGAGTCGCCGCAGGTACCTAATAACGTCATCGGCGTAGGTGAAACGCTCGATTTCGGTTTTGAGAAATTGGCCGAGTTCTTGTAGGGCCTGGGGGTTAGGACAGGTTTGAATGGCACGAACACAGGCTTCGATCCAGTGGATTAAGTTGCGATAACTCACGAATTGCCCGCCCCGATCTTTGCGATGGACGAAGAGGACATTGGCCCACTGTTCAAAACGCAAAATACAGTTGGCTGGAATGCCTAAATAGGTGGCGAGATAGCTGAGCGAAATCTCGAATTGACGCGGATTAATCACATGCAAAAGTTGGCGCATCAACATGCCCACTCCACAAAAGTTGAACGCGAAAAATTGAACGCGGTTGTGGGTAAGGGCAGGGCCATCCTGCCCTTACCGGAATGCCGCCAAAGTGTTAGCCACCCCGGTGATTTGCCAATAGCAAGTCGGGGTGGCTAGTCGGTGTTAAAATCACCTGTCAGCCGCCGGACTGCGTTCTGTGCAGTTAGGGGGTTAGCTATCCAAAAGTTGGCTAAAGCTTTTGGGTAGCGCTAAATTTTTGAGGGATTTTGTCGCTAAGCAGGTTGCTCCTTTACGCAGGATGGAGAGTACGTTATCAAAGGAGCACAGCTTTGACAAGCGTATTTAAGTGAGTCGAGCTTTTTGCGAAAATTTTCATTGTATTTCGCCTCTTTCTAATGTCAGGTAGCTCTCTCTAGATGCAGGAGTTACATCCTGAGCGCTCAATAGCTTATTACCGTTTAGAAAATCTTAGAAAATCATCGTCCTTGTTGTCATTACTACCACTGCCCTCCTGACTAGTGCTCCCAATTGCCGCCCGAATGTTTTGGATGTCATAGATATTAGGGTGAGCAAACGTCTGGATTTCCGCACAGTAGAGGGCGCAAGGCAGCCAGCTTCAGCCAGAACCGTCCAGCTTCAGGGTTAAATAGTGAAGCAAACCCCTTCCAGCCATTGGAGAGCGTTTCCCTTGCTAGACCTGAAGCTACTGCGAGATAAGCCCGAGGAGGCCCAGGCCCGCTTAGCGATGCGCGGTTCCTATGATCTGACCGGCATACTCGACCTTGACCGGCAAGTGCGCGAACTTGAGCAAAAGCGCTCTGCTCTGCAAGCCGACGGCAACAGCATCGGCAGACAGGTCGGCGAACAGATGCGCAAAGACCCCAACAGCGCCGAGATCCAGCAACTACGGGACCGGGGCACCGCGATCAAAACCGAGATCGCCGAACTAGAGAAGCAAGAAAAAGAAATTCGTGTCTCTCTGGATGCGCAACTGCTGGCCCTGCCCAATTTGCCTCACCCTTCCACTCCAGAGGGCAAGAACGAAGACGAAAACGTTGAGATTCGCCGTTGGGGCGACGGTTATATTCCTGATAGCAACGGGATTTTGCCCCACTGGGAGATTGGTGAGAAACTAGGCATCCTCAACACCGAGCGAGCAGTCAAGATTGCCCAGAGTCGCTTTGTGGTCTTGCAGGGCTTAGGGGCGGCACTAGAGCGCGCCCTGATCAGCTTCATGCTTGATATGCAAACCCGCGCCGGTTATCTAGAAGTGATACCGCCCGTGCTGGTCAATACTGCATCCCTGACTGCAACGGGACAGTTGCCCAAATTCGCTGAGGAAAGCTTCCGCTGTGCCGAGGATGACCTCTGGCTAATCCCCACAGCTGAAGTGCCCGTCACCAACCTTTACCGCGACGAAATTCTCAGCAGTGAAGACCTCCCGATTTATCACTGTGCCTATACGCCCTGTTTCCGTCGCGAGGCAGGCAGTTATGGGCGAGATATGCGGGGTTTAATCCGCCTGCACCAGTTCAACAAAGTCGAACTGGTCAAGTTCTGTCACCCCGATACCTCCATGCAGGAGCTAGAAACCCTCACTAACAATGCTGAGGCGATTCTGCAAGCGCTCAAACTGCCCTACCGCGTGCTGGCGTTGTGTACTGGGGATCTGGGTTTCTCGTCCGCCAAGACCTATGACCTAGAAGTCTGGTTGCCGTCTTCGGGCAAGTACCGAGAAATTTCTAGTTGCTCTAACTTCCTGGACTTTCAGTCGCGACGAGCCAATATTCGCTTCAAAGAGCCGGGTAAGAAGGGCACTCAGTTTGTACATACCCTCAATGGCTCCGGTCTAGCGGTTGGGCGCACGATGGCAGCAGTCCTCGAAAACTATCAGCAGCCTGATGGCAGCATACGCGTGCCTGACGTGCTACAGCCCTATTTAGGCCGCGATCTGATCGCTTGACCCTGCTCTAACTAACCTCCTAATGAACAACTTCAGTAGTACCCTGACCCTGTTCTTGAGCCTGATCGTCGAAGCGATGCCCTTTTTGCTGTTAGGGGTGATTCTGTCAGGTGTGCTGCTGTTATTCATAGACGAGCGCAAGTTAGTGGCAAATCTGCCGCGCCATCCCCTGCTAGGGGCTTTGGCCGGTGGGGTAATGGGTTTCTTGTTGCCCGTGTGTGAGTGCGGCAATGTGCCAGTGGCGCGACGTTTGCTGATGCTGGGTGCTCCCAGCTCCGTAGCGATTGGCTTTTTGCTAGCTGCTCCAGTCGTGAACCCAGTGGTCTTCTGGGCCACCTGGACCGCTTTCCGGGACCAGCCTGAGATTGCGCTGCTTCGGATTAGCTTCTCACTGCTGATTGCCACCCTGGTGGGTTGGGTGTTCAGCGCTCAGGCAGATCTGACGCCCCTTTTACAGCCGCAGATGGCCCGCTCACTGAGCGTGCGTTCCGTGCCCAGTGCCAGCAGCGTCGATTTGTTGCAGGGTGGCACTTTCTTTGTGCAGGGAGAGACGGTAGCGGTGGCGACCAAACCCCTAGGCCAACGCTTGCAATTGTTAGCAGCCAACACAGTGCAGGAGTTCCGTGAATTGGGAGCAGTGCTGTTGCTGGGAGCGGCAATTGCCACGGCGGTTCAGGTCTTAGTGCCCCGTGAAGTCGTGCTGAGCTTGGGTCAAGGACCGATCAGTTCGATTGCTGCCATGATGCTGTTGGCAACGATTGTGTCGATTTGCTCAACGGTAGACTCGTTTTTCGCTCTATCTTTCGCTTCGACCTTCACCAGTGGCTCATTACTGGCATTTCTGGTATTTGGGCCGATGATCGACCTCAAGACCGTCGCTCTACTGCTGACGGTCTTTAAAAAGCGGGTTGTGCTCTACCTGTTTCTGCTGGCTGGGCAACTCACCTTTCTACTGACGCTGTTTGTCAATTTACGCATCAGTTAGAGGGGCGGACCCATTCAAATTCAGTGGGTGTTTGAGGTGCCTGAGGCACTGGAGATTGAGGCGCAGGCGGTAAGGGAGTGATTGGAAAATTGGTTGCTGGTGGGGGCAACGGACCGGGTGGTCTGGAACCGCGAACAATGGTTTGGGTTGCTGCTTGCGTTGGCCGTTGAATAGGCTGTTCGCGCACAAAAGTACTAGGTGCAACGGGACCCGATGGCCAGGGTGTAGCGTCGGCTGGCTGAATGGTCACAGGCACGGGCGGAACTGGCGCAGCCGCTTGAACAGCCTGAACTGGGGCAGGTCCCAAGTTTCTGGCAGGCTGAGTGGTTTGCGTGGCGGCTTGATTGGTAGCGGCCTGATTGGTAGTGGCTTGATTGGTAGTGGCTTGAGTTGCAGTATTCTGAGACCGGGAAATCTGAGGGCTAGGCGCTTGGTTGCCGGTCGTTTGCATGATCAGCTCCCGGTCGCGTCGGGCCTGTCGCATCAACTCAGGCGACAACGGTGGGCTGAGTTGCGGGGCGCTCCACACCACAACTACCGCCATTCTGTCTAAAAAGCGGTCTTGCTGGTTCTTGGCTTGAAGGATCTCGGCGTCCTCCTGCGAAATCACCAGGTCCTCGCCTTGCGTACCCAAAGCCTTGACAATCAGAGGTCGAGAGCCAGCCCGATTTAAGTTACGAGCCTGATCCAGACTGTAGGCGTAGCTGGCAGTGCCTTGGGTAGAGATTGCATCGACATCCAAGCGGCGCCTGGCAGCAGTGGTGAGATAAATTTGCCTACCCTGAGCGTCAAACAGACGCATCCCCATACTGGGCTGAAACCCTAATCCCTGGGCATCAATAATGACGCCGGTAACCTCTGGCTGACGGACTTCAGTTGCTCCAGAGGCAAGATCAGGAGACTCCTGGGCCAGAACAGGCTCACCTGGAGCCAGCCATAGCCAACAACCTAGGCTGAGCCCCAGCCAAGCCACTGAACCGCGAATTGTGCCATACCCAGCACAGTGCTGAGGCGAACGCTGCATGATCACCACTCCCCGACTATGCCTGAACCGCTAAGCCTAGCGCCTGAGCCTGGACGTGATACACCCGTTACACCTTATACAGTGAGAGACGAGATTTAGCAAGAAATTGCTCAGGTTTCATTGCTCAAGGGCCAGAGTCACACTGTGTGGATGGAGTGCTAGCTTGGGCAGTAATAACGGGTTAGCAACTACCCCTAACTAACCCTTAAGAGAGAACTGTTAGGAGAAATCAGCTGCGTCTACAATCAGCGCAACCACAATTGAAAACGCAGTGATGCCAAGAGCTGTCAAGATGTTTTGTCCCTGACTCACTGCGAAACTGGTAACAATCCCTGCACCCATGCCAGCAGTGACAATAGCGGTTAAAGGATCTTTGGAAGAGCCGTTATGCATTGGTTTAAAGAGCTTTATAAGTGGAAGGCTCTCAGAGAGTATCATTACCTAGTCCAAGAGCCAAAAGTTTCTCAATAATTCTTGAGTTATTGCAGTAATATTCTTAATAATTTCGACAAACTAATCATGAGCTTGTGAGGCTCTGCAAGGGTTTGAGGACCAAGAGGCAGCTTTCAGGAAGCGCCTGCTTAGAGAACTCTGAGAGAGCCCTAAAAAATATAGTGCTTGCTTTGCAACAAGCACTAATTACCTCTGGTCTCCCCAAGCGTGTCTGTCTAAGGGATGAATTAGGAGCTGAAGCCGAGTGTATTAACGCTGACTAAGTTTATGGGAAAGAGCTTCAGACTAGTCTTACTTCTTAGCTGAGATTTTCGTTGAGAATTTCAAGTGGGAACCAGTTCGCCAGGACGCAAACGAGCCCACTTACCTGTCTCCTGCTTAAAGCTTAAGCAGCCAACGACATCCCATTCCATCTCTGTGCCGTGGTTACGGATATTGACGTTAATCGTTGGACCAACCGGTTCAAAACTTGGCTCTTCGGTGAGATGGGGCTGCTGGTGCTGGCCTTCGACAGCATGATAAGTAATGCACTGGTCGACGTAATGGCAATTAATGCAAATACACATGGGAGCCCATCCTCGGTCTGTGTACAAGTCTTAGGGAGACTAAGCTTTCTGACACTCTAGCGCAGGTTTCTCAGACTGGGGCTGGCTTTGCTTAGATTTAATCCTTGTGAGGGAGTGAGCAGAGGAGCGTAATCTTACCTAGCTATGAGCTGTATGTAATGGTGTGATCATTTCTTGAGTTCTCGGTTAGGTCATAGTTTTGACTTTCTGCCGAGCCATCCGTTGAGCATCTCATAGGTAGCCCAAGTGGAGAGAGGAACTTCAGCAACTTCAGATAAGTCTTTTAGAAGTAATACCTACGTGAGCTATCGCCCTGATTTCAACTTGATTTCCTATCCCCCGATCAGGTGAATCGGCGGCATGAAGTGCAGTACCACTTCCTTTACGTAAAGTGGAAATTTATCTGCTTTGCCAGATCTGAATTCACCGATCACGAATTAATGTCAATTCAATTGGTATGAAGCAACAACAGCTCCTTCTGGCTGCGCTGGTGGTTGTAGGAAGTATTTTGGGCTCCACCATCGCAACAGTTGCCTATTTGACGGCTCGGAGCAATCCTGAACCTACAGTGGCGACAGCCAGCGCACCCGTCACATCTCCGCAACCAAGCCAAGATCAAGCAACTCAGGGTCAATTAACTCAGAGCCAATCAACTCAGGGCCAATTAACTCAGGCTCAGCTAACTCAGGCCCAATCACCTGAGGCTCAACCAACAGCTCAATCCACGCCAACTCCACCCTCTGTTACAGCACCTACAGTGCCACCCGTGTCGCCTCGTCCGGCCTCAAGTTCAACAGGGCCATCGGCATCGGCTAAACAGTCAGCTAAACCATCGGCCAAACCTTCTGAATCCGCCAGCAGCTTTTTGCAATTTCGGCTGCGTTTGTTGGACGCAGTCCAGCGGCGAGACGCTGCCTTTGTGCGCTCGCTGGTCACGCTACAGACGCAGTGGAGTTGGGGCGGCACGATCAGTTTGGATACGTACAAGATTAGTGATGCCAATGCTCCTTTCTGGCAGCATTTAGAGAAAGCAGTGGTGGCAGGCTGTGCAGCGGAGACTCAGTTTCGCATCCCCAACCAAGAGCCGGGCTCCAATCTGTGGAACTGTCCAGATTTGAGACCTATGCAGCCCTCAACCTATGGGGAATCTGCGATTCGAATTCGGGGGGACAGTGTGAACATTCGCTCTGGCCCTGGTATGGACTACCCAGTGATCGCAACGGCTTCAAATGAGGCTTTGCAACGGGACTGGCAAACCTATCAGAAGGGCAACTTTCAGGCAGAAGCGTTTAAGCTCAATGCCTGGTCGCCCATAATTTTGCCCAACGGTCAGCGTGGCTTTGTGCAGAACCGTTATGCCTTTCACGAGCCAACTGATTATCGCGCTATTTTTGTGCGCTCACGGGGCCAATGGCGATTTCATGCCTTTCTACCCGGTAATGGAAACTAAGTTCCACTCGAAATGGTTCCACCGAAATGAGTCGGCTTGATCTTCTCTGGATGCAGTTGCGATAACGGCTACGATAACGGCAGGTGAAGTGACCAGTCAGGCGAGAGTTTGAGTATGTCTCAGTCTGCAATCAGCCTGGATGAATCGGCAGTTGAGCCAGATGTCAGTCATCTGGTTACCGAAGATGATGCGCCTGTGGATAACCTCTTCTCTGAAACTCTGCAACGCCTGTTGACGGTTTGCCTCTACAGTTCTTGGTTGGGCCTGAATGATCGCTCGTTTCTAACGGCTGCTAATGTGGGCGTGTTCTATGCGGTGCGTCAGCCGCCTCTGGTGCCAGATGTCTTCCTCAGCTTGGGTGTGCAGGCTCCTCAAGACTGGCGAGACAAGCAGAACCGAGCTTATTTTGTCTGGGAGTTTGGCAAACCACCGGATGTCGTGATTGAGATTGTTTCCAATCGGGAAGGCAACGAATTGGGAAGCAAGTTGAGAGACTATGCCCGTATTGGTGTGGCCTACTATGTGGTGTTTGATCCGCTGCAACAACTGAGTGAGACGCTGCTGCACATTTACGAATTGCAGGGCAATAGTTATGAGGCAATGTCTCAAACCTGGTTGGAGAAAGTCGGTTTGGGGCTGACGTTGTGGGAAGGCGAGTTTGAAGGCAAGCAGGCGGTGTGGTTGCGCTGGTGTGACCGACAGGGCGAGGTTTTGCCTACGGGTGATGAACGGGCGTCTTTAGAGCAGCACAGAGCGGAACAGCAACAGCAAAGAGCAGAACAGGCTGAGGCACAGTTAGCCCATGAGCAACAGCGAGCGCAGCAGTTGGCAGAGCGATTGAGGGCGCTGGGTGTGGATCCAGATCAGCTTTGATTTCAATCGCTAGATCTCTTGCTGGCTTGTAACGCTGCTCGAACCAGTTGCTCGGAGAGGTTGTAGAGGGTGATAGGTGGGCGACCGATCGCTTCGTCAGGCACCAACATTTTGCTGACCCACTGGTTTGCTTCCAGGTTGACTAGCAGCCGATTGGTGTCGGATTGGCTCAGTCCACCATGAACGACGATCAGCGAGATAGGGATGCGGGCGCGTAGACTACGCGGGTCAGTGAGGTTGGCGATCACTAGCAGAATGCTTTTGGTCGAGGCAGGCAGATGCAGTTGACGGCTGATGTAGTCCCAGAGCATCAACCGAATTTGCGAAGGCGATAAATGGTCAAAGTTCATGGTTAGTTCTCTCTCGATTGCTGGGTAGGAGTTGGATAAGCATGCGGCTGCGGGTAGGGACGAATTGAAATTTCATCCCTACGCAAAGACCGCCCAAAGTGTTAACCACCCCGGTAAGTTGCCGTAGCAAGTCGGGGTGGCTAGTGGGGTGTTAAAATCACCCGTTAGCCGCCTGACTGGCCTAGTACCAGTTGGGGGGTTAGCTATCTAGAAGTTGGTTATGAGCTTCTAGGTAGCGCTAAGTTTTTATGTTGCTTGAGTGATTTTTCGTTAGGCAAAAGCTCCACTTCTGACGATTGAAAACACGCTATCAGAAGGGTCGCTTTTACGCAACACATCGGATTTGGCGCGTTGTGTTGTTAGTGGCTAAGACTAGGAGCCAAACTGCGATCTTGAGAAGCTAGATCCAAAAGCTATGTCATCGGGTCCAATTCTTCTGTTGCTGGCTCCAACTCTTCTGTCATTGGGATCCATCAGTAATGTCACTGGAAGCAACTCTTTTGCTGCTCGATGCAATGCTTCTGTCACTCGATGCAATGCTTCTGTTAATGAGATTAATCAGTGATGTCACTGGATCCAATCCTTTGGTTGCTGGATCCAGTGCTTTTGCAGCAAGAGTAACTAGAACCAGCGAGACTTACTGTGCCACTCGCTCCTGAAGCTGAGTCAAGCTGGCCGGTTTGAACACGCCAAACTCGGTGATGATGCCTGCAATCAACCAGGCGGGTGTCACATCGAAGGCCGGATTATAAAAACTCACGCCATCTGGGCAAATAACCGTCTCGCCCACCTGATACACCTCTGCCGGATCGCGCTCCTCAATGGGAATTTGAGTGCCCGTCGTCAGGCTAAAGTCAATCGTGGACAGAGGCGCAGCCACATAGAAGGGCACACCATGAGCCTGAGCGACCAGTGCCAAGCTGTAGGTACCAATTTTGTTAGCCGTATCGCCATTCGCCGCGATACGATCAGCTCCCACCACCACCGCATCAACCAGACCGCGCTGCATACAGTGAGCCGCCATGCCATCAGTGATCAGCGTGACTGGAATCCCTTCCTGCACACATTCCCAAGTCGTCAGCTTTGCACCCTGCAAGCGGGGTCGAGTCTCATCCGCGTACAACCGCTCCAGACGACCCGACCGCCAAGCCGAACGTACCACCCCCAGAGCCGTGCCATAGCCCGCTGTTGCCAACGCACCAGCATTGCAGTGAGTCAGTAGGCGCAACTCGCCAGGTGATTGCGGCAGAACCCGCAGTCCTTGCTCACCAATCGCTTCGCAGGTGCGCACATCTTCCTCACCCAACCGCTGCGCTTCCTCCAGCAGCAATTGCTGAAGGTGTGTCACCGGGGCTACCGTTTGGCGAGCCACACGCAACATCCGTTCAATCGCCCAAAACAGATTCACCGCAGTTGGGCGGGTCTGTCGTAACTGCTGCGCCACCTGTTCGAGATGGCTCAAGAACTTGCCCCGGTCTTGTGTCTCAATCTCGCGGGCTCCCAAAGCCATGCCGTAGGCAGCAGCCACACCAATTGCTGGTGCCCCCCGCACAATCATCGTGCGGATAGCATGGGCCATGTCCTCAGACCGGCTAATCTCAACCAGTGTGTATTCCTGCGGCAGACGAGTCTGGTCAATGAGTACAACCCGGTCTTGCACCCAAACGACAGGGTAAACCTGGGAAACTGACGCGAAAGGAGCAGAGGACATGGACACACCAGATGATTGATCTATTGATTTAGGGCCCTGTTCGACACTACTTACTTATGGCACCTTACTGATGGCATGACAGTTTATTTGACCCTGGGTTAAGGCTCAAGTTTAAGGCTCAGTAACATTGCCAAAGACGTTGATATCGAACGTGAAGTTGATCTCAACCGAGTCTCCCTGATACTCGCTGGGCAGCGACGCAAACGGGGCTGCTCGTGCCACCGCACTCCGAGCGGCTTCATCTGCGACGTCTGAACCTGAAGACCGCGCAATGCTTAAACCAGAAATCTGACCATTGCGGCTGACCGTAAATCTGAGAACGGTGCGCTTAGAATTTTGGGTCTGGCCTGGAATCCACTGCTGCCGAACCTGTTGTTTCAGTGCATCCATGTACGGCCCCCAAGACACCTCCCGCCGAGCATCAACGCCCTGAGGACTAGGAGCTTCGCGGTTGGAATTGGCGAGCACATTATTGCCCTGGCTACTGGAACCACCCCCATTGGCACTCTGACTCATCGGCGCGCCTAGAGAACTGGAGCTGCTGGTCGAATTGCTAGCACTAGGAGCAACCCGTCGGGGTGCCGGCACTGTTGCCACTTGAGCAGGGGAATCGGCAGCTTGAGTGGCAACTCGGGTTCTCGGTTGCACTCGAGTGGGTGGTTGTGGCGGTTCCAGTTGAGGCTCAGCAGTTTCTTGACTGCTGGATTGGTCGGACTGGCTAGATTGGCTGGGCTGGCTCGGTTGGCTGGGCTGGCTCGGAGCAGCCGGAGCGTTGGTTATCGATTGAGCCGCCGCCGTTTCTCCAATCGCCGCAGACCGCTCTGGACGAAACTGACCACCAGCAACTGAGTTGGCCGCAGCAATCTTCACCGCATTGTCTGGGGGAGTCTTAGCCTCAATAGTAGGCGGGACGTCAATAAATTCCAGCGGAATCGGTGCTTCAGCTTGCTTGGGAAACAGGTCACCCAACCAACGCATTGAGGCCACAGCCGCCATCAGCAAGGTGGCATGCAGGAGCGCTGACATCGCTAGAAAGAAGGTCAGGCGATCGCTGCGGCGAACCTCGTAGCGGTGGCGAAACTTCCGAGCGAGGGACATACGACTGAGCGAGATACGACGAAGGGAGGCAATAGGGGCTGCCTGCAATCTAAGCAGACTTCTACAAAAACTGGAAACCGTAGCCCGTACAGGTTCCCCGCGCAGATGCAATTGGAACCCCAGTTAAAGCCAGGTGATGCTAAGAGCAGCTTAGCGGGAGCAGTTTGCCCTATGATGAGTCCAGTGTAATGATCTAAAAGGCTTGCAGGACGCTAATTATGGACATTCTGACGCTGGGTTGGGTTGCGGTACTCACCATCTTCACCTTCTCCATTGCCATGGTAGTCTGGGGCCGCAATGGCTTCTAACTCACTCGAATTTACAGACAGTTAAGAATTGATTGCAGAGCTTATCTAAAGGCCAGCCATGGGGGAACTGACCACCAACACACTGACTACAGTCCTTGTCCTGCTGGCCTTGGTGCTGCTGCTGACTGTAACAGGTGGCATAGCCTATTTGACCTATGCTGAATGGCGGGACCGACGCCGCCAAGAGCAAGACCGCAAATAGGCTACGCTCCTGAACTTGGAAGTCAGGAATAGAGTCAGGAATTTAAGAACCAGGCGTAGGAAGGCCAAGCGCTTGAGGGGGACTCGATAGCTCTTCGGGTAGGCTAGCGCACGAACGAACTAGCGAAACTTCAACTGAAGGTCAGAGGAAACTCTTGGACTAGGGACCGCAAGCGACCACTCGGGCTAACCTGAATGCCGCCTAGGGCAACCTTGAGCAAGATGGTTTCACCGACTTCGGGGATCACCTGAAGCCACAGTGGTTCCTGAGAAGGCTGTCGTGGGAAGTGTTCATCCACTAGCCCCTGTTGGTCCTCGACCCGCAGTAGCAACTCGGCAGGCAGCAGTTGTCCAGGTTGTTGAGGACCCAGCACTGCTACCATGGACCACTCCTGGTCCGAAACCATCCAGGTCAAGATGTAGAGTCGCAAGCGCAAAGAGCCAAGGCTGAAGTCGTGGCTGGCTCCCCCAGAGCTTTGTGGGACCCGAATACCCTGGCGGCGCAAATCGGCAAACAAGCTGGTCAGGGTATCAGAGGCATCCGGGCGAACCAGCGTAGAGCGGGAACGCACACCACTCGCCAAGGGCGGTAACAGCAGCCAGTGCAGAGCCTGCGCGGCTTCGTCCAGTTGGTTCTGGATCCAATGACTCAAATTGATAGCTGGGCGTTGCTGGACTGCCTCGTGAGCTCGAGCCAAGGGCTGAGCCAGTTGCTCAGATAGACAGCGCACGGCCAGAACCTGACGGCAAACTGTCGCATCCTGTAGAACCTGAATCGCCAGACCAGGCTCAAACATCTCAAAGGGCGAAGCATAACGCTGGCTCAAGCTCTGGACAGCCTCTTGCTGTTGCTCCGGACTGAGAGCAGGCAGCACAGCCGCAGCTGGCGCTGGTTCACCTAGCCGGTCAGCAAAATAGAGCATTGGCTCCAGGTCTGATACATCAAAGCTGTAAGTGAGTTGTTCACCAGCACGCCGCAGCACCGCAGCGGCGCTCAAAAAGCCCAGCAACTGTACTTGCTGCTTGGACTCGTCTACCGCTACACCCAGGCAGAAGCTAGCACCCAACAGATCACGGAGTAAGGGGATCTCAACCGACAGAGTCTGTGCCTTCGCTAAGCAAAGAAGCACGCGACTGTTTGCCAAGTTCAAGTCTGCGAGCGAGACCAATTCGAGAATTTCTGGTCGCTCTGACCAGGACAGCTCAGTTGCTAACGAATCGTTAAATACAGGTAGCCAATCGCTGTTTTCAGCTTCATCCCAGCCGCCTTGCTGATCTTCCCACCAGTCAAGCACCGCGCAACGGGCCAACAGATAGGGCAGAAGCTCGGCTCGGCGACGTTGACTACACTGCCTCAGGAGTTGGTTCGCGCGGTGCCAGTGGAGGGGGCGCAGCGGAAGAGTCAGGCCGAGAAGAGAAAGAGACATCGCAAAAAGACTTCTCTAGAAGTACTTACTAGGGGTCAATTCCAGGGGTTTTGAACTGCAGATATTAGAACGACAAATTAGGGGGTGAGATAACGAATGTCATTCAGCTCGCACCAGTCACGCAGGGCTGCTTCGATGCTCTGATCAATGACTTGAACCGAGCGCTGACCGTTGGCATAGTCAGAATGAATGGAGCGACGCTCCTGACGACGATTAGCATCTGGAAGATTGCGGGTGTCATACCATCGCTGCATCCAAGAGGGCGTGTGTGGGTCGCGCAGAAAGCTGCGGTAGAGCCACTCCCGATACTCCCGACGCAAGCAGCGGGACACGGTGGGTTGGCTAACACAGAGCAACCGCGCAATTTCTGCTTGAGTGCGCTGCTGATTGCACCAATCCCGGACCCAAGAGGGTGTGCCCGTATCTTCTAGAAACTGCGTGATGAACGACAGGGGTTCGTCAGAGGCGCTGCCATGAGCAGCTAGGTAAGGCAGTTGATCATTGAGCGGTAACGTGGCTTGGATATATTGCTCCAGTACCCGGCGCACCTGCTCGTGAACCTGAACTGTTTGCTCTAAGCTCCAGCCTGTTAGCTCTGCCACACGCCGCCTTAAGCGCAGCGTGGGCCGCCAATGGGTTGACGGCACCCGTTGCTGTACCGTTTCAATAAATTGGAGGCAACGGTTACGGTCAAAGCCGTCCCGCACTTCAGCGGGTAGGGCTTGCCAACGACTGTTGAACAGGCGGATCGCCTCGGCTCCTAGAACCAAGAACTGATCGGTCTCGCGCCGTAGATAGCGCCGAGCCTCATCGTTCTGGCGGTTCTGGATGACCTCGCGTGCCCAGGCAATGAAGGTTGAGCGATCGTGACCACTGTGGCCGTAGGCCTGTAGGGGATCGAACGAGCGCATAGCCTCGCCTAACCAAGCCCGGACTGTGTCCCAGCGGCTCTCCGCATCCTCGCTGTGGCGGTTACGCAGAGAGCTAAGCAAAACCTCACGGTAGCTAGCTCGGAAGCTAGGGCTCTTGAGTACCTGCGCGCCTAAGTTTTGGCGGAGACGCTGCAAAAACACCGCTAGAATGCATTCCCCTTCTGCCAGTTGAGGAACTATCACTCCTACTGCCGTCGAGCCCAGCACCGGTCGCGTGAACCCTAGGATCATCTGGCGCAGTCGCTGATTATTACTGCGATTGAGGCGAGTGTATTCCTGATTCAGCACCGTTTCAGACATCAAAACCAGATGTTGTACCGTGACTTGAATTTGCCGCTCAAGATCCAGTTCAACTAGGCAGTCTGGAAATAGCAGCGTGTAAGCCTGCATGAGCTTATCTAGGTAATCGCCCTGCTGAGCTAAGAGTGATCGCAGCAGGCGAGCGAGCTGTGCTTGGGTTGTCTGACCTGAGGTCTCCCCACCCGCCCGATGTTGCTCACGGGCCTGGCCCAGTAGGGCGCTCACTTGGTGTAGAAGTCCTTCTAGGGTTTCAGCCATCCGTCCTCGTCGGGTCTGTGCAGCAGAGACTGCTCCAGTGTGCCCTGAAATGGAGGGTGCTGTGGAGTTGCTGTGACTGCTGTGGGGATCAGCACTCCAGGACGCTTTTGCCTTCCAATCTGTCCAATCAGAATCGGACCTTTGGGCTTGAGAATGAGCTGCGGTGATCGGCAGAGGAATTGGATCCGACGAGCAGATACTAGAACTCGATAGAGCAGAGTCCGGCAACATGGTAAGCCCTTTGGGTGGCTGAGCAGCAGGTTCCTGGAAGTGGGATAGCACGGGCGTTGGGACCACTGCTGAATCGTTTGCCTAATCTACGCCCCGGTTGCAGTCACTATGCAGGGCTGGAACCTGTAAGCCCGCAACAAAGGCTTATCGAACGCGGCGTTCACGTTAAGGGACAGCAGGCACAACTTAACACCTAAAAACAGGGGTGGCCTGAGGGATGTCACCCCCTCTTTGCACCCCTTGAATCTTGGAATTTAGAAGTTAAACGCTAGAAGCAACGCTAGAAGCTAAGAAATCAGGCGCTAAATCACGCCCACCGTCTGGCTAGCTCGACAACTCTTCAGATACCGGCTTACGGCTGAGATTGACTAACGAGTAAATCTTTTTAGCTGTGGGAGGCGGCAGGGTGTTGGTCACGCGCGTAGGAGTCACAATGCCACCGGAGACCACGATTTTGAAGGCATCCTCCACAGACATTGAGAGGTTAATCACCTCATCAGCAGGTACTGCCGCATACCAGCCAGTCGTGGGATTGGGGGTGGTTGGTATAAACAGACTGAGCATTGGGCGGGCCAGATGTGCCTGCATCTCCTCGCTCACGACCCCTGTCACGAAGCCAATCGACCAGACACCGGCACGTGGATATTCCACGAGAACGACGCGACGAAACCGATTCTCAGAGTCCCGTAACAGGGTTTCTAAGAGCTGCTTGAGCGTTTTGTAAACGGCCCCCGCTAACGGAATGCCTTGCAGCAAGCGCTCGCTCATGTGCAATAACCATTGGCCCAGAATATTTCGCGCCATTAGGCCAATGAGCAGAATCCCCACTAAGGGAACCGACAGACCAACGCCAACGTTAATCAGATCCGCCAGGAAGGGATTGAGATTATCGAAGGGACTGAGTTGCTTGGGAATGCGCGTCAGCAGCTCAATGACCCAAGCCGAGATGCTAAAGGTCAACCAGATAGTGGTCGCTAGCGGAATGACCACCAGTAGACCTGCAATCAAGTCGTTCTTGAGACCCTGCTTAAAACGCTGCAATAGGGATTGGTCCACTCTCCTCTCCGGCATATGTTGAGGCGATCTGATGAGGGACAGGCAAGAACTGATGAGCGCAACCCCGATCCGTTTCGGAAACGGCTAGATTACTTAGGATTTTGCCACAGTAACGGCTTGTTACGAAGTATTGCGGAAGACTGCGCAGATACAGTTGGTTCTCTCCTCGCTCTCAGACTGCCCGACCCGTGGGGAAGATTATCTCAGGAAGCATCCCGCTTTGCTAAATCTAGCCTGATTGATCTTGGGCTTGATTCAGCCTAAAGGCAAAGCGAATTCGGCAAATTCAGGCGATCTCTTGGGGATCTGGCAGTTCTAGGGCAACTGCTCCCAATAAACCCTTGCGAAAGTCATTAAGAACTTGGCGGGCAACGCGCTCAGTATCGCCTTTGAAGCGTGCCTCGGCGACTTGCTCTAGATAAACCCCACCAGGACAATGGATCGGGTCGAGCCCGTATCGTTCAATCAGACGGTCGGGAATTAATTGGCTGAGCAGTTCGATGGCGGCACCCGCTACGCCGATGTTGTCGTAAGCTGCTTCGCCGATGTCATCACAGATTGCGAGCTTCAGCGCAGCCTCTTGGTCTCTAAGCTTGACCGGTAGGATGCCGGGCGCATCAAGCAATTCGATCTCATCGGAGACGCGAATCCAACGAACCTGCCGTGTAACCCCCGCGCGTCGAGCACTTTCAGCAGCACGGCGCTTGACCAACCGGTTGATCAGGGCAGACTTACCCACGTTGGGAAAACCGATCACCGCTGAGCGAACCGGGCGGGGTAACATGCCACGGCCCTTACGTCTTTGATTGACCTGAGCCCCTGCCGCTTGAGCCGCTTTGAGCAATTCCGCAATCCCTTTGCCATGCTGAGCATCGGTGTAGTGGAGAGTTTCCCCTCGCGCGGCAAACCAGCGCTCCCAACGCTGCCGGTCGCGGTCAGGAATCATGTCTGTGCGGTTGAGGACTAGCAGACGGGCTTTAGAACCAATCCAGCTCTCAATTTGGGGGTGGCGACTAGAAATGGGAATGCGGGCATCCCGCACCTCCAGCACCACATCGACCAGTTTGAGCTGCTCAATGAGAGCTTTTTCGGCCTTGGCAATATGGCCGGGATACCACTGAATGGGTGGGGTGGTCATGGTCGCTAGGGCACTACCAGAACCGGGCAGGGGGAAAGATTAATCACGCGAGTGCTGACGCTGTCCTCAGCTTCGTCGGTCAGGCCAAGGCCCCGACTGCCCATGATGATCAGGTCTACGTTCAATTCATCGGCAACATCGCAAATCACAAAGGCTGGCTTGCCCTCGCGCAGGAGCGTCTCAGCTGCGATGTCGTGCTCAGCTAATGTGGCTTTGGCCTTATTGAGAAAGGCATTCACCTTGTGTAGTAGCTCGGTGCTGGCCTCTTGGCCTTCGGTAGTCTCAACGACTGACAGCAGGAGTAAACGACTGCCGTATTTTTGGACCACGTTGACCACGACTTCCACGCAGTCACGGGATTCGCGGCTCTCGTCAACGGGGAACAGAACTGTTTTGAACATGGCAGCAAACTCCTCGGTGGACACTCACTCCAGTAAAATGTTTGCGGCTCAACGCAACAGGAGGTTCTCGGTGTCCAAGCAAACTCTAGCAAATTTAGCGCCTGCGGACCTGACGGGTAAGAAGGTGCTGGTGCGAGTTGATTTCAACGTGCCCCTCGATGACAACCTCCAGATTACTGATGACACCCGCATTCGGGCTGCGCTGCCCACGATCCGCAAATTGAGTGAGAGTGGTGCCCGCACGATCCTCGTGAGCCATCTGGGACGTCCCAAAGGTGTGACCGAGAAGTTGCGCCTGAACCCAGTTGCTGCGCGCTTGTCGGAGCTGTTGGGGCAAGCCGTCGTCAAGTGCGATGACTCGATTGGGGATGAAGTGGCCGCTAAAGTTGGTGCGCTGCAGAACGGCCAGGTTGCGCTCTTAGAGAACGTGCGCTTCTACGCCGAAGAAGAAAAGAACGATCCCGAATTCGCCAAAAAGCTCGCCTCCGTCGCTGATCTCTACGTGAACGATGCTTTCGGGACAGCTCACCGTGCTCATGCCTCCACTGAAGGGGTAACTCACTATTTGCAGCCCTCGGTGGCGGGCTATCTCCTAGAAAAAGAGATTCAGTATCTCAGCAGTGCGATCGAAGACCCACAGCGCCCGTTAGTGGCAATCATTGGTGGCTCGAAAGTTTCAAGCAAAATCGGCGTGATTGAAACCCTGCTAGATAAGGTGGACAAGCTGCTACTTGGTGGCGGCATGATTTTCACCTTCTACAAGGCTCGCGGCTTAGCAACTGGCAAATCACTGGTAGAAGAAGACAAGCTGGAACTGGCTAAGACCCTAGAGGCCAAAGCCAAAGAACGCGGCGTTGAGCTACTGTTGCCAACCGATGTGGTAATTGCTGATGCCTTTGCGCCAGATGCTAATGCTCAAACTGTGAGCATCGAGAGCATTCCCGATGGCTGGATGGGTTTAGATATTGGCCCTGACGCTGTCAAGGTATTTCAGGATGCTCTTGCTGGGGCTAAAACCGTGCTGTGGAATGGCCCAATGGGAGTGTTTGAATTTGACAAGTTCGCAGTGGGTACTGAAGCGATTGCTCGCACTCTCGCGGATCTAACGGGTGAGGGCGCGACCACAATTATCGGCGGCGGTGACTCGGTTGCTGCGGTTGAAAAAGTAGGAGTGGCTGAGCGTATGAGCCACATCTCCACGGGTGGTGGTGCCAGCCTAGAGTTGCTGGAAGGCAAAGAGCTGCCTGGCCTGACTGCCCTGACAGAAGTTTAAGCCATCACTCAATTACTGGCCAATCACTAGACTAGCTGAGCCAGTAATTGCATTAACCCCATTAATCAGTGGAGGTTGCGAATGCGACCTCCCTATTATTTATTATTTGAAATTATTTAGAGCAAAAGGTTTTAAGTATTGCTTTGAGTAATTCTTTTGAGTAACGATGGATTCTTAAATTGCTTGGCGTTACTTTAGTCTTTTTCTAAAGTGCAAACAAAATAGGATTTGAAAAGATTAGATTCTGAAGGGCGGCTGGACGATCCGTCTGCTGTAGATCCGTACCAGGAAAACGCTCACGAACAAGATTGGCTAAATGTTTTAGAAATGTAAAGCTCTGCTCTTTTTCTGGGGTGTTTCGTGGGTTGTTTCGATTGACCCCGGTTCAGCTTTGCCATTTCATCGGAAGATGGTTCATTGGAGGATTGCTGATAGCTATCCTGGTACCCGAAAAATCTACTGACAATCTCCCAGTAATGCATTGAGATCCCGTTGAGGTCCCATTGAGACCATAAGTGCTTCTGAGTAACTTCAGAGATCTTGAGCGAGTCATCCCATTACAGGAATTTGGTCATGAATGAGCACGAGATTCACCGCAACGGGCGTATGGGTTATCAAGTTGACATCGAAGCCCTACGACGCAATTACCCGCCTGGAACTTGCCATGAATCTAAGCTTTACAGCCCTGAAGGACTGCTACAGGAGTCCCACCTCAGCCGTCCCTCAGAAGCGAGTGAGTTGCTGAAGCTGAGCGTGGCTTTCTCCTTGCCCATTGGCATCTTGGGCGGATTGGCACTGCTAGCCGTGTGGGTCTCTAAGCCAGCACCACCTGTCCAAGTCACTGAAGTGAAGCGGGTTGAAGTCAATGCCCGTTGTGAAGTTCGGCGTGGCTTCTGGGTACAAGAGGTGCAGTGTCCTGTGATCCACACCCCCTAGCACATTCCTTAAACGCGTGATTTTCTAGCCTAGATTGACCTGGACCGAAGCTGCTTGCCACTGTTCAGGTGTGTAGGTTTTAAGCGTGAGTGCATGTAGTTGACCGCTATTAATGTGGGCCTGCACTGTTTCATTCACCAACCGATGTTGTTTCAGCTTATTCAGACCGACAAACTGTTCTGAAACAACTAGGGCTTGGAAATGTTGTCCGCCCCCATCGAGATCAATGACTTCAACTGAAGCTCCGGGAAGACCTTCAGCAATTAGAGCTTGGATCGCACTTGGATTCATGAGGATTAATCTGGCTAAGAGAAATGACTGAAGAACTGAGGCAATTTTGAAGCCGCACTTGGAGCCGAAATCACTATTTATCTGTGATCTTATCTGCGATCAAGTTGTGGTCAACTGCAACCTTGAATTCAGACGCTCATCAGATACCCAAAGCTTAACCTCAGGCTTGCCACTGCTCAGGTGTATAGGTCTTCAAAGACAAAGCGTGGATCGCTACCTTCATCTCATCGGCCAGGGCATCATGAACCATCCGGTGCCGCTCCATCAATGTCTTTCCTGAGAACTCAGGAGAGACAACGACAACATTGTAGTGACCACCCCCATTGTTACCCCGATGACCGGCGTGGCGATGGCTCTCATCCTCCACTTCAACTACCAGAGCACCAAGCTGATCCCGAAGCACAGTTTGAATTTTGGCTGGCATATTCATGGTTTGATCATACCGAATTGTAGGGTGCAGGTAGTGCGATAGGATCGTGATTCGATCGTGGGAGGACAGAGCCATTCAGTGCCCGAAAGATAAGAAAATCAGCTTGCTTGATGGCGTCTTGTCTGGCAACTTGCCGGTTAAGTGTTGTCCAGACTGCAAGGGAACCTGGATTCCAGCCTTTGAGTATCGAGAGTGGTTGGCGACCCAACCCGAGCCTGTGGCCAAATCGCCAAACGATTTCCCAATTCCGGCTCTGATGGTGGATTTTGTCCAGTCTCCCTTAGATACCAAAGCGGCTCTATGCCCAGATTGTGGACGCTATCTTTCGCGGGCTCGCGTTGGCTTTGGCACGCCTTTCTACGTTGAGCGCTGTCTCGACTGTGGCGGCATTTGGTGCGACTACGGGGAGTGGGAAGTGCTCGAAAAGCTAGGGCTGCAAACCACTATCGCCCAGATGTTTTCGGCGGAGTGGCAGATGCGGGTGCGTGAGAACGAGCAGGCCCAACGTGAGCGCCGCTTGATGATTGAGCGGTTGGGCGAAGACTTAGCGAGTCAGGTATTTGACTTAGCCCGGGTACTGGAAGTCCATCCTCATGGCGATTTTGCGGTGGCTTATCTAATGCGCCGCTTTGATCACCATTAGTCATAGCAGGTTCATAGTAGGTTGCTCTCGCTTGAAAGTTCAGCGTTAGATTTCAGCGGGTTCTGTAAGTGACTTCGTCTGCTAGGGATGACTAGAGGCAGTGCCTAATCAGTCATCCATTTGTGCTGTCTACTCAACTTGACTCAACTCCAGCGCCCACAGAGCGAGCCTTCTGGCTAGCTTGGTCCCAAGTCGCGGGTGTTGGACCCGTGCTTCAGAAGCGATTACACCTGCAATTTGGCTCTCTGGCAACTGCCTGGCAAGCCGAAGGCGACCAACTGACCCAAGTAGAAGGGATTGGCCCGCAAACTCTTCAGTCAATCCAGATGCAGCGCCGCAGCCTTGACCCAATGCGTCTACTGGCGCAGGCCGAGGCCAAAACGCCTGACTTTTGGACGCCCGCTGATGCTGACTATCCCCGTTTGTTGTGGGAGATCCCTGATCCGCCTCCTGTGCTTTATTATCGAGGCGAAGTCAGTCAAGTCGGGCTACCGGAGCAATGGCCTGCCGCTGTGGCGATTGTTGGCACACGTAATCCCAGCGCCTATGGCAATCGCTGGGCTCGGAAACTGGGGCAGGTTTTAGGCGAAGCCGGTTACCTAGTCGTGTCAGGCTTGGCGGAAGGAGTAGACGGTGAGGCACATAAAGGTTGCCTGGAAGCCGGTGGACTGACCCTGGCAGTCTTGGGAACTGGGGTCGACCGCATCTATCCCCCCCACCACAGAAGTCTCTACCAGCAGGTGTTGCAGCAGGGTTTAGTCCTGAGCGAGTACCCTCTGGGCACGCCCCCTGATCGAGCTCACTTTCCCCGACGCAACCGCATCGTCGCTGGGCTCTGCTGTGCCACGCTGGTGATTGAGGCCCCAGACCGTTCCGGTGCGCTGATTACCGCCTATCAGGCCAATGAGTACGGTCGCGAAGTTTATGCACTGCCGGGTTCTTTAGATAACCCCAAAGCTCTGGGTTGCCTGAAGTTGCTGGAAAAGGGAGCCCAGATGGTTTTGGGGCCAGAACAACTGCTGTCGGCGCTTGGCTCCTTGCCTCAATTAGATCGTCTAGACCGTCAGGTGGCGCATCAAGGTCTAGCTAAAAGCCGAGCAATTGCAGGAACAACCCCAAAATCTAGCGCGTTGTCCCCATCTGTATCTCAAGCTGAAAAGCCTCTACCCAAACTCGAAGAGCCGCTTCAGCAAGTGTTTAATGCTATTGGCTCTGATCCCACACCATTAGACAAAGTTGTGCAAATGAGCGGTCTGGAAACCGGTTTGGTTTCTGGCACTCTTTTGCAACTAGAACTGATGGGACTAGTGACCCAGATAGCTGGCCTGCGCTACCAACGGCTATAGCCCCAAAGTCTTGTTTAATCAATCCGCTTAGGCTTTAGTCAGCCTCACTCTCAGCAACCGTTAGTGCTTCTGGATTACAACGCTTAACGGTCACCTCAATACCCTGAGCCCCTTCGTCCCGCAAGTCTTCAACATAGCCAGGGCAAGCATCCCTAGCTTCGTCAGAGCTGTCGAAAGGCCCAAAGTAGTAAGTGCAAGGCGGTTGACTGGTAGTTACTTCTGCCCACCAGGCAGTTCCAGGAGCCTCAGAGCCAGGCCCTAGAAAAATCTCTTTGATCCTATCGAGTAATGTCATGGGAGAGTGTAGAGAACGTCAGGATATCGAGCGAGACCACAGCCAAACTTCGACCAGCTAGATGATCAGATAAAAGCTACTCTTCAGCTTTTATCTCTACTAATAGAGTGCACAGTATTGCTTAAGATTCATCAAAAATTTTAGCGCTTTTGCCTAGAAAAAATTCGGCTTTAGAAGTTCTTCAGGTGGGGATCGCACCTCAGAGTTTTACTATCTAAATTTTGGCCTAGATACTGTGACTTAAGAGTGCTGAATGAGCACTTCTCAGGTAGCGCTAAAGAGTTTATTGACAATATTGTTCAGCTTACTAAGCTCTGACCTTCGTAGGCTTACACAACATTGATCGAGTCTGCGATCAGGGTCTGCAAAATCCTTGGAAGGAGCTTAGCAGATCCCCAGGCAATTTTCAGGATTCAGGCTTCCCGAATAGAAGAATGCCAGTGAGTAATTAGACGTTCAAGCAGAGCAATGAACCCGTAAAATAGCAGACCCAGAACGCTAGCGTAGACAATCGCAGCCCAAACAACATCAAAGCCAAAGCGCCCTGCTTCCAACTTGATCCGAAACCCTAGCCCTCGCGCTGGCGACCCGAAAAACTCACCAACAATAGCGCTGATAAGTGCCAGAGGGGCAGCAACTTTGAGACCAGTGAATAGGTAGGGCTGAGCCCCTGGCAGACGTAGGTAGGTAAAGGTTTGTGACATAGAAGCGCCATAGCTGTGCATGAGGTCTAACTGTTGGCGGTCAACAGCGGTCAGACCTCGAAACGTATTGATCGCAATCGGGAAGAAACAGACAATCGCCGCAATTGCCGCCTTAGACGGCCAATCTGAGCCTAAGCTAGCCACCAGAACTGGTGCAATACCCACGATCGGGATTGAACTGGCAGCAGTGAGATAGGGCAGTAAGCCTTGTGCCAGAAACTTAAAGCGGACCAGCAGTAGCGCCACTAGCAGCCCTGCTAGTACACCCCCGACAAAGCCCAGCAGAACTTCATTCAAAAAAGTCTGTCGGGCATCTTGGAGCAGCGCTTGCCAAGTTTCTGTCAAAGTTTGGGCAACCCGGCTGGGGGTTGGGATCAACCCGACCGGAATCTGGTAGCCGCGAATTAAGCTCTCAGCCAGCAGCAGTGCCAGAGCCATCGCTAGAGCGGCGGCCAAAAACCCTAGACGCTTAGGCAAGGCAGCGCCAACAGCACCAAGACCAGAGGCTGTGAGCAGGGTAAATGCCCAAGTCAGCCCCCAATAACCACCCAAACCTAAATCGCCTGCCAGCTTAAAGCCTTGATCGACCAGGTGGATCTGAGCGCTTAAGTTGACGCTTAGACCTGCGAAGCCAACTAGCAAATAGCTGATGCTCCAAAATCTAGCGAACCAGCCTAGGGCGATACCAACAGCTAGCAGCGGCAGCAAGCCCAGCCAGGGGGCCAGCGGCAACACCTGAAAAGCCGAGTTTGCCTGTCCGGCAGGCGTGTAGATCCAGGGCCAGACGAGGAAGCTCAGCAGCACAAAGGCACTGCTGCCTAGGGCGAGCCAGTCCCAAGGTTGGTTTTGAGTAGGAGAGTGAGAGGTGCTTAGCTGGGCATCTGCCACGGCGTTACCCACCTCTCGATAAAGTTGACCATGCCAACTAGCGCAATTCCTAGAAGAGCTGAGGCAAACATCAGCACCCACAAGCCCACAGTATCAGCGAAGTAGGCCCGTCCTAAAATCATCGTGCCCAAGCCCCGAAAATTCACAGTCGCGATTTCTGCGATCATTGTGCCTACCAAGGCGGCGGCAGCTCCAACCTTCAGGCCAGTAAATAGAAAGGGCAGGGCCGTGGGCAGGCGGAGCAGACGATAAACCTGGAATGTATCGGCGTTGTAGGTGCGCATTAAGTCAGCGCTTAGAGGACTGACGCTGCGCAAGCCTTTAGCAAGACCAATGGTGATTGGAAAAAAAGCAATGTATGCGGCGATCAGAGCTTTGGGCAGTAGCCCTTCTACACCGTAACGGCCCAGTAGCACTGCCAGCATGGGAGCAAGCGCAATAATCGGAATAACCTGAGAAGCTACCACCCAAGGCAGCACAGCTCGCTCAAAGCCCACAAATTGCACCAACAGCACCGCGATCACCGCACCCACGACTAGTGCTAGGGCCAGACCGACTAGCGTCGCCCCTGCAGTGGCTAACCAGTTCAGCGGAATCGTATCTTTGCTGAGCGGCCAACTCATGGCAAGAACCCCAGTCAAGAATTGCAAGGGCGAAGGAATGGCTGGCGTTGTGAGGGCTTGACTACACCGAAATAAATCCTGTCCGCAGGGCAACTGTGCCCCTGTCTTCAGCAATTCTTGAGCGCGCCCTAGATTGGCGAGGACCGAGAGTGGAAACCAGAGGAGCAGTGCTACTGCCAGAACCGTGAGCATCGGCAGCAATTTGCCAAATAGCCAAGCTCTCATCCTTTGCCGCACAGACTAGTCCCCTCATGAATACCAGACTTTTTGTCAATGACACGTTTTCAATGATGCAATTCGGCCCAAGCTGGCTGTGCTATGGTACGCCTCGCAGTAGTGAGGAATACAACGGATGCCCAAGTTTCAGCGTCGTCAATTCATGCAGTGGATGGCAGCTGGAGTCGGTTCCACGCTGATTTTACCTGCCTGTCAGGGCGGGAATACGTCCTCAGCTTCGACTTCTGGAGAGCCTGCTGCCAGTCCCGCTGCGAGCGGCGCAGAGCCATTTAAGGTGGGCTTTATCTATGTCGGTCCAACGACAGACTTTGGCTACAACCAGGCTCACGAACTCGGGCGTAAATACCTAGAGTCTAATCTACCCGGCATCACAACTGAATTTGCGGAGAACGTACCAGAGACTGCCGACGTAGAGCGGGTCATGGAGCGCATGATCCGTGGCGGTGCCAAAGTTATCTATGCCACTAGCTTTGGCTATCTAGACTCAGCCCTGAACGTGGCTCAACGCTATCCGGACATCACGTTCCTACACTGCGGCGGCTCGAAGACCGCTCCTAACGTAAGCACCTATTTCTCCAACATTTTTGAGTTGATGTACTTGGGCGGAATTGCTGCTGGCAAGGCGACCAAGAGCAAGGTGCTGGGCTTTGTCGGAGCCTTCCCCATTCCTCAGCTGCTAGCTAACGTCAATGCCTTCACGCTTGGTGCTCAATCGGTAGACCCCTCAATTCAAACGCGAGTCGTCTTTAACTTGAGCTGGGCTGACCCGGCGAAAGAAGCTGAGGCTGTCAACGCTATGGCTGACCTCAAAGCCGATGTCATCTCTATGCACGTGGACTCGCCTGTTACGGTCGTCAAAACCGCTGCGAGCCGTGGCTTGAAAACGGTGGGCTACCACACGGCTGAGCTTGAGCAGTTCAATCCTGAGGGCTGGCTGACGGGCGGTGCCTGGAACTGGGGACCGCTATATGTCAGGCAGGTTGAGGCTATCCGCGCTAAAACCTTCAAGCCCAGCATTGAGCGCTACGAGGTCAAGGACGGTTACGTGAAGCTGGCTCCCTTTGGCTCTGGGGTCGATAAAGCAACTCAAGACCAAATCCTCAGCAGTCAAAAAACCTTAAATAGCAACAGTTTGGCGTTATTTAAAGGACCTGTGATTAGCCAGAAGGGTGAGCAAAAGGTTTCTGGTGGGCAGAACCTGACCCGTGAGCAGGTGGAAACGATGGATTTCCTGGTCAAGGGGGTAGTTGGGGAACTGCCAACCTCCTAAACGTCCCTCTAAAGGTGACTGCACTGACTCGTGACCCAATGCAGGCCCAGTTGCTGCAAGCCCTCAGCGTGCCCGTTGCTGCTTAGGATTGTAGCGATGAGATAAATGGGACTGAAGCTAAAGTGCAGACGGCGACTGGACAGCGGCAAGTAGGGAGCGAGGGCGCTCAGCCTCGGAGTAAGCAAGCATTTCCCTCTAAGGTGCAAGGGCTAAAAGCCAGAGCCGCCTGGGGACTACTAGTCCTACTTTGGGCTGGATCTGCCCACGCCCAAGTGGCTCCCCCACCCAACAGCAGCCCCCCGCAGCCAGTCACGGTCGTTCAACCCCAGCAGGTGCGAGCCCTGCCCGGTGGGTTGGACCGAGATCTGATGTTCAACAGCAACAGCCCGGAGGTGGTGGTCACGGAGGGGATCCTGCTCTCCACGTTTCCGCCCAGCTATGGCCGGGTTGCCAGAGCCCATCTAGACCAACTGCTGTCGGGCGAGTTCGAGCTATTTGCTCACCACATTGCTCGGGAGCGGACGCCAGGTGACCTCACCAGCTTGTACATTGGCATTCTGCTCCACAACCCAGGTCGTCAGCCGGTTACGGTTGATGTGCTCAACGCCGCCAGCTATCTCAGCCAGCCTGATGCGCCGTTTGTCGACCTGCCTGCGCTAGTTGAGGATCCAACGGGCAGTGTGTATGCGGGTCCGGGCTCCCGGGTCACGAGTGATTTTGTCCGCCGTCAGTTTCCGCAGCAGCGTGATGCTCAGATTTGGCCTACCCGTTTGGTTCTAGCGCCTGGGGAGAGCCAAATGCTGATGAACCTGCCCATTCCGATCCGGGAGCTAACACCGCCCCTCAATGGGCGTTCTACTCTGATTCGAGTTCGCAGCAATGGCCCGGTTTACGCTGCCAGCTTGGGTTTGTATGCGCGCCAGGATGCTGATGGCAGTGAGCAAGCACCAACGCTCCAGGAATGGGAAACTCTGCTGCGCGAGGGCGATATTGCTGGACCCCGTGATCGGCCACCCACTCCAATCGTGGAGAAGCCAACTGGACCTGTCATCTACAGCCGGGTAGCAGGCGTTGCTCGAGGGGTCCGCTGGCAGGCCTACATCACTGACTCAGACACCCAGAGGAGCCTGACGATTCCAGCGGCGGGGCAGGCCCTCTCCTACGTACTCAACACGGTTTATCGCAATACCTTTGGCACAGGGCAAGTCCAAAGCGCGCCGCTGCTGCGACGCTACGAGGATACGGCCTACCAAGCCCATGGCAACTACAGCATTCACTACGACTTGACTCTGCCCCTGCGCAACCCTACCGCTCAGCCACAAACGGTAACGCTCGCCATCCAAACGCCGCTGAAACTGCCTAACGACCAGGCTCAAGGCAGCCTAAGTTTTCTAGAGCCACCAGGACGCCAGGTGATGTTTCGCGGCACCATCCGCTTGCGCTACCGAGATGACCAGGGTTTGCCCGTAAATCGCTTTGTGCATCTTGTCCAGCGCCAAGGCCAGCAGGGCGAGCCGCTAGTGACCCTGCAATTGCCCCCAGGCTCAGAACGACTGGTTCAGGTGGATTATTTTTATCCGCCCGACGCCACGCCCCATCAAGTCTTGACTCTACGTACTCTTTAGCAGAGCAGGCGCGTCATGGCCGTCATCACCCTTATCACCACAACATCGCCGGTTTAGACTTGCTCAGATCAACTTTGGCGAACCTTCTTAAGATAGGGTTATGAGCTTTCGTGAAGAATTGCGCCGAGTTCTGCCGCCTGATGCCTCGCCCACCCTGGCGGAGTATCAGTTAGTTGCCGAATTCCAGCAGGAAGTGAGTTGGCGTCAGGAGCATGAGCGCTACTGTCAGTGGTACAGCGAGGTTGCCGAGCGCAACCGCGAAGAGCTGCTAAAGCTACGTGGGGACATTAATTTGTTTGGTTGGTTTAGCCGACGTTAATGATGCTCGTGATCGCAATCCCCTAGGGTGTGTGATCTAGCGCATCAGCCAATTAGCGCATTCCTGGGACATTGGAAGGAGTGACACTTCGGTCAACACTTTTCCAGGAGCCCACTGATGACTCTTTCCCTGGCCATTCTCGAAGCCTTCAGAACCGGTCGTCTTTCGCTGACGGCGCAGCAGTGCGTTGAACAATCTCTGTGCAAGCCTAGTCACAGCCCTGCAGAAATGGAAACTCTCGATATATTGCTTGAAGCTGTATTAACCGGCGAAATTGAGTTGGAAACGCCTCGCTACCTCTCCTTGGCTTGAGGTGCATAGACCCGAACTAGGCGATAGTAGCCCGCAGTTGCCAGAGGTTCATACTCGTCTGGACGCAAGCGGGACAGCCGTAGGTCTTTTTCTGATCCCAGAACCAGTAGGTCTGGATGTGGACGGTTTAAGTATCGGGCACGGAGTTGCTTCGATATCTGCAGAAACCGAGCATTACGCTTTGCGTAAAACACCACGCTGGGCTTAACCACTGGCCCCAAAACGATTAGGTCCGAAGCTTGTTCAGGGTGCATTTGTTGATAGTCTTCAATCACAACTGCCAGTTGACGTAGAGGCAGTTGACGCTGCAAATCTAGAGTTGTAAGCGTCGGTAGAATCACCAAGGCAATTAAAGCGGCAAATCCTAAACTGCAGCCCATTGGGAACCAAAAACGGCCTTGTCGCCAGAGCACGGCTAATACTCCAAGGACCGCGATGCCAGCCCAGATTAAGGCTGCCGTCAAATTTAAGTTTTGCTGAGCTAGCTCCTTTTGTAGATTGGGCATCCAGGGATCAGGAGGCAGCCAGTTCAGACTGTGCCAACTCAGAACCGCCAAAAGTGCGTAGACCCCCACTGCTGCAAAGGCTGAAATTTGGAAGCCTCGACTTTTGAGACTCGTTTCGTCTCGCCAAAGCAACCCCAGCAGCAAGGCAATGGCGGGAATGAGCGGCAACATGTAGCTGGGCAGTTTGGTGACTGACACCGTAAAGAAAACCAGCACCACGCCAAACCAGCAGAGCGCATACAGGCCCAGGTGTTCCGAGCGCGGTTGAGTCCGCCATTCGCCTAACCGCCAGAAGCGCAAGCGGGCAATAGCCAGAGGCAAAAAGGGAGACCAAGGCAGAAAGCCAATCAGGATCACTGGGATATAGAAATACAGGGGTGCCTGGTGGCGGTTCACCACTGAGACGAAGCGGTCGATATTGTGGTAGCCAAAAAATTTGTCAATGAACGCCTCACCATTGATCGCAGTAACTGCCAGGTACCAGGGCAGGGCCAGCAGCAGCACAATCAGGCTGCCCTGAAGCAGGTGCAACTCTGAGCGAACTTGCCGCCATTGCCCCACTAAGGCTAGGAAGAGGGCAATGGCCAAGGCTGGCAACACGATCGCAACCGGCCCTTTGGTTAAAATGCCCAAGCTCATCCAGGCGTAGAGGCTCAGGTAAGCCAGTCGGGATTGACGCACATAGCCCACAAAAAACGAGAGCATGGTCGCGCCGATGCAGGCGCATAGAAGCATATCGGAAACGCCAATGCGTCCCCAGGCCAAGGCCATTGGCGATAGTGCCGTTACTACAGCCCCAACCCAGGCTGCGCGCCAGGAGCCTGTGAAGGTGCGCAGCGTCCAGAACACGCCAAGGGTTAGCCCGGTACCTGCTAGCGCCGACGGTAAGCGTACGCCCCACTCATTCACGCCCACCAACTGATAGGCCAAAGCCATACCCCAGTAAATCAAGGGCGGCTTGTCGAAGCGCGTAACACCATTGAAATAGGGGGTGATGAAATCGCCTGTGCGCAGCATCTGACGAGCGGCCTCTGCAAACAGGGGTTCAGTCTCGTCAATCAGGCCAATATCACCCAGCTGCCAGCCAAAGGCGACCCAGCAAAGTAGCAGTAGCCCCAACAGAGAAGTGAATGCCAGCAGATGCTCAGGCACCGGTCGCTGAGTGCTCCCAAGACCATCCTGCAAGGCCCAAGGCTTACGACCAACTCGGTTGACCGACATGACTCTAAGCTCCCACACACCCACTGGGGATGACTTTACCGGATTCAGTGGCAACTCACTGCATCAGGCTTTGAACACAATCACTGGATCGACCTGGGTAACTTTCTGAATGGCGAACACGGCTGAACCCACACACATCAGCACGGTGACCCCAAACACTCCTGCCGCTGTGGCAGGACTGATCAGAATGGCAATGCCCTGGGTCGCCTGTGCCCAAGTACCAATGCCATAGCAGACGCCCATGCCGGAGGCAAACCCCAAAACTGCCATCCACAGCGCTTGCTCCCCGATCACCCGGTAGATGTACCAGTTGGAAGCTCCCATGGCCTTGAGCGTGCCAAATTCCCGGATGTGGTCGACCGCCGAGGCGTAAAGCACCTGGCCGACAATGACCGTACCCACCACCAAACCCAGACCTGCTCCCAAGCTCAACACGAAGCCGATGCCGGTTTCGTCTCGCCAGTAGCGTTGGGTCAGCTCAGACAACTCGGCACGGGTGTGAGCCTGGGTATCGGGTAGGGCCTGTTCGAGTGCTTGCTTGAGCTGCTGTAGGTCTTGCCCTGGTTGGGCTCGGATCAGGATGTAGGGGATCGGGATTGGGCCAGAAGAAGCCTTTTGGGCTTCGGTAGCCAGCCGGGATGCCTCTAGCAATGAGGTACTCTGGGTCGACGAGGCTGGAATGGTTCGAGAACTTAGAAAATCCCGGCCACTCTCAAGAGACGTAAACACGAAGGGGCTAGCAACAAAAGAGTACACACCGTGGGTGAAGGCTTTAACCTTGGCCGTGACCCCACCGACCTGCACGACGTCGCCAATGTTGTTAACTCCTAATAACTTGGTGTTAGTGTCATCGATAATGATCGCGTGCTCCTGCTCAACGATTGAGGGTTGGGCGCCGCCGATCAGATCCCAGGGCTTAAACAGCTCAGCATCTGGCTCGTAGCCAATCATCTGCACCGCCTCGATCTTGCCCTGTGGGTCTCGCCAGAGCGTGTTGTTGATGAGCAGGGGTTCAGCTTTGGCGACGCCGGGCACTGCTCGTGCCTGGTTTACCCGTTCAGCTGGCAGTGGTAGCGTCAGACTTAAGTGTAGAAAGTCCTTGGAGGTCACCCAGATGTCAGCTTGGGAGTTGTCGATCACTAAGGTGACCGAATTGGTAAAACCGTTGAGAATGCCAGTCTGGACGCCGATCAAGCTAACCGCAAAGGTGATGCCAGCCTGAGCAACCAGTAACCGAGGCAAATCTTCGAGCAGATTTTTGCGGGCAATAGAAACCATGTACTAACGTCACCAGTCGGTTTGCTGAGGGACGGGACTGACAATGCTCCTGTTCTAGCAGTTCACATCTGGCAGTTCACATCTAAATGATTCACAAGATTTGCGTACAGCCTACCCCCATCTGGACGAACAGATTGGTGGATGGCATAACAAGTAAACTCTTGAGACGCTAAAGTGTCGTAATCATCACTGTGAGGACAAGCAAAGGGGGTGGCAGGAGAGTGCGATTACAACCACCGCTGTTTCCATTACAGTACTTAATATCAAAAAGGCGGGTCGGGCACCTGGTTGTCAGTCCGCCTCCACGTCCGGCTTGTAGCATCCGTAAGTGAGGAGAGTTCTGTGCAAGTTGTTAAGGATTACGTCCAAGCCTGGCTACAGAGTGGGCTAGCTCCTGATGAATACATTTGCCACGGTAGGCAGGGCAACCAGGTCGAGGTTGAAGACGCTGCAACCGGCTTTCGGCGTACGGTCCTAACCTTCTGCACCAACGACATCTTGGGATTTGCAGTCGATGAGGATGTTAAGCAAGCGGCAATCGACGCAACCACTCACTACGGTCCCTCCAATAGCTCCTGCTCGGTGCTCAGTGGGCGCATCGATCTACACCGTCAACTCGAACAAGAGATTTCAAGCTTCAAGCGCCTGCCCTACACGCAACTGTTCATCAATGCCTGGATGGCGATGCAGGCGGTGATGGATGCCTTCTGCCATCTAGCAATTCCGGTGCCCGGTTTCCACAACGAGCGCGAAACGCTGATTCTGTCAGATGTGCTCAACCACGGTTGCATCATTTCGGCAGTTGTCAATGCCAATACACGCTCAGGTAAGGTATTCGGCAATAGTCCGCGAGTGCGGGTGAAACCCTATCGTCACTGTGACGTGGACGACCTGGCCCGTAAGCTCAAGCGCTACGCCCGTCCTGACGACCGCATTCTAGTCGTGACCGATGCCGTGTTCTCGATGGACGGCGATGTCGCACCTCTGCCCGACATGCTGCAAGTCTTGAGCCACTATGAAGGCAGCACCCTACTCATGGATGAAGCTCACGCTTCTGGGTCGCTCGGCTCCTATGGTGGTGGCATCTACGATCACTTTGACTTGGATCCCTATAAAGCGGTTGAGATGGGCATTAACCCATTGATCATGACCACCTTCTCCAAGTTCGCCGCCTCAGCTGGTGCCGCCATCAGTACCCACGTCAAAGAACTGGTGCCGCTGCTGAATGTGTCTCCAACCTCGATTGGCACGATCTCGCTAGCGCCACCGCTAACGGCTGCGGCGCTTGAGAGCGTTCGCAAACTGCGCCGCTCGCCGCAGCTGGTCCAGCGGTTGCAAGAGAATACGCGCTATCTACGCCAGTGTCTAGCGACGTCTGATTTCATCGCCCTGGGCGAAACCAATGTTGTGCCGGTCCTGTTACCTGAGGGCATTAACCCGAAGGAATTTGCCCGGCGTTTGCTCGAAGACAAGGGAATCTGGGCTTCCGCGATTTGGTTTATCGCCAAGCCTCGTATCCGGATCACGGTCAATGCCCTGCATACCCGCGAAGAAATAGACCAGCTCGTGGATGGTCTGGTTTCTACTCGGGCACTGTTCTATCGGGAAACGGTCAGTGCTTAGAGGCTTAGAAGTAGTGCCTAAAAATCAGTGCTGAACTAATGCTGAAATATTGCTGAAACGTTTCAGTCAAATGAGCTGGGGCACAGGAGATTTTTCTCCTGTGCCCTTTCAGTCTTATCTGGCCAAGGCGGTCGGTTGAGGTAGTTCCGACTGTTCGGTTAAGTGTTGGGCTAATTGGACTTCGATTTCATCACGCACAATCTCGCGATACTGAATGAAGTGTTCGAGTAAGGCGCAGTTGCTCAAGTAAGGCACAAACAAAGCTGAATTGTGTTTCAGAATCGAGAATAATTGTTGCCAGAATTGATAGCGAGTACTGCGCCAAATTCCCTGCCGCCAAAAGATAGTCAAGACAGCTCGAACCTCAATGGGTTCTAGCATGCGTAAGGGTATCTTGTGAGGTGCGGGCCGCATGTTGATAAAGTGGCGGTAAACACGAGCCAAATAACGTTTGGGTTCGTAGAGTTCCCAGAAGCAATTGGCATACTCGCGAGCTAACTCCTCAGGCGAGCGGGTGGGAATAAAGTTCATCAGGGTCATCTGGTGGCCCTGGGTTTCCTGCTTCTCTTCCAATAAACGTCCCTCTCGCTGCAAGCGCTGCCACAGGGCGGTATTGGGCAATGCTTGTAACATGCCAAACATGGCTTTGGGAATTGCCGTGGCTTCAACAAAATCGATGATTCGCTGGCCTGCGCCTGCTTTCTCACCGTCAAAACCCAAAATAAAACCGGCCATCACACTCAATCCAGCTCGGTTGATGGTTTGTACCGATTCCACTAAGGAATTGCGTGTATTTTGAAACTTTTGTGTAACTGACAAGCTGTCAGTATCTGGTGTTTCAATGCCCAAAAATACAGCACTGAAGTTGGCATGTACCATCAGGTCTAACAACTCTTCATCTTGAGCTAAGTCAACTGACGCTTCGGTTGCAAGACGGAATGGATATTGACGCTCTGCCATCCAGGGACCTAACTCTCGCAGCAGCAATTTGACATTACGCTTGTTGCCAATGAAGTTGTCATCCACTAAAAACACCGAGCGTCGCCAGCCTAGGTCATAGAGCGCTTGCAATTCTGCGATCAGTTGTTTTGGCGCTTTAGTTCGAGGCTTACGCCCGTAGAGCACGATGATGTCGCAGAATTCACACTGAAATGGACAGCCGCGCGAGAACTGGACGGACATTTCCGTGTAGGCATTCAGGTCTAGCAAATCAAAGCGAGGAACGGGCGTCCCTGTCACATCCGGCTTTTCGCCATCTGCCCGAAACACGCCTGAGGTTGCACCTTGCGCCAGCGCTTCAACGAACAGGGGCAGGGTAATCTCACCCTCATCCAAAACCAAAAAATCGGCACCTGCCTCCTCGATTGGTCCTGGCACCGACGTTGCGTAGGGACCACCTACTGCAACCGGCTTACCTCGCCGCTTAGCTTCACGAATTAGATGCAACAGGTCTGGCTTCTGCACGATCATGCCGGAGAGGATCACCAAGTCCGCCCAGGCCCAATCTGCTTCTGTTTCAGCCCGAACATTGCGGTCTACCAGGCGAAATTCCCAAGTTTGAGGCAGAATCGCGGCGACTGTAATCAGCCCCAATGGGGGCAGCGAAACCTTGCGCCCAATCAGCTCTAGTGCTTTGTCAAACGACCAAAATGATTGGGGAAATTGCGGATAGAGCAGCAATACACGCATTCAAAGCTCCAAGACTAGGGGCAGGTAAGCCATATAAAACGGCTCTTCAGCACTGTAACGGTTTGTTCGTCTGATCCTAATCAATGACTGGGAAATTTATCGCTTAGCCTGAGAACGGTACAATCATTGCCACAGCTATCTTGACCTCTTTATGCAAACGATTGGCACGCCGATCGAGGTCCGCTATGTGAGTACTTCCCAGGATGAGCAGGCCTTTTTGGATTTGCCAGCCCGAATCTATCAAGGGGATGCCAACTGGGTACCGCCCTTACGCAGCGGTGTGGCCGAGAACTTTGCAGCTGATAATCCCTTCTTCGAATACGGCGAATTGGAGCGATTACTGGCCGTCCGGGATGGGCAGGTGCTAGGACGGATTGTCCCTGCAATCAATCGGCGGCTGATCGAAAAAGAGGGTTGCAATATCGGTCTGTTTGGCTTTTTTGAATGCGTTGAAGATTTTGATGTTGCCCAAACTCTCTTGAACGCAGCTCAGGATTGGTTGCGCAAGCGGGGCATGGAGCGAGTCCGTGGGCCCATTGATCTATCTACTCACAACAATTGCCTGTTCTTGGTAGAGGGCTTTGACTCGCCGCCGATGTTCATGATGCCCTACAACCCGCCTTACTACCCTCAGTTTCTAGAACGGCTGGGCTGGCAAAAGGCCAAAGACGCAGTTGCATACATCTTGCCACTGGATATTGCGCCTACAGAGGTTCTGAAGCGGGGTTACGAGGTTGGTCGCAAGTCGGGCCTGAACTTCCGGCGCATTGATACCGCTCAGGAGCAGTTTGAGGCCGAATGCCGCCGCATTTACCAGTTGTTCACCGCCAACTTTGCTGATAACTGGAGCTACAGTCCTCGTACAGAAGCTGAGTTTCTGCGCGAAGCTCGACAACTGCGCGCCCTGATCGATCCCAATGGTGTCTGGATTGCTGAAGACCCGGCCCGCAATAACGAGATGATTGGTCTGATCCTAGGGGTCCCTGACTACAACTTGGTTCTGCGCCACCTCAACGGTCGTCTCGGCTGGTGGGGAACGCTCAAATTTCTCTGGTACCGTCGCACGATCAACCAAGGCCGGGTGATGATCGTGACAGCTTTGCCAGAATACCGTCGCAAGATGGTCCCTCTGGCGCTGGTTTACCTGATTCTGACCCAGGGTGGCCAAGGCGGTAAGAAGTACCAGCGGGCCGAACTCTCTTGGGTCTGGGAAGATAACTGGCCTTCGCGTAAGCTGATTGAAGCCTCGGGCGGCCAGGTCCACAAAACTTATCGCATCTACGAAAAAGCCCTATGAAAGCACTAGTGACGGGCGCTAATGGCTTTACTGGCTCTCATTTAGTGCGTCTACTGTTGGCTCAAGGGCATGAAGTTATTGGCTTCGTCCGTCCGACCAGTAACCTTCAATCTTTGGCCGATTTAAAGCTCAAACTGGTTAAAGGTGACCTCACCAACCATGAGGCTTTACGTGAAGCGATGACTGGTGTAGAGATCGTTTTTCACACAGCTGCTTATGTAGAAATTGGGGTTGTTAACGCAGCTGAGATGGAGCGCGTTAACCTTGAGGGCACTCGTGCTGTGCTCGAAGTTGCCAAGACAGCCAGTGTTACCAAGCTGGTCTATTGCAGCACGATTGGTGTGTTTGGCGATACTAGGGGCGAAGCAGTGGATGAGACCTACCAGCGCACCCAAGTTGGTTTTTCCTCGGTTTATGACCGAACTAAACTCGAAGCCCAACAACTTGTTGATCAATTTGCATCTCAAGGTTTTTGGACTGTGAGCGTCATGCCCTCAGGCATCTTCGGTCCTGGCGACCCTCACTTTGGTCCAGTGCTACAGCGATTTCTTAAAGGACAACTCAAGGTTCTGGCGGGTGGAGACCGCCTCACAGGCATCGTCCACGTAGATGACCTGGCGCAGGGCATGATTCTAGCTGCCGAACGTGGACAACCCGGTGCCTGGTATATCCTCTCAGCCGGTGAGCTAACCACCCGCGAAATGTTTCAGGGTCTAGCTCGATACTCCGGCGTACCCGCGCCTGCTTATGAGTTGCCGGAATTTCTGGTTCGTAGCTTGGGGTACTTACTAGACCCTATAGGCCGAGCCTTTAACTGGCAGCCTCCCGCCAGCCGGGAACGAGTCCACTATCTCTACGACCGCCTTGTGCGCGTTAAAGCGGACAAAGCTCGTCAAGAATTGGGCTGGCAACCGCGCAGCGTTGATGAAGTGTTACGCGAATTAGTTAAAGCTTGAGCTTGTTTATATCCCGTAGGTACAGTGCTTGGGCAAGTCTGGCGCTCTAGTGCCAGACTTAGAGTTTGAAAGAATGGTTGGCTGGAGTACCACCTGATAACTTGTATACAGTTGGTGGTAAGGTCTGGTAGTTCTGCCTCTCATGTTCGGTGTAAGGCTTTTAGGCTCGGTGAGAAACCTAAATAAGTTTCTCGGAATCCCAGATTTCATAAAGTAAATTCTCCTGAATTTTTTGAAGAGGTGCTGGCAAAGCTGAGGACATTGCTGGCGTGAAAACGAGAAATAGTCAGGCAAAGTAGTATCAAACTAGAAAACAAAATTATAGAACTGACTTTGGCAATGGTGCGAGTTGTTTGAGCTTAGAAGACTGCCCCTGTAATCTGATGAAACAATTCAGTTGACTAATTGATAGGCGTGTCTAAAGTTATAATCACGCGTCAAGTTTAGGAGGTTGATGCATTCTTAACACCTCTTTTTGAACTACGAATAGTAGTATCCACTTTTCTGAGGCTCACACTATCTCAGTTTTCGCATTCTAGAATCCTCTTCCCCTGAATTTCGTCTCAACGGTTTCCCTAGGATGGCCCCTGTAACGCAAGCATAGACTGTGAAGTTAGATTTGCTTGCATCTGCGGAATACTTAAGAACGTCTCTGCCTTAGAAATTGTGGTGCTAGATGCTAGATATCAAGGCTTGGCGCCCTGGCAATCCAGACAGTCAATACGTTGGATGATTACAAGGAGATAAAACATTGCGCTACGACTTACAGAGTTTAGTTGTTAGCAGGACTGAGGTGGTAGATCTAACTGGCTTAGAAATACTGGCATACTCCAGTCTGTCTCGAGAGCCATATTGTCTTGCTGTTTTTATTTCCATTATTAATGTTTTTGTCGTTTTACTCGGTGTATTTATTGGCGTTATTCTCGGGTTAGTTACATTTGCTTTTTACTTAGGCCTTGCATTCGTTCTCCCTCCCATAAGTAGTGTATTTGCTTGTTTTGCTTGGAGGAGCTTTCAAACAAGCGATCCTTGGAAGAATTACTGGATGGACCTTCAAAGTTTTTCGGGTGATACTGTGCGGTATTGGGAGGAGCGTAATCAATCGAGCAAGAGCTACAATAGAATGAAAGCGCAGTGGAAAAAGACCTCAAAATCTTTCAAAATTCTTCTCGACGAAGTCGGTAGGTATAACAAGATCATTGCTGACATAGATGTTATTGATCAGTTAGAAGAGGCTGGAAACCATGTAAGACTCGATGACAGACAGAAGGTTATTGAGGCTCTTAGAATTACAAAAAAAGATTTGACTCGAGCCTTAAAGACAGAAAGAATTTTAAGAAACAATCAGGACTTCAATCCTGGCTCATTTTCTGTTGATATAGTAGCTTTGAGAGCCTTGCAAATTAGTGAACAGGCTAGTGAGTATGCTCGGCTACTCAATGAGACAGTGCAGATTGCGGTAGAGGTTCAAAAAGGAATGAGGAATTTGCAAAGTCGCAGTAAGCACTAAAACAACACCATACACATTAGATAGCAACGTGACCAAGGCAACAAGGTGTTAGCGTTAGTGTGCCTAGCCTCAAACCCGTTAGTGGGCATTGCACAGGAATTGTGACAATCTTCTGAACTGTACGATGAGCTGTCAGAACAGTGATTAAGTGCTATCAAGTCTGGCGAGAAGCCATCACAGAATTTGAAGGACTAAGTTCAACTTGCTGACCTGATGAGAAACTGAACTAAGCCCGTGGCTCAGAGCCAGTTCGCAAGCTTTAGTCTTTATCCCTTGGTGTTGTAGGATTGCAGTCTGAACTCTTCTAGACTTGTCATGTTGCCTTTCCTGCGGAGCGATCTGTCTGAGCTGGTTGCCTATTCCTCGGAAGGGCACGAGAGCCACGCGGCGGAGTTCGACAAGCTCGATACCAACGAATTTCCCTTGGACTTACCGGAGGCGCTGAAGGAAAAACTGGCGTTCCTTTCAGCGCAGCAGATCCAGTCCAATCGCTACCCCGATGCTAGTTATGTCGGGCTACGTCAGGAAATTGCTCGCTACGTCAGTGAGTCTGCCGACGCAGTAGTTACACCAGAGCAGATTTCCGTCGGCAACGGCTCCGACGAGCTAATCCGCTCTATCCTCATTGCCACTTGCCTCAATCACGCAGGCAGTATTCTGGTTGCCGAGCCGACCTTCTCGATGTACGCAATCTTGGCTCGCAGCCTGGGCATTCCAGTCGTCAGTGTGCCGCGGCATGAAAACTTTGAAATTGATATCGCTGCCGCTCAGTCAGCACTGGCCCAACACCCAGAAATTCGCGTGGTGTTTCTGGTTCACCCCAACTCGCCTACCGGGAACGCACTGACCGAGGCTGAACTGACTTGGGCCAAGGCTTTGCCGCCAGAAATTCTAGTGGTCGTGGATGAAGCCTATTACGAGTTCAGTGGTCAGACAACAGTGGCTGAGCTGAGCCGTTCCAATTGGATGATTCTGCGCACCTTCTCCAAAGCATTCCGACTGGCAGCACACCGCTTGGGTTATGCCATTGCCCAGCCTGAACTTGCATTGGCTTTAGAAAAAATTCGTCTGCCTTACAACTTGCCCAGTGTCTCTCAGGCTGCAGCATGTCTTGCTCTAACCCACCGCAAGGAACTCTTAGCGGAAGTTAAGTCACTGCGACAAGAACGGGAGCAGCTCTATCAGGTCCTACTCACCCATTCAGACCTGAGAGTCTGGCCCAGTGCTGCCAATTTCCTATTTATAAAAACTCTTGGCAGCCGTTCAGCCGCTGAATTGCACCAAGGCTTGCAGCAACAGGGCACCCTAGTTCGTCAGACTTGTGGTGGTTTGCGAATTACCGTTGGCACAGCCGAGGAGAACCAACGCACCCTTGCTCGTCTACGACAGGTCCTTTAGGCTGAGGCAGCCACTTGTGTCTGCTGCTGACTAGGCGCAGTGGTTGTGCTTATCAAGCTAACGTAGTTTTCACTCTGCCTAGGGCGGGCTTGACGAATGGTTTGCGGCAACACACCGACTAGTCGAGCCAAAATATCATCGGGCAGCTGCGCCACTGTAATTGCGTCAAAATAAGCCTCAAACTGAGACAGGATGGTACGGGCGCGTTGGAGGGGCAGATCATTTGTGGTGGCCTGGTGAGTCAGACGCATCCATTGAATACGGATTTTGTATGCCTTCTGACGCTCCTCATAGGTTTCGGGCGCGACCAAGTTCAGGTCCCCGACTGGAATAACCTCATGACAGTCCGCGTCGAAGAAGCCACCAACAGCAGCTCCAGGTCCCGCGAATTCGGCGTGGTACTGCTTACAAATGATCAGACCATTCTTGCGGCGGCTATCCACCGACAGGAACTTGCCACTGCTGAGGGTTCTGAGTACCTCGTGGCTGGTAAGGCGAACAATCTGACCAGAATGGTTGCTGCTATCCATGCCGCATCCACTTTCATTCGGGGACAAAACTGGAACCGGGGTAGAGCAAGGTAGTCCAGTTTAGCAATTGTGCAGACAACTGCACTTTTTAAATTGCTGCTCTGTTTTTACTACTGCTACTACCATACACTGCTCCCTGCTCTCTTGAGGTTGCCAGACCAATAGAATTTTAGGCAACCGTAAAAACTCAGGACTTTGCTTTTTAACTTTATTTTTAGGCGCTAAATGACACAGCACCTCTCTGAAAGCACTGTGGGTCAAGGACTTCAGACGTTGGAGGTTTCTGAATCCTAATTGCTAAATCCGAATCTTTGTGCTCTTTGCTAATGCCATAGAAGTTTTACTTTAAAGGTTGTATGAAGCTAAGTTGCAGACTGCTTGAAGAAGCAGTGAAGCTTAAATGAATCTGAAGGATTTTATGAGCTACTTAGGAATATAGATTAAATATCAAAAAATTTCCTCTGTCTTACCCATGACTTGAATTACTAACTTTGGGCAGTGGTGAGGTCGAAAGTTCTACATAGAAGCATTCGCCGAGGACGGCCTAACACCCAAAAGCTCCAGTGCTGGTCGAGGGTTTGTAATCGGTAGCCGATTCGACTGTATAGTTTCCGAGCTGAGTAGTTGTTCTCCAGCACATGAAGATAGAGACTGTGCTGGCCTGCCGATTGAGCAATCTGTTCGCAGGCGACTAGCAGCTGCTGGGCCACGCCCTGACGTCGCCACTGTGGGCGAACCGCTAGGTTGGACAGGTAGGGGTAAGGATGGGAACGTTCCTCTCGAGACTGGGTTCCCAAGGCCAGCTCAACGGTGCCTAGGAGGATCTCCTCCCGATTGCTTTCTTGAGGACAGGTTGCTACTAGGCAAACATGGTCCCGTTGGTTACGGCGTAGTCGGCTGCGCAGGTCCTCATAGATACCCAAGCGTAATAAAGGGTAGGCCAGCTTCATCATCCACCCATCGGGGGGATGAAAGCTTTCAGTAAGCAAATCCGCCAACTCCGGCAGATCACGAGCTCGAGCCGGACGGACAGTTAGTTGTGGGCAACGGTTGCAGTCGATAATGACAAGACTTAGTGGCTGAGCAGTGAAGGAAACCTCATGATTCAGGATAACCGCCCAACTCCCCTGCCAATCATTTGTCTTGGCGGCGTGGTGATGGACATCCTGATTCGCCCCCTGCCGCAATTGCCTCTGCCAGGATCTTCGACTGCGGTCGAAACAATTAGCTTGGTAGTAGGTGGTTGTGCGGCAAACACTGCAATAGCGTTAGCTCAGCTTGACTTGCCGGTTGGGATTTGGGCACGAGTGGGTCAGGATGCTCTGGGAGATCTGCTCAAGCAGCAGTTGCTCAGCGCGGGTGTCACAGCAGATCTCTTCATTCAAGATCCAACTCTGGCAACTAAGGCTGTTGCCCTGCTCGTTGGTCCTGACGGAGACCGACGACTACTGCGGGGGCCTGGACTCAGTAATGCCCTCTCGCCCTTAGATTTGGCTAACTTAAATCTCCAAGGTTTGGGCTGGTTGCACATTGGGGGCCTTTACTCGCTACGCCGCCTGCTTGGGGCTGAACTGGCAAGTCTATTGGTGCAAGCCCAAGATGCTGGTGTGATAACCAGCCTTGATACAGTCTGGACGCACGACAACAACTGGCAAGCTCTGCTGCCTTTGCTGCCTCATCTAAATTATGTGATGCCCAGCTTGGCTGAGGCTCAGCAAATCTCTGGCGCAGAAGACCCGGAGACGATCCTGGCGTTTTTGCTTGAGCGAGGTGCCAAAACAGTAATACTCAAGCTGGGGGAAGCTGGCTCAATGCTTGGCACAGGTAACCAGCGCCTCAAAATCCCGGCTTATCCGGTGACCGCAGTGGTAGATACCACTGGTGCTGGGGATGCTTTCTGTGCTGGCTTCATTGCCGCCCGCTCCTTCGGATTAGACTTGGAGCAAGCCATGAACTGGGGCAATGCCTGCGGGGCTTTAACCGTACAGGTTTCAGGAGCAAATAGTGGCTTCACTGGTCGGGCTCAGATTGAAGCTTTGGTGAAGGTCTATTCGTGCCCTTCATAAGCAGTAACGATGCGTTGCACTAGCGGGTGACGGACAACATCAGCGCGACCCAACTGGCAAAAGGCAATTCCTTCAACCCCGTGGAGAATCTTCTGAGCAACTGACAAACCAGAGGCCTGGTGCTCTGGTAGATCGGTTTGAGTCACGTCACCTGTGACTACCATGCGCGATTTGAAGCCCAGACGTGTGAGCACCATCTTCATTTGAGGCGGTGTGGTGTTTTGCGCTTCGTCCAAGATGATAAAGGCGTTACTGAGAGTACGCCCACGCATGTAGGCTAGGGGAGCAACCTCAATCACACCACGCTCCATCAGGGCCGGAATCTTTTCTGGATCCATCAGTTCGTGAAGCGCGTCGTAGAGCGGACGCAGATAAGGATCCACCTTTTGCTGCAAATCACCGGGTAGAAAGCCTAGGCGTTCGCCTGCCTCCACCGCGGGACGGGTGAGAATCAGGCGTTCGTACTGGTTTGCCTGAAGCGCTTGCACCGCTAGCACGGCGGCTAGAAAGGTTTTACCGGTGCCTGCTGGTCCAATGCAGAAAGTCAAGTCATGATTGCGCACTGCCTGGACATACTGGCGCTGACGGAAGGTTTTAGCCCGAATCACCTCGCCTTTGCGGGTCCGGGCCAGAACATCCTGTTGAAGGGCTTGAAACTCTTCAGTGCGGTTAGTATCCAGGGCATGGCGAGCGGTGAGAATATCCACTGAGGTGACTGAACGTCCCTGACCCCAGAGGTACGCCAGTGCCTCAATCAAGCGGCGGCAGAGGTTGACTGCACCTTCAGGCCCACTTACCAATAGATCCTGACCACGCAGGACTAGGCTTGCTCCTGTCTGTTTGCTGAGCAGCTTGAGATTTTCTTCGCCAGGTCCAGCCAAGTGAATGGCGCTCTCAGGGTCAGGTAGATGAATGGTGAGAGGCTCTCCCATAGCAGGTGAACAGGGAATGCTTTGAAAGGACATTGAAGGACAAAGACGCCCGGTCGAGCCCGAGCGTCTGATGAGGCTTAAAGAATGGTTGCCTTGAATCTAACAAATAGGGCAGTCCTTAGGGGACTCCAACTCAGTTCCGCCGCTTACGGGCCGCTTCAGCTTTACGCTTGCGTTGCAAACTGGGCTTCTCGTAGCGCTCACGACGCCTAATCTCAGACAAGATTCCAGCCTTCTGAATCTTCTTCTTAAAGCGTCGTAGGGCTGATTCAATGGACTCATTTTCACCAAGCCGGATTTCGGACATTGTTACTTTCTCACCTCCCAGGCCAAGTACAGAAACAGCAAACGTCAACGACCTCAAAAGGTCCCTGGTGGGGGTTTTGAGGTCTGAAAACGTGAACCATCCGCGCTAGCGAAGGGGAGACTACAAAGTCTGGGCGCAAGCGAGCAGCTAGCGGTCTCCATAGATGTCTAAGTAAATGGTGTAGCCCACGAGCTGAGCTGCTGCCTCAAGCACGGTACGAATTGCTTGAATCGTTCGACCACCTCTCCCAAACACGCGTCCCTTGTCTGAGCCCTCAAAAGCAACTCGCAGCCAGGCTCGCTGCCGGGCAGAGTTGATCTCGCAATCTAGCTTGAGGGAGTTGGGATCGTCGAGCAAGGGCGCGATTAAGAAACGGGCCAGTTGCGTGTAGTCAGGAACAGCAGCCACTCTGGTAGCACTCAAACGTTAATTTGGTCGTAGACTTTGGCTTTTTCCAGAATACGCCGGACTGTCTCCGTAGGCTGTGCCCCTTCCTTAAGCCGCTTGATGATATTGGGGACTTGGAGTTGGGTCTCGTTGGTGCGGGGATTGTAGAAGCCTAGCTCTTCCAGGGGACGCCCATCGCGGCGGGAGCGGCTGTTGATGGCTACGATGCGGTAGCTGGCTTCGAACTTTTTGCCGTAGCGTTTGAGTCGCAGTTTGATCATGGTAGTTGAGGGAGTATCTCCTGAGGGATTAGTTTTAGAGAGGTGACAGCTGGGGGTTCGAAACGGCGGATTGCGGATTATAGTAATTCACCGAATCCCTTTTTACCTTTTTTCTTACCCTTGCCGCTCTTTTTCTTGCCGCCAGCACCGGGACCCATTTGGCCCATGCCGGGGACGCCGCCCATACCGGGCATGCCTGGGAAGCGACCTTGGCCCATCTGCTGCATCATGTTGCGCATACGCTGAAAGTCGCTGACCAGCTTGTTGACATCCTGAGCATCATAGCCAGAGCCACGAGCGATGCGATTGCGACGGGCGGGGCTCTTGGCTAATAGGTCAGGATTACGGCGCTCTTCGGAGGTCATGGAATTAATCATGGCCTCGCAGCGCTTGAGCTGCGTTTCACCTTGCGCCAGTTGCTCGTCTGAGATCTTGTTCATACCGGGAATCATCTTGAGAATGCCTCCCAGCGAACCCATGTTTTTGAGTAGACGAGTCTGCTTTAAGAAGTCGGTGAAATCAAACTGAGCGGCCAGGATCTTCTCCTGCATCTTCTCCGCATCGGCCAGGTCGATTTCTTCCTGGGCCTTTTCCACTAGGGTGAGCACATCGCCCATACCCAGAATGCGCGAAGCCATGCGCTCAGGATAGAAGGGCTGGAGCGCTTCAACTTTTTCACCCACCCCGACAAACTTAATTGGGGCACCAGAAATCTGGCGGACTGAGAGCGCGGCACCGCCTCGGGTATCGCCATCGAGTTTGGTGAGAATTGCGCCAGTGATGCCAATCTGGTCGTGAAAGGCGCGGGTGAGGTTGGCAGCCTCTTGGCCGGTCATTGCGTCTACAACCAGCAGGGTGTCGTGTGGCTGCACGGCCTTCTTGATCTGGGCCAATTCCTCCATCATTGCCGGGTCAATTTGCAGACGACCGGCCGTATCCACGATCACGGTGTCGATGCCCTCTGCACGAGCTCGCTCCACACCCTGACGGGCAATGTCTACGGGATTGGCGTCGCGGCCCAACTCGAACACGGGCACCTCTACCTGTTTACCCAGCGTGACCAACTGGTCAATTGCCGCAGGCCGGTACACATCCGTGGCAACCAGCATGGCCGAGCGCTCTTGCTTGCGCAGATGCAGAGCGAGCTTGGCCGCCGCTGTGGTTTTACCTGTGCCCTGGAGACCTGCCATCAAGATGACGGTGGGGGCAGTGGTAGCTTGGGCCAGCGGCACATTGGTATCGCCCATGACCTTCACTAGTTCGTCATAGACGATTTTGATGAACTGTTGGTCGGGACGAACGCCAGAGACGACTTCTGAACCTTGAGCCCGTTCAGAAACCTGAGCCACAAACTCTTTGACGACCTGGAGGTTGACGTCGGCTTCTAGAAGAGCACGGCGAACTTCCCGCAGGGCGTCCTGAATATTGTCCTGGGTGATGCGATCCTGACCTCGCAGCTTCTTCCAGGCACCTTCTAGTCGTTCAGCGAGGGCGTCAAACATACAATTGGCGAATTTGCCAGCTCTTTATCGTCGCACGGAAAGCTCTGAACCGACAATTATTCGGCCCTCTCTAATCTTAGCAAGCTACACCCAGACTTCTGCGCCTAGACCGCTAGGGTGTCGAGTCACTAATCCTCCTAGGTCAGCTCTAGACCTCTGCATCCGCCGCTAAACCTTCAAGGGAATCGAATCTGCAAAAAAATCACTCATGCTCAGTTGAGGCGATTGTTAGCGTTCGCTGAGAATAAAGCTTGGCTGATTGCCGCGAGCCCACTGTTATGAACTGGTATGAACTAGGGTGTGAAATGTATCGTGAACTGTTTAGTAAAAAATGGGTACAACAGCAGGGCTTGTATGGGAGCTTGTGGTCAGATCTCTTCCCAGAGTCAGTTCCGCTCGTCTAAGCCAGCTCGGCATAATGGATGCGCCGTTTGCCAAAATTTAGAGATCTGCTGTGGACGCCTCCTTAGAACGTGCCGGACGATTGAAGCAGGAACTCGTCGAGTTTGGGCTCAACAGTGAGTTTAGAGGCCGAATGGATGCCTTCGTTCTAAACCATCCCAGCAACCGCAGACGAGACATTGCCCAAGACAACTTATTAATCGACTTGTTTCTAACCGACGTGCCTGTGAAAAATGGGCAGACTCTGTTGGACTTATTCCTAAGTAGTCGCTCAAACTGGCAGCCTGAGGAACAAAAACTGTTAGAGAGTTGGCAGCAAACGTTTCTGGGCCTGTTCGAATTGCAAGAGCCTTTAGCAGGCGGTTGGCAGTTGATGAACTGGCTCTCGGCTAGGGTCTACGCGGCTTATGCAACCACTGCAACCCTTCAGTCCTCACTGGAGCGATTAAAAGCAGGAGACATTATCCTCACTCGTTTGGCTCCTCTTGATTCAGAACGGCGGATTTTCTCGGGGCCTTCTATCTTATTGGGTAATTTGTCAAAGCCCAAGTTAGCCGTTGCCGTTGATAATTTTCGGCGCCACTACAAGTCTTCCCTCTATGCAGATGCACCTGAGTTGCTAGCAGAAGCTTGGACTTCAGTCACTAAACAGCATGAGGATTTTGTAGAATTTTTTGGCAGCGACCAACTGGCTATTCCCGGCTATAAGCTCAATAAAAAACTGGCTGAGTACCACGATTGGATAGTGCAACGGCAAGCAGAAACAGCCGGAGTGGATGCTAACCAATCTCTAGCTTCAGTGGCTGCTGCCGCTGGCGTAGATGAAGAAGAGCTAGAGCAAATGGCCGCTGAGAGTGGCTTAGATACAAGCAAGTCTTTATCTGAAATTGCGGCTGATGCTCGCGACCAGGTACAGTCCACGCCTAAGCTGGAAGTACCGACTGCGATTACGCAGGCCGAACAAGTCACAGTGTTTTCCGACCCGCAATGGGGCCAAGCATTTGTGCCTAACTACGAGCGGCTGGTGCGACTGCTGACAGCTCCAGATGTTCGAGAGATTGAAGGCTACGAGCGTACGGTTCAGGCCTTGCTTAAGGATCCCAACTTCCCAACGCTAGTGTGGCTACGGGCGGCTCAGCAGCATCCCCAGCCCCTGGAATCGCTATTACGAACGGCTTTGCAACGGCCTGAGTTTGAGCTAGCCCAGCTTGGGGCGCTATTGCAAGAGTTTGGTAAGCCAGCCGAACCAGAGTTGCCAGAGACGGCGAGTGCCCCAGCTCATCTCGGTCAGCTTTTTCAAGACGCTGTAGCCAGTCTGAAACCGAGCGCCGCAGGTAAAAAGACGAGTAAGAAGAAGAAAAAAAGCCCTTTAGCGCTTTAGGGGGTTGCTCAGATCACAAAGCTATGCAGTTTTTGGTAATCTTTGTTGCAAAAATCAATCTGAACTGTCCGGACGCTTACTAAGCTTGAGAGGTTTGGCAGACTAGGCTGCCCGAATCCTCCAGCAATCCTGGTGAAAGTATTTAAAGCTACAAGGCCCTAAAGTGAATCTACGGTGCGAATCGCCTGTAGAGCAAGGTTATGGTGCCTTTATCAGGATAGGGGGGATTGCCAAAATGGCCGAATCAAGTCTTTCTAAGCTATCTCAGCAGCAACACAGCTATCCACTCCTGCTGTTGTCTACAGCTGTGGCAGAGGCATTGCAAAGTGTGCCACCGCCAGTACCTACCTATCGCTCTAGTCCTGCTCCGGAAAAAACAAAACTACAACCGGTTCCCAAAGCTCAGTTGGCAATCTCTGCGGGGGCTGGCTTAGTGGTCGCCCTTCTGCTCTACGCCGTACTGTTGCAGTTTTTGGGGGACAGCATTGCGCTACTCGGTGTGGCTCTGGCCCTAGGTGTGTCAGGAACGCGATTGATCCAGCAATTTCGCTACAACCGGCGCGTGGTAGCACTGCAACGGCAGTATGAGTGGCAATTGGCTGACTACTTGCAGCAGGAGGATCAAGCCCGAGCGGAACACCGAGAGCAGACGCAGGACCGTGAGGCTCTCCTCAGCGATCCACGCCGTTTACTCGCCTTTCGAGTGGGGCGGCTTCAGCCTCTATTCGCTGAGATCCAATGCCTGCGGGCTGCAAGATTAGCTCAAACCCGACCAAATGATGCGGCGGAATCAGAACTGCTTGCCCAGCTACAGCAAGAGTTTCCTGATCGCATTCACCGAGGCATTAACTTGATGATTGAAGGGCTCGCGGTGGAGTGCCTGCCCAAAATCGCCTACATTGACCCACAGCTGAAGCTACATATTGCTGTTGAAATCGATCGGGCCTTCGACTTTGACCCTATGACTGGGGCTTGCGAACCTCGTAACTTTATTGGCGGCACCCGCAATGGCGAGCATATCCTGCTTGATCAGAACTGGGTCGTCTTGCGCTTTACCCAAGAGCAGGCGCTCAATCACCCTCGCAGTTGTGCCAAGACTCTAGCTCATACCATTGCCAGCGTGACTGGGGACAAGCAGTTGTTCGCTAATTTCCGTACGGTACCGAATCTACCGGTGGTGCCTTGCTGGACAGCGGAACAGGCGATGTCAATGGCCCGGTCTACGGTGATGCTAGACCGCGATTCGAGGCCGAGAGAGGATCCTAATCTCCGCTCCCGCTCGGATGAGCCCAGTCGTTTGCGCAATTAGGCCGATGTCTCAGTCAGCTAGCACTGCCAGCCAGAGTAAAGGCTCTCTGCTAGATGCAGGACTAACGGGTGGACTAGCGTTCATACTGCCCGAGCGTTGATGTAGAGTCGAACCCGTTTGACCTGTTACTAGCCACAGCAATGCCCTTGCCCCATCTCGCGCTACCTTGCTGAGCGGCTCAGGTGAGCGGTGGCTAGGAACGGCAATTGGCCACAGGCTAATTCCCTGACTACCCAGGACAATCTCACCAATTACCCGCGCTCTGCGCATGTGATAGTCGGAAGTGATCAGGTACAGGCTGTGGATGCCTTGAGCTTCGAGGTCGTCTACTAGAGTTGTGAAGTTCGTGACGGTATCGACAGCTCGGTAGTCACGCTGCACACGGCTTGGAGCGACGCCTGCCTGGTCAAAAGTCCATTCAGAATACTCAAGGTTGGTGCCTGAAGAAACCCAGATGGGTAGGTCAGGGTGCTGCTGAGCAAAATCGGCAGCAAAATCTTCCCGTTCTCGGTCTCCCCCTAACACCAGAATCGCCTGTGGTTGCTCAGTGGGCTCTGAGTGGCCCTTCATGATCAGAGCCGAGGTAGTAAAGCACACCAGCAACACAGACAGTAAACGCAGACGCTTCATAAAGAGGGAACAAACGTAGTTCTGCACAGGAGTTAGACAGAGTTACGCTAGCGAAGGTTGCGTATCCGTGCAACTGCATGAAGTCCGGGCCGAAGCAAAGCTCAATCAAGGACTATCAACAAGGGCTGTGAAGAAGGGCTTTGAAGTCGGAGAACCTCTCAGTCCCTATACCCCTATAGGATGGAAAGGCAATTCGCTAGGGTGTCAGCTTTGATTTTGGTTCAACTGCGTCGGGCTTTGGCCGGGGTCTACCGAGACAAACAAACCACAGCGACTAGCGACGAGCAGTTGCAACATCCCCTTCAGCGACTGCTGCGTTATAGCCGTCCACACCGCAAGCAGGTCTGGTTGGCAACCATCTGCTCCGTCTTGAACAAAATTTTTGATCTAGCACCACCAGCTCTGATTGGGACCGCCGTAGATGTGGTGGTGCAGAAGCAGGACTCGGTTCTGGCAAAGTTTGGCGTAGCTGATGTCTTCACGCAGTTGCTATTGCTGTCATTTCTGAGCTTAGTTATCTGGGTACTTGAATCGGTCTTTGAGTACGCTTACAACCGCCTCTGGCGTAACTTAGCCCAAACTATTCAGCATGAGTTGCGCTTGGATGCTTATGGCCATTTGCAGGAATTGGAAATGGCTTATTTCGAGGAGCGGAGCACAGGCGGTTTGATGTCAGTTCTGAACGACGATATCAACCAGTTGGAACGCTTTTTGGATGTCGGTGCTAATGAAATTTTGCAAGTCTCCACAACAGTAATAGTCATTGGTGGTGCGTTCTTTATTCTGGCTCCTAGCGTGGCCTGGATGGCGATGCTGCCGATGCCGTTTATTTTGTGGGGCTCAATCGCGTTTCAAAAGTATCTTGCGCCTCGTTATGCTGAGGTGCGTGAGAAAGCCAGCCTGATTAACAGCCGCCTGGCCAACAATTTGGGTGGTATGACCACGATCAAAAGCTTCACCGCAGAAGACTACGAGCGCGAGCGCATTCGCATTGACAGTGAAGCTTATCGTCAGAGCAATGCGCGGGCGATCAGCCTAAGTTCAGCCTTTGTGCCGCTGATTCGAATCGTTATTTTGCTAGGCTTTGTTGCCACGCTGTTTTACGGTGGTCTCGAGGCGGCTAATGGCAATCTTTCGGTCGGTACCTATAGTGTTTTGGTGTTTCTGACGCAACGGCTGCTCTGGCCCCTGACTCGCTTGGGCGAAACTTTGGATCAGTATCAACGGGCCATGGCTTCTACTAATCGAGTCATGCGCTTATTGGGTACACCGGTCGCTATTCATCCTGGTAACAGAAACCTGCCACTGAATGCCGTGAGAGGTGAGTTAAGGCTGAACCAAGTGACTTTTGCTTACCGCGATCGTCGCCCTATTCTTAAAGATTTATCACTGTATATTCCTGCTGGTAAAACGATAGCAATTGTCGGCTCGACCGGCTCTGGTAAAAGCACTCTAGTCAAGCTCTTGCTGCGTCTCTACGAGATCCAGGAAGGCAGCATTACCCTCGATGGTGTTGAATTGCGGGAGCTGAATCTTCGAGATCTGCGTGCCTGTATTGGTCTAGTCAGCCAGGATGTATTCTTATTTCACGGCACCGTGCGGGAGAATGTTGCCTACGGTAGTTTTGACGCCTCAGAATCAGAAGTAATTGCTGCTGCTAAAGTTGCTGAGGCTCACGAGTTTATTCTGCAATTGCCTCAGGGCTACGACACAATTGTGGGTGAGCGAGGACAAAAGTTATCAGGTGGTCAACGGCAGCGTTTAGCCATTGCCCGTGCCATTCTCAAAAATCCGCCAATTCTAATTTTGGACGAGGCAACTTCAGCGGTGGATAACGAAACTGAGGCGGCGATTCAGCGTTCTTTAGAGCACATCACCCGAAGCCGAACCACGATTGCAATTGCCCATCGTTTGTCTACGGTACGCAATGCCGACCGCATTTATGTGATGGAACGAGGCCGTTTAGTGGAACAGGGCCGCCACGAGGAACTCATTCAGCACCGGGGTATCTATGCTGGCCTCTGGCAGGTGCAAATGGGCTTAAGGGCTTAAGCTATATCTTTTGCCAATCGGGGATTTTGCGATTGGGTCCAATTGCCCAGAAACTGCCTTATGTTAGGTCTTTTCGATCACACCACAGGCCAAACGTGCTCCACCTGCTTCGGCTGCGCTGCCACCTGCTTTAAATTGGTCATTGAGCTTATGCACGATCACCGCACTGCCATCGGCATCAAATAGGCTTAGAGGACCGTTAGTGAGCGCAATTCGGTTAGTCGAAGTCTGCAAGCGGCCTCTGCCTCGTTGGTCGATTAGGATATTTGGCAGGTCGCCCATGTGATAGGGATGGTTTGCCTCAACTGGGGTTGAGGAACCAAATGGGCCTGGATCAAAGTGGCCTTTCGCAGCACCAAAAGCGGTTTGACCAGCAGCTTGGCAGGAGCCAGTTTCATGTAAATGCAAGCCATGCAGACCGGGGGTCAGAGTTTGAGGATTCCCTTGCAACTCAACTCGGACTCGGACTAAACCATCAGTACCTTGTAGAAGGGCTAGATTACCTGTAATGCCTGGGCCTGTAATTTGAGCTTTAGCTTGTAAGTCTGCTGCTAATGGTGGTGAAACTGAGGTCACGATAAACCCGATCACCAGGGAGACTAAAACAATAACTGGCACAAGGATAGTCGTGAAGCTGGGTAATTTCATAACTGACTCCGTTTGTGGTTGAAACTGGTCCAGGGTCTAGCACCCGAATCAAAATTATAGAAGTTCGAGGTCTATAAACAAGCCAGAGTCTAACAAAAGGCTTTGGCTTGATGGGAATCTAGAAACTCACTCTCTAGGCAAACAACTCAGTTCTGCTCGTTCTTAGATCTTTATGCGTTTGGAGATACACAAAAATCTCTGGCTTTTCCATCAATTTAGATTGAATATGGACGTTATTAGCGCAGTCCTTACCGTCGCTCTCGCCTCCTGCGTGATTCAGAAGGTTTTTGCTCAGCTAAAACTTGATTGACACGTGCTTGGATTTGCTCATGGCGAGTCACGCCTTCAAAGGCATAACGGTTGTAGCCATTGCGCTCAATCAAGCTTTCTAAGTTGCCAATGCGCTCATCTGTTGTAGGGTGCGAAGACAAAAACGTGGGTGGTTCAGCTTGTTCTACTTGCTTTTTAAGCGTCACCATCAAATTGCGCATCCCATCGGCTGCATAGCCAGAAGACGCCAGAATGCGAGTGCCCAGAATATCAGCTTGGCGCTCCATATCACGGCTGTAACTCATCACTACCAGGCTGCCCAGCAAATTACCCCCGGTTATATTTTCAATGAAGCTGCTTTGAGTCATCAACAAAAAACCATGCGAGAGCACCGCATGAGCAAGCTCGTGCGAGAGCAATCCTGCTAGTTCTGCTTCAGAACGCGTCTCCAAAATTGCTCCTGCATTGACAAAAACCTTACCGCCCGGTAAAGCAAAGGCATTGAGATCTTCCTCAGGCACCACATAAAACTCGTACTTAAAATCGTCCCGGCCTGCGGCCCGGGCTAGCTTCTGGCCTAACTCCGTTATATAAGCCACAATTTCTGGATCATCAATTGCCTTGAGCTGCCGTTTTGCGCGCTCCGCCACATGGTTACCGACCGTAGACTCGCCTTGAAGCATCAGCACGGTGACTTGCAGCGAGGAAATCGGCCCAAACAAACTGCCCGTCAGACCGTAGCTTAAAGCGCCAGTGAGGACACTGGCGATTGCCTGTCCGGTCAAGCGGCTGCGCAACTTGGACTGAAACTGTTTGAAATGCTCGTCGGCAAGTTGGCGAAACTCAGGTGCTGCTGGGTCCTCTGGATTGAGCAGGGCGAACTGGCGAGCGGCAATTGACGCTTCCAGCCATTGTTCAGCCGCAGCCTGGGCAGCAACTTGAGCCCGGATCAGGTCTGGCTGGCTGGGATAGAGGCTGGTAGCCCGCTCCAACACCTGAACCGCCTCCGCCGTCTGCCCTTGCTGCCGCAGGACTTCGGCCAATCGTACCTGACCCGGAATGAACTGCGGATACTGCTCAACCAGCAACCGCAGGGGGACTAAAATCCGGGTTTGCAGCTTTTGGGCTACGCCAGCCTCATACTCGCGCCAGTACACTCGTCCCGCCGGCGAAAGCTGTTCGGGATCAGAGATAGGGATGGGGCGATTGGTTTCAAGCTGCTCGCGAAAAGGATCTTTTGCTTTGCGGTAGAGCGACTGAGCTGCTGCAATTTGGCCCTGCTGATAGAGTTCATCCGCTTGAGCCAGCTGGCGTTGGCGCTGAGCAGCGTCAGCATCGACCTCAGATGCGGGTTGGGGTGCTGAGGCTGGCTCTTGAGCCGCAGGGCTTGGCGTGGGTACCGGCTGATTAGCTGGTTCGTTAGCTGGCTCACGGGCCGGTTCACGGGGCAGCGATTGGGGTGGCTCAACTCGTGGGTTGGGTGTGGCTGCCTGAACGGAGAATGGAGTGGGGCCGAGAGCAGGCAATACCATCAGGCTAGCGAGCAGCGAAGGCCAAAAGGGGCGCATGGCAGGTTCCAAGGTGACCCAGTGTTTCTACTGCTGAGTATAGTTCTGCCTGTTGCTGACTGGAGCTTGGAGGCTAGTGAAACAGTTGTACATTCTATATGTCGCTTTTCTCAATGGTGAAATGGCTCTACTAAAGTCTTCAAAGGCTTGAAAAATCACTCTCCCCTTGAAGTGTCCTTCGCCCCTATCTTGGCGTTACTGAAGGCTTGTAATCAGCTCAAGTATCCATCACTGCTCATGTCTGGCGAACATTTAGTGTCTATCGTGCAATGAACTTTGATCACAAACCTAGAATTCTATTTCTATATGGCTCTCTACGAGAGCGTTCCTACAGCCGTTTATTGGCTGAGGAAGCCGCTCGAATCATCGAAGGGTTTGGGGCAGAAGTTCGGTTCTTTCATCCACATGATTTGCCGTTGCACGGCAGCGTACCTGATACCCATCCAAAGGTTCAAGAACTGCGGGAACTGAGCCAGTGGTCGGAAGGTCAAGTTTGGTCTAGCCCAGAAATGCATGGTCAAGTTAGCGGTTTGTTGAAGCTCCAGATTGACTGGATTCCGCTGAGCATGGGGGCAGTGCGACCCACTCAAGGCAGAACCCTGGCTGTGATGCAGGTTTGTGGCGGTTCCCAGTCCTACAATGCCGTGAACACACTGCGAATTTTGGGGCGTTGGATGCGGATGTTCACGATCCCTAATCAGTCTTCAGTTCCCAAGGCTTACCAGGAATTTAATGAAGACGGGACAATGAAAGATTCGCTCTATCGAGATCGCGTTGTTGATGTTATGGAAGAGCTTTACAAATTCACACTCTTACTGCGGGATAAGGTTGACTATCTAACTGACCGCTACAGTGAGCGCAAAGAGGCAACAACAAAGCAGACCCTTGAAATCACCAATCGTGCCCTTGGACTTGACTCGGGTCAAAGTTCCTGACTATTCAGAGATTGGTTCTTGACTTTATATCCTAAAGATTCGGATCAGTAGGGATTAACGGAGGCTACTGATTCGTGCTGTTCTGGATCTCATCTTCACACTCAATAGCCCCGCAGATTTCTCCCTGTTTAGCGCTTTCTCGATACGACAGTCGGCTCTTCTAGTTAAAATTAGGTTATGTTTCAATAAAAATTGATGAAAACCACCCCAAAAACAGCATCAGATTTAGTGGTTGCTGGGTTTCATGCTCTAGCCGAACCGTTGCGAGTCAAGACAATAGAACTTTTGCGGGACCAGGAACTGTGTGTCTGCGATCTTTGTGAGCATTTGGGAGTGGCTCAGTCCAAGCTGTCTTTCCACCTCAAGACTCTTAAAGAAGCGGACTTGGTTCGTTCTCGACAGGAAGGTCGCTGGATCTATTACAGCCTCAACCTACCGCAGTTCGCTGCCCTAGAGCAGTACCTGGCTGAATATCGCCGCTTTAGCCCGATGGTCCCGACTCGCCCATGTGAGTAAAAGCCAGATCCTTCTGGGTCTTATTTATTGCAGTGCCTTTGTGTCCAAAACAAGGCTTGATTAATCAGTTCTATAGGCTACATTCCATTACCCCAAGCGGTCACTCGTGTTGGGGCCGACTGCGACTATGCAGGTAAGACTGGCACAGTTTTCAAGGCCAACCTGAGCTTAGCTTGATCATTCATACGCTTCTGACGAAAAAGCCGAGGTTTTAGTTCTTGTCTAAAAAACTCTGCTATCGTTCTTGAGAAATCAATTTTTCTTGAAATGGCGGAGATGCTATCCATAAAGTCTCCTTCTAGACAAGATGAGTAAACCTGACGCTAGGTTGAGAGGAAATTATGAGAGCTCGGGTAGGGATTAATGGCTTCGGCAGGATCGGTCGGTTGGCACTGCGAGCAGGCTGGGGCTGGCCTGAACTGGAGTTTGTTCATATCAACGAGCTAAAAGGTGGGCCAAAGACGGCAGCCCATCTGCTCAAGTTTGATTCAGTTCACGGACGCTGGGCCCCGGAGGTGGAAGCTGAGGGGGACCAAGTTTGCATTGACGGTAAGTACCTCAGCTTCAGTGAGTCGGCGAGCCCTGGGGAAGTGCCCTGGGAGGAGTTTGGCGTTGACCTGGTTTTGGAGTGCTCCGGTAAGTTCCGCAGCCCTGAGCTACTGGCCCCCTACTTTGATCACCGTGTGCATAAGGTCATCGTGGCTGCCCCGGTAAAAGGGGGAGCGTTGAACCTTGTGATGGGGGTTAATGAGCATCTATACGAACCTGACCAACATCATCTGCTCACCGCCGCTTCCTGCACCACCAACTGCTTGGCGCCAGTGGTCAAGGTAATCCATGAAGGCTTAGGAATTAAGCACGGCGTGATCACAACCATCCATGACCAGACCAATACTCAAACCCTCGTAGACGCTCCCCATAAGGATCTGCGACGGGCAAGGGCTAGTAACCTTTCCCTAATTCCAACCACCACAGGCTCAGCCACGGCTATTGGTCTGATTTACCCAGAGCTGGATGGCAAACTCAATGGTTTGGCTGTGCGTGTGCCGTTGTTGAACGCCTCTCTAACCGATTGTGTTTTTGAGGTGGCACGGCCTACAACTGTGGCGGAAGTCAATAGTCTGCTCAGAGCCGCTGCGGAAGGTCCCCTTCAAGGAATTCTGGGGTACGAAGAGCGTCCCCTGGTTTCTGTTGACTACAAAGATGACCCCCGCTCCTCGATCATCGATGCCCTATCCACGATGGTGGTCGATGAAACTCAGGTCAAGATTCTGGCCTGGTACGACAACGAGTGGGGTTATGCCAATCGCATGGTGGAACTAGCCCGCAAGGTTGCCCTTTCTTTGCCCGGTCATTGATGCTTTGCTGCAATTTCATTCCTGAAAAGCTATGACTGCCACGACTGCTGAGCGCGCAAACCTGCGAAATTACCTGCTGGTCACCGCTGCCTACTGGGGGTTCACTGTCACTGATGGTGCTCTACGCATGCTGGTGCTGCTTCATTTCAACCAGCTGGGCTACACCCCTTTACAAATTGCCTCTCTATTTTTGTTCTATGAAATCTTTGGCGTTATTACTAATTTTCTAGGTGGGTGGATTGGTTCTCAGTTTGGTTTGAAAGTCACCCTTTACGGCGGTATCGGGCTTCAAGTGTTCGCTTTGGTGATGACTGCCTTACTGAATCCTAGTTGGCCAGTAGGTTTTGGTGTTGTGTATGTCATGGCAGCGCAAGCGTTATCGGGCATTGCGAAAGACCTCACCAAGATGAGTTCCAAGAGTGCGATTCGGCTGGTAGTGCCTCAGGACGCTCAATCCTCTCTGTTCAAATGGGTAGCCATTCTCACGGGTTCTAAGAATGCGCTCAAAGGAGTGGGCTTTTTTGTCGGTGCAGCTCTGCTAGCATCTCTCGGTTTTGTGAAAGCTCTGCTGCTTATGGCTGGAGGGCTGTTTCTGCTTCTGCTAACTGGGGTATTGCTACCTAAGGGCATGGGCAAAATCAAGGCTAAGGTCAAGTTCAAGCAGCTCTTTTCGAAGAGTGAGGAAATCAATATTCTCTCCGCCGCTCGCTTTTTCCTGTTCGGTTCGCGGGATGTCTGGTTTGTAGTTGGCTTACCCGTTTTCCTGCGCAGTTCTCTGGGTTGGTCGTTTATGCAGGTTGGGGGTTTTCTGGCCTGTTGGGTGATTGGCTACGGTACGATTCAGTTTTTAGCTCCCAACCTGTTGCGGCTGTTAGGCTCAGGTCAACCTCCTCAAGCTCGGACGATCCAGTTCTGGACCTCATTCCTGACAGCAGTGCCCGCAGCTATTGCTCTAGCGCTGCAATTAGGCGTCTCGCCGACGCTAACCATTGTGGGCGGTTTGGCTCTGTTCGGTGTGGTCTTTGCCTTTAATTCAGCAGTCCATTCCTACCTGGTGCTGGCCTTTACCGAGGATGACAAGGTAGCGCTGAACGTAGGCTTCTACTACATGGCAAACTCAGGCGGACGGCTGGCTGGCACCGTACTCTCGGGACTGATCTATCAGCTCTTTGGCCTGGTTGGTTGTCTCTGGATCTCTACATTCTTTGTGCTGGTGGCAGCCCTGATTTCCTTTCGCTTGCCTGACCCCAAACCGGTTCAAGCGATTGCCTGGAAAGCTGGTGAAGAGTGATGTGAGCGGGAATCACTAGCTCTTGCTATTTCCTCCTCTACAGTTGCAGTAAGCAAGGGAGGGTACGGAAAAAGCCGCGCTTAGCGGAACAATCGTCTCTTGTAAAGAGTACCTTTGCAAATTGTACGTCGCGTTCTCTGTTGCTCTTTTAGGAAGAATGATGCATTTTTACTACTCAGTGGTAGCCGTCTCCTTGTGTGATGTCAGATCAGATATCTGAGTTTTCAGAAGCAGTATTTCAAGACTTGTCGACTCTTCTATTCGAAACCCTGGTTCAGGTTCTTGGATAGCTGTTGAAACGAGAGATGGAAAACTGCTTGGGGCTGATTTTAACAACTAGATACTTCACTATGACAACACAAATGTTCAACTTTGTGTTGTCAATAAACTTTAGATCAAAACACTTTACTGAGTCTTTGTTTCCACTCGTGGTAGGTTTACAAATTAGAAGCGCTTCAGCCTCAGCCAAAGCGACTCCGTTCTACTGGGTGTACTCAGGCTATGGTGAGGCTTCTCACAGCGGGCTTCTGTCTAGTGGGTTATCTGGGAATACGCTCTCATGCCATTCCCCAAACGCGGCCACAAGGCGTGTTACACTATCCGGCTGAAGAAGGTCATAAGGTAGTGTCTCATCGCCCTTCGTAGGGATATCCATCGCAGCAGCGCTGGCGAAGTTGTGACGTACGGTATAGGTGTAGCCCCTATCGCGATAGTCGAGGAAGTCCTTGTTGAAGCAGAGGTGGCCATGCTTGTTTGTCCCTTTGTATTCAAAGTGCTCAAGCTTGAGCCATGCGTTCAAGTTTTCAAGGTTGGCACGTAGAACACTAGCCGCTTCTGCGTCGTGGGTTGTATTGTCCTTAGGCATATATTTGTCCTTTTCAGTTATGTGTTGTTGGTCTGGTGTTGTCATCTCACTCCCTATAGTCGCATAGTATTTTCCTGTACTGTTCCTCCTGTTTGCGTAGCCTTAAGGGGTTATGCTAGAAGCGCCTTGACTTTAGCCAAAACGCCTCGGTTTTACTCCGCTTTCCGTCTACTGGTAGAGTGCGTTACGCCACGCTCCGTATTCGCCCATCATCTCTGTCAGCCCGGTCATGTTTTTCAAGCTGTAGCTTTTTCTCATCTCGTAGGTGTCCCCCGTCTCCACGGCTGTCTTCATCTCATCAAAGCTGTGCAGAACGAAAAAGAAGTGAGTGGGTGGAACTGCATCAATGCGCTTCAAATAACGCATCCGTCCGTCTTCGTCTGTGCCGTTGTACTCGAAGCCTTCAGCAGCAAACCACCTGTACAAGTTCTCAACGTTTCTTGTTAGAGTTGCGTTCATTTCGAGACTGCTCATATTGACATGCACCGTAAAGGTCGTCTTCAGTTATGGCACACATCAGAGGTGCGCGCGGCTTGCGACGTCAACGGATTGCTCTGATGGTCGTGCATCGACTCATTAAAGGGTTTCCAGGTATTTAAGTTCTTCAAAGTTCTACTTCCGAAAGCCGATAACAGTTGTTTGAAACTATCTATCTTGCCGAGGTCGTACGCAACGCGCTCCCCTACCTGTTTTTCGTTTACTGCGATGACGATCGATAAATCATAAAAGTTATGCGCCACGGAGAAGCGTATTGGCAGACCCTTTTTGTGAACAGTGTGACGATAGGTGACGTTGCTATCCTCGTTAGTGCTGTCCTACTCAAACTTTTCTAGCTTTAGCCAGATTTGTAAGTGTTTGAAGTTGTGCATCGCTATCGCAGGTCAGTTTAGGGTGGTCATGTATTCGCTCATAGTTTGTTGTAAAAGTTAGCTGCTGAAGTGTTCGGCAGTTTCTCGACTTGTCTAGGTCATGAGAGTTAGGTCATGACCGGGTATTGGAGTAGACCCGCTGCGACTTCTTCCCAAGTGTTCTGATCTGTCACATGCTGAAAGCGTTGGTCAAGCGCTTCCGGCATGTGACCGAGTATCCAGCTTTTCAGCGTGGAAACGAAGCGCGGTTAGGCTTGAACCGCTCCACATCCTCACGCACCGAAGGCAGCACAATTGAAACTCAAAACTGGTGGATTAGTTATGCTGTGACGTTGCACTACTCCAAAGCAGATCCAGTAGGTGCTGCCAGCACCATAGCGAAGGAAGGCTTGCGACGCCTTAGTACTAACTATTTTGGTTCACAACCGTTTGCGAACGTACAACAGCACTATTCCTAAAGAGTTAATACACGGTAAACTGTTTCCCCGGCTGGGTATCTCTACCCTAGGGAGCGCGAAGCCGTGTCCCTGCTTCGCTAACGTCGATTTATAGAGGGAAGAACACAATGGCTGCAATTAACAATTAGGAGCCCTCCATGCCTGAACCAACTCCGGAACCCAACGTGACCCACTCAGATGAACCGCAGCAAGCTGCCGAGGTAATTTCATTGGACCAGCTATCTGCTGTGGAAACAGTGATTGAAGCAGTTCACGCTGTACCGGAATCTGAGTTAGAGGCGGCACTGGCAACGCAGGAGTTAACCGAAGCTGAGCTGAGCGAGGTAACAACCTTAGTTCCCGAGACGCCAGAATCTGAATTAGACGAAGCAATGGCCAAGGCCGGTAAGATACCTGAGTCTAAGCTGGATACCGTACTAACCGCTGTGCAAGCGGTGGAAGACTCGGAGCTGGAGCCGCTAGAAGCAGCCAGAGTTTATTCAGGCGCTAATAGCAGGACTCCTCGACCCACCCACCACAAAAGCTCTGGCTTTGAGTCGCCTGAAGGCGTAGCTGATACCCAAGCGGGTAGCTACACTGAGCCTGAGCATCAATTTAAAGCTGAGCCAGTTAAAGCCGAGCCAGCGGAGCAGGGCATCATTTCTGACGTAACTGATGCAATCTCCGGAGGGGCGTCTAGTATCAAAGATGATCTCGTTGATCTCGTTGATCACCCTGCCCAGGAAGTCCGGCAAAGCGAGCAACCTGTTTTGGAGAACACGATGAACACCGAAGCAAAATCCACTTACGCAGTCGCCGATGCTCAACAGCCTGAAGCGGTTAATGTACAACCGCCGACTGCTGCCCCGTTGGCCACGGTTCCTGCTGCTGAAGCGACGACCGAGCGCCGTCTAATCAGAGAACTACTAGCCCCCTTTGCCTATATCCCTGAGGGCCTGTCCCACGTTGTAAACCAGTACAAAACGCCTCTAACTGTTTTTGCGCTGGTTCTAGTTCTCACCCCCGTGCTGTCGATCCTCTCGGCTATCCTGGGTGTCATCAACTCAACCCCTCTGCTAGCGCCGACCTTTGAACTCGTTGGTGCAAGCTACACGGTTTGGTTTGTTTATCGCTACCTGCTGTTTGCCTCCAACCGCCAGGAACTCAACAGCAACATCCGTAGCTTTAAGAATCAGGTGCTCGGTGAGTCGGCAGAGTAGATAGAGCCGAAATCTCAGCTCTCGTATTGCTAGCTAAGACCCTTAGCTAGCACTGTCTTTTGCTTGAAGAATTGCCTGAAAGCGTGGGTCGTTCCGGAGCCGGCCAAAGTCACTGTCTGCCTGCGCCAGGGGACAATATTGTTGTGCGTCTAGATTCAGCGCTTCCTGGAGGTCAATAATGGCCTGCTCCGCATTACCCTGGAGCGCATAGCAACAGGCCCTGTTGTACCAGGCTCCTGCCAAGGCAGGTTGGAGCTGGAGCGCTTGGTCGTAGCTGTCAATTGCTGCGCTGTGTTGGTTGAGGTGCGCCAGGACGTGACCACGCCGATACCAGGTGTTTACGCGATGGGGATCCAGTGCTAGTGCCTGGTCAAAGCTAGCGAGTGCTTCCTGACCTCGCTGCAACTGCATCAGAGCACAGCCGCGTCTATACCAAGTGCTGGCATCTTTAGGTTGCAGTCCCAGAATCTGGTCGTAGCTGGCAATCGCTTCTGCATAATCGCCCAAGCGCTCCAAGGAAGCACCACGGTTACTCCAAACTGCAATGTCTCCAGCTTCGAGGCCTAGCGCCCGCTCGTAGCTAGCGATTGCCTCCTCGTGACCCCCCAAACTAGCCAACTCAGTGCCTCAATTGGACCAGGAGCGATATTCTTGCGGCTCTAAGGTCAGTGCCTGATCGTAACTAGCGATTGCCGCCTCGTGTTGTCTAGAGCTACCCAACAACATTGCTCGCATTACCCAGGTCGCAGCGTCATCGGGGTTGCTCGCAAGAACCCGGTCAAACTCTGCCAGGAGTGTGTCTAAGCTATCGCCCTGATCCCCCTGACTATTGGCCTCTTGAGCCTGTGCATTAACATCATTGGCCTCAGCGGCTGAACGATCAGGCTCCAAAACTCGGCAGAAACTAGAGTTGGCTTCTGGTGGTTGGCCGGTGCTAGCCAACAGCAGGTCGCGCACATAACGAATGCGGCGGTCGTTGGGGTCATGGGCTAGCGCCTTCTCGTAGTCGGCAATCGCCTCTGCCACGCAGCCCAAACCAACTAGGGCATTGCCACGATGAAACCAGACTTTGCCATAGTCGGGCCGAATTGCCAAAGCCTGATCGAGACAACGGAGAGCTTCAGCAGGACGGCTCAGGGCAAGCAGGGCACCGCCTCGATTGAGCCAGGCCTGGTAGTAGTCTGGTTGCAACTCGACTGCCCGCTCTAGGCTGAGTAGCGCTTTGTCATGACGACCCAGGTTGGACAGGACCAAGCCCCGGTTATTCCAGGCATTCGCATCGTTGGGATTGAACTCAATGGCGCGCTCGAAGCTGGTTAGCGCTTCTTGGTATCGCCCCAGACGGGCCAGCGCTAGCCCTCGATTGTTCCAGGCCCAATAGTGGTCGGGGTTAAAGCGGATAGTTTGGTCGAAACAAGCAAAGGCCTCATCGATCCGGCCTAAGGCAGCCAGACTGTGGCCCCGGTTGTTCCAAGCATCTGCGTGGTCGGGTTGTAGCTCCAGAGCCCGGTCGAAGCAGGCCATGGCTTCTGTGTAGCAACCAACACCAGCTAGCACGGTTCCCCGTTCAACCCAGTCGTCAGGGATGTCGGACTCAAATTCGGGCTGATCGGTCGTGGCTTCACTCATAGGGGGGTGGAAGTAAGGGATGGGGGCGTTTGCCCAAAAGTTCAGAGTCCAGGAGGGTCAAGCAAGGCCCTTGGACCAGGTGCTGAAGCCTCGCCTTCAGACTTCAGAGGTGGCTACTTCAGGTGCAGCCACCGCAGCTGATGCGGCCGGAATTGGGGGCTTGACTGGGGGCTTCAGTCCTGAACGTGCTAGTGCTGTTTCAACCGCTTGCTGCTGGTCGCGGCGGGCCAACCAACGGTGGTAGGTGCGGGTGTGAATGGCAACCGAGTGGCCCATCATTCGAGCCGCAACCGTATCAGAAAGCCCAAAGTGGATCGTGCGCACTGCCCAAGCATGGCGCAAGTCATAGGGAGAGAAGGGCAGGTCGTAGCGCCTGAACTGCCGGGTTACTGTGGCCCCGACTTGCTGGAGAGTTGTTCGGGTGAGATCAGTTTTGACTGGCGGCAAGCAGCCAGAACGCAACTGAAACTGCTCCACCCATTCCGGATAGAAGGGCCAGACTTCATGTTCGCCAGTCTTGGTGGTGGTTAGAACCTGCACCGTGGGATTGGCGACAGCTGCATTACGCAGTTCAGCAAAGTCGCAGAAGAAAACCTCGTGATTGCGTAGCCCGTAAGCGGCCATTAAGCCGTAAACGAACCGCCACTGAGGGTTGGGAATGCGCTCAAACCACTCAATAATCAGTTGGTCATCCGGCAAGTTGCGTGGGCTGGGATGCTGATAGCCCAAACCAGATTCGCCCACTTCAAAGGGCACCTCTAGCTTGAGAAATTGGCAAAAGCTGCGTAGTGCTGTACTGCAAACCTGACGGCTGCGGCTGTCCGGTGGCGTTTTGAGCAGAGCGCTGTAGATGACCTCGCTGATACTGAAGTCCGCATGAGCTTGAGCCACTTCGAGCACTTGACGCAAGTACGGCGCGTAAGCCGTTGCCCAAGTGCTGCGGCTGGCCGCTTGCTCGCCTCGCTGGTTGAAAAACCAGCGCTCGAATGCCTCAACCTGCTGCGGCACAGTCAGCTCGCTAAACGCCAAGTTGCGGGCGCTACCCCACTTCAGATAATCCTGCCAGTCAAAGGTCTTCTGAATCAGCTGTGCTGCGATCACTTTGGCGGCTTGCTCAGCCTGTTTCAAGCCATCAGCATTGGCGGCTAGACTCAGGCTCAGGCGTTGTTGGTAGGGGCGCAGGCGACCGGTACCCGGACGGGGCGGCAGCGTGCCGCGCAGTACTAGACTGTTGCCCCGCTGTTCAACCACGAAACCCAGACGGGCCGCTTTTAGCCGTTGGTTAAGCTTGAGCAGTTTGGCCTCAAAGGCAGCATCAGATGAGCGAACTGAAGTCAAAGTTCAGAAGATGGGCTGGACAATATCGCAAAATTGTAGAGCAGACCTAGCAAAGCTCTCCACTCAAACAGGGAGGCAAACCGGCTAGGTTAAGCAATATGTTAGTTCTATCCAGTTTTATCCCGATTAGTCTCGCGGTTGGCTGTTTAGATCTGTCTGTAGTGTTCCTAACCCGTCTACCGATTCAGCCCTTCGCTGTACGAGTTTCCCTATGCAGCCTCCTCTTCCCCCTGGCACCGTCCTATCCAATCGTTACCGTATTACCCGTGTTCTAGGGCAGGGAGGCTTTGGGCGGACCTACCTGACGGAGGATCAAGGACGCTTTAACGAAGCTTGTGCTTTGAAAGAATTCATCCCGATCCAGCGGGGTGAGACTGTGATGGACAAGGCACGCGAGCTGTTTGGCCGTGAAGCTAGCACCCTCTACCAGCTTCAGCATCCCCAGGTGCCTCAGTTCCGCGCCACCTTCGAAGAAGGCGGACGCTTTTTCCTAGTGCAGGATTACATCGACGGCAAAACCTATCGTGCTTTGCTCAACGAGCGCAAGCTCCAGGGGCAAACCTTCAGCGAAGAGGAAATTATTCGGCTGCTGGCCCAAGTGATGCCGGTACTAAGCTACATCCACGGCAAAAACATTATTCACCGCGACATTGCTCCCGATAACCTGATTCTGCGCAGCAGCGACAGCAAGCCTGTCCTAATCGACTTCGGCGTGGTCAAAGAAGCTGCCACTCGCTTTCAGGGCGATCAGGGTCATCAAGCCACGATGGTAGGTAAGTTGGGTTACGCGCCCAGTGAGCAGTTGCAAACCGGTCGAGCCTACCCCAGCAGTGACCTTTACTCGCTGGCGGCGACAGCAGTCGTATTGCTGAGCGGACACGAACCTCAAGATTTATTTGATGATGAAAGCCTCACCTGGCAGTGGCAACGCTACTTGTCCCAGCCGGTGAGTCCTGGTCTGGCGCAGGTGCTCAACCGCATGCTGGCCTACAAACCAGGTGACCGCTATCAGACTGCCGATGAAGCCTCGCAAGCGCTGATGAGTTTGCAGTCCAGCCAACCTGACCCTAATCTGTCGCGGGTGGCAACCATGGCAGTAGGACGTCCACCTGATACTAATGTGGCGCCGCCCGTTGGACCCGCCGCCCGTCCCCGACCCACAATGGCGATTCCAGCGGTCAACGCCGCGCCTCCCGAATCAATTTGGGACAAGCCCTGGTTTCCAGCTCTGGTAATTGTGGGCTTGATGTTGGTGACTGGCTTTGGCTCCTGGGCCGTGGTCAGCTTGTTGCTGCGGGGAGACTCCGATCAGCCGCAGACCACAGTGAGCCCCACGCCGGTCTTTACCAGCACTCCCACGCCGCTGGCCTCAACCCCAGCACCGACTCCCTTGGCAACCGCTGACGCCCCCACGACCAACCCCGAACCCACCCGCGAAGAAGTGCGCCTGGGTATCAATCCGGGGACTACAGTTCAGCAGTCGGGTAACCTCGCTGGCAATCAGACTCTGGCCTACGTGCTCTCAGCTGGACAGGGTGAGCGTCTCAGTGTTCGGCTCCAAGGCAGTCGGGGCATTGTCATGAGCGTGCTGGATTCCAACGGCAATCCGCTGGATCAGAACGCTACGGGTGTCTCGGCCTGGGATGGCGAAGTGCCCTACAAAGATGACTATTCGATTGAGCTAAAAACGGCAGAGGGTATTGACCGAGGCAGTTATAACCTGACCGTTGACTTGCAGCCAGCCCCCACCGCTGCCCCGACCACGGCGCCATCGCCTAGCCCTACGCAAGCTGAACCCCAGGTCCAGGAGCGCGCTCCGATTCAGTTCGGCAATGGCGAGACCAGCACGACGGTTTCCGATCAGGCTCCGGCGGGCACGGTGCTGCGCTACCCGATCACCGTGCAAGAGAACCAAACGCTGACTGTAACGAGGGTCAGCGGCAATGCCCAGTTCACTATTCGCTATCCTGATGGTCGTGTCGTTGAAGATGCTGAGGGCTTGTCGCAGTGGCAAGCGCAGGTGCCAACGGGCGGCACTTACTCGATTGACGTTGTGGGTGCAGGAGCTGGTGACTTCTCGTTGGATGTCAGTGCTCGCTGACGAATTCGTTAGCTCCTGAGTGGATAACTTCTGACCCGTCTTGCCCAGAGTTCTGGGACTGGACGGGTTTTTCTGGTCTGGGTGCAGGCACAGATCAACTGACTTAAGGCTGAGTTCGCTAAAGCCGAGCTGAGTATTTTCCGGTCGCAACCGAACTTTGCTGTAGGGATAAGCAGTGCCAACTTCTACCCGTTGCGCTTTTGGAGACTGAGGAACAGTCTATGACGTCCCCCTGCCTGCTCACTGCCGATCTGGCTGTCGACACCCTGCTGCATAAGCGCTTTCGCATTCAGAGCCTCCTCCGTCAAGCGACCAATAGTCGTCTGTATCTGGCGGTGGACCTCGAAGATGGCGAGCAGTTGGTTGAACTCCAGGAGTTCACGCCCCGCAATCCGGGGGTGTATGTGCTGGAGCACTGCCTGGAAGCCTTTGAAGATGCCATTGCTGACTTGCGAGGGCTCGATCATCCTCAGATTCTGAAGCCAGTTGCGGCTTTTACAGAGCAGGACCGACTGTTTCTGGTGCAGGCACACCCCGATGCTGAGCCTCTCCTAAACCTGCTCAGCCAGCAAGAACGGGGCCACTGGCGCGACCGTATAGCCAACCAGTTTGAGCAGACTCAGCCCCATCGCTTGCCTCACTTAGCCGAGCCAGAGGTGGTCGGGCTGATGCGGGACATTCTGGCGGTGCTGCTGCCGTTGCATCAGTCAGGCATCATCCACCGCAACCTGACACCCAACAGCATTTTGCTGCACAGCAGCTCCCACCAGCCGTTGCTTAGCGACTTCGGCGTGTTTGCAGAGGCGTTGCGCCGCCTGCAATCTTCGGTGTTAGATGAACCCGGTGGTCATGCCCTCATCCCCAGCTACGCGCCGCTGGATCAGATGCAAACGGGTCGTGCCTTTTGCCACAGTGACCTCTATGCAGTGGGGGTGATTGCCCTGCAACTGCTGACCGGCCAACCGCCCGAGGAACTGTTTTATCAAGCGCCCCTGCTGACGCCGCTGCCAACCACGCTGAACATGACCTGGCAGCAAAGTCTGGACCTCAGCAGCAACCGCGAACCGATTAGCGCTGGTCTGCTGCGGCTGCTAGAGCAGCTGTTGGCTCCCCAACCTGGCGATCGCTTTCCCACTGTCCAAAGCGTTTTAGAAGCACTCGACCAGCTCGACCCTGCTGAATGGACCACGCCTCAAGTCAGCGCGGCCTCAGCTGTCACTTACGATGTGGCCGCAGAGGCAGCGCCTGATTTCGCGGCTCAAGTGCCTGTGCATGCCAATGGGTCAGTGAACGGCTCGATGCCTAAGCAGGCCGGTGCCGATGAAGCCGATGAAGAAGCTGATGTAGATACAGAAGCTGGCTTTGCACCCTACGATTTGCCTGAGTCTAGCTCGGTGCCGGTTGCCGCCAGTCCACGGGCGGAGTCAGCGTTTGACCTCTCATCCCATGCAGACGTAGACACAGAAGTGGGCTTCCCAGCTAACAATCTGTCTACGCCTCTGCATCAGCCCAGTGCAGAGGCAACTTTTAAGCTGACACCGGATGATGAGGCGACTGTTTATCTGCAACCGCCGACTGCCAGCTCAGCGGCTCAGACCAATGGGGAACCGCCAGAACCTCTAGAGGATGTGGTCGAAGCCTGGCTTAATCAGGTCAACCAAACGACTCCCGCCAAACCGGCTCCCCCGGTGCCGCCGCTGCCACCTAACTTCTTTCAGGACGAAGACCAGCCGCCGGATGCCGTGGTGGATGCGCTGCTGCAACAACTGGATCAAGCGGCAGCGCGTCAGTCTAAGGCTCAACGAGCTAACGGTTTTGCCTCCCGCAATGGCTCAAGTAACGGCTTAGGCAAAGGGCCAAGGCTAGACGACACTGCGTCTATGGAGCGCAGCTCGGCCTCGGATCCGATCTTCAGTCTCAGACTGGACCACTTGGACCCAGCGCCACTGACGCTGTCCAATTCTCAGTCCAACTTGCAATCAGATGCACCGGCAGTTGGCTTCAACCCAGGGTTTACGCCGCCCAGCAGTGTGGGCGCTCAGGCTCAGCCACCCTACCGCAAGCCAACGCCAGAAGAGCAGGATTTCTTCAACGCCATTCGCCTGCACTCGGTGGAAGTGGATGCGGAGCAGGTGCCGGATTTCTACAGCCCAGAAGTCCAACCTCATCTGCAAGACGAACTGTATGCCGAACCGAGTCCTTCGCGGCGGCGCTTTGCTGGCGATTTGGTGACCAGTGTGGGGGCGGCTTCGCTGCTGTTCGCGGGAGCGGGGGTTTGGTCGTGGATGTTGATGTCTGACCAGCAGCCTGCACCCAATCTGGGCGGTGAGGGACAAGCAACCGCTGTAAATCCCGACCAGACGACTGCGCCTGCAAACGGGGAACCGGAGATCGCCACTGCGCCTGAGGGCAGCCCGCCAGAAACCAGTGCCGTCGCACCTGGGCCGGTGCCGCCAATAGGTGCAGGCACACAGATGTCAGCAACCGGTGGCCTGACCGACTCGATGGCTCGGCTGAAGGATGTCTTGAAAACGCAGTCTGCACCGCCACTGCCCGAGCCTCCAAGTTCGATGGCAGCGGCACCGATGCCGCCGCCACCGATATCGCCCAATCCCTTTGTGGCGGAGCCCAATCTGCGCCTGCCCTCGCCTACTGTGCCTTCGGCTTCGCGTCCGTTGCCAGTGAATCCAGCTTCACCAGTGACGCCCGCAGCGCCATCTGCACCTGCGCCTACTGCGCCTGTGACTCCTAACAACCAGTTGCCTGACTCCGGTGATTTGGAAGGTGGACAACCAGACCTTGGCTCTGAGGATGGTGCTAATGCCGCGCCTGACAATAGTGGCAGCTCTGGCTCGGATAGCGGTTTGGGTAATGCTCCCAGCTCTAATTCCCCTGGCACGGCCTCCAATGGTGCCACCAACGGTGCTGCTGCTCTAGGTGGAACTCAGGCAGGCTCACAGGCAGGAGCGCCTCAAGCTCCCGCCTCAAACTCGGCAACAGCAACGGCACCTAGACCGGTTCGCACCACGCCGCAGTTGGATTCAACACCACGGCCTAGTATGGCCAGTGCTAATGGCTCCGGTGGCAACTTGCCGCCTAACAATTCAGGTGGCACGTCCGCAGCAGCGCAGCCTGTGCCGAGCGGTAGCTTGACGCGTCCGCTCACGCTTAGTGATTTGTCGGGGCGGAGTGCTTGGCAACTGAGCCTGATGCGCAATGAGATCTACGCTCGTCACGGTCGTCAGTTTACCGACCCGCAGTTGCAGAGCTACTTCAAGCGCCAGAGCTGGTATCAGCCTCGCTACTCACCTGGGGAGTTCCCCATGTCGGTGCTGTCGTCAACCGAGTTACGCAACGCCATTCTGATTCGAGATTACCAGCGCTCACGCGGTCTGTTGTAAAAAGCACGTGGTTAAGGGGGGATGATAAAGAGGCTGGCGAACCAGCCTCTTTTCTTTGGGTCCAGCGGCTGCAATGGGCTGCAATACGAATGCATCGGCCTGCATTCGAGATCGGAGCAGTGACAAGACGAATGTGAGGAGCGCCCATAGTTTCTGCAAGCGCTGACATTGCCAATGTAGGCAGTGACATTGCTAATGCACTGAGCGACATTGCACTGGTGAGTGGTTGCATGTCTATTGCGAGTAGCGCAAGGTGTCAATGTACCGGGTGACGTTGGTGATGTCGGCGGCGTTCAAATGAGTTCAAGCGCCGTCGCTGTTCTGCACGACGCGGAGCAAGCTAGGCGACAGGCTGTAGAGCGATACGCTTGGGCCACCACCTTCGGGATGGACGGTGACTTTGCGAACCAAGTCGCGGGCTTCGAGGCTGACCAGGAGCAGTTTCAGTTGGTCGGCGTCGAGGTTGCTGTTGCAGCTGAGCAGGTCGAGCGTGACGCGGGACTGGCTGCCGTTAGGCTCGATGTAGTTGGCAATCACCAGCAGCATCAGCTTGAGCAGGGCGGGCAGTTGCAGTCGGCGGACGATGTGGTCGGCTAGACGCAGACGGAGCTGGGAAGTCATGGGGGATGGGCAAAAAGTTGGGGACTGGAATGCCGGTCAGGGAGCAGGTCAGGCGGTTTGCAGCCGCAGCTTGTAGTGTTGCTGGCTCCAGAGTTGTCGCCAGTAGTTGAGCGTAGTTTCGGGGTATTGAAAGCGCTGAAGTTCGGCTTTGATCACTTCGCCTAGCCATTCGAGTAGGTGCAGATCGGTGCAGACGCGAATGGTTTGGGCGCAGGCTTCGACCCAAGCGGCAAATTTGCGATAGCTGAGGAACAGGCCGCCTCGGTCGGCGCGATGCACGAAGAGGATTTGTGCCCAGTGTTCGATGCGGCAGATCAGGGCCGGAGAGATGCCTAGAAACTGCGCGACTTGAGCTAAGGAAATGCAAAGCTGCGGCTGCAACACCCGAGTCAGGTGCATAGCAAAAACTCCAATTCTTGAGGGCAATAGAAGCCTTTGACCCTTATGCAGGGCCAATAAAGGCAGGTGCTAAACTGCCCCCTAGCCGCCAGGTTGTCAAATTCACAACCCGGCGGTTAGTTCCCCAAAGTTCGTACAAGACTTTGGGGGACGCTAGGGGTCCAGTGACCTGTGACGGAACATACCAGGCACTGGACGCTGGAGTCAAGCGGGTAGCCGAAAAATTGTTTGTCACTCAAGACTCTGTTGCCCTAAACAAGATGTTGTAAGGACCGCGACCCAACTCTGAATCAACTTCTAAGTTCTAATACCCTAAGGCCCTTATTGGCTACTGCGGCTAAAACTATAGAACCTATGAGACCAGCTTTCTAAATCTGTATCCATCTGACTCTACAACCACAAATGCTCTTGATAATTCCTCCGCAGTGTAGGTTTTCAAAACCCGTATTAGTTCATGATGAACTCTATCAATGTTATCGGGCAGCACCCTAAGGTAAATAACACCAGTACCCATTGCCTTAACGAAAACGAGGTTGCCATAATCTCGGTCACGAGTGATAAGAAGCCGGTTCTGATCCTGGGCTGTTTTCAATATCTCCTCATCAGTTGCTCGTGAAAGACCAAGTTGAGCAGCCAGGAGTACATCATATCCAGCATCAACTAAAAATCTCGCTGTCAGGGCATAAACATCCTGGTCAAGGAGAAGTTTCATCATTAAGCCGATGCAAGGTGAATGTCTTCAGCCGTCACCAACGCCATTGCGTACCGCAGACAGGCTCGAATGTCCTCAACTTGAATGTCTGGATAATAGTCCCGAATGATTTCTTCAAACGAAAGTCCTTCCGTTAGTAATTGGAGAACGCTATGCACAGTAATACGTGTACCTGCAATGCAGGGCTTGCCGAAATGAATTTGAGAGTCAACTGCAATTCTGTCCATAGCTATCGCAAAGCTGTACATTGTCTCAATTGTAAAGCATGCTCATTGACGAGCTATGGCAAATGGCTCAATACACTTCATGAGAGCCCTCACCCAAAAAAGGCCAATCCCAATATCGGGCGCTAAATTGGCAATTGAGGATGCGCTACAGGGTAGCCTCAAGATCCCAGACGGCTATTCCTTGCTGCAATAGACTAGATTCACCATGTAATCCTCTAACTGAGTGGCAATGCACCAAGTCGAGATTGACCGAGCAAAAAATCAATGGCAAAGATTGTTCCAAGCTGCACTGAGCGGCGATGACGTTATGAGCACGCAGAACAATCAACGATTCTAAAACTAGTATGCTTTATTCTATCCGGCAAGCGTCGTCAAAGTGGTAGTGCTAAAGGCTTAATTTAAATAGCTTCTATTTTGACAGGCCTTTAGAAGATTTTGATGAGTACATGGAATGAATCTGCTACTAAGCACAAGGCATGTCTTAATATAAGAAGCTAATAGAGAGCATCACCTCTAATTGTCAACTGAGCTACCAAGCAGAGCCTTCTTCTTGATCCCAAACAAGTATCGCGCTTCATCGTCGGGTTTCTCATTTCGCTAACAGCCTCTATGCCAAGCGTCTAACTTAGGCATCAGCACCCTAAAGGTATTGATCGCTACTAAGCTTTAGCTGCTATGCCACTGACCTTGCTGTAGGAACAGTCAAATTTGCTGTCAGAACCGTGCGTTGGCAGCCCTGGAAGGGCATATTAAACGGGACATCACTCCAACCCTCGTTATGAAGCCTCTGAAGCAAGTTACCTCTGAGCTGATTGGTCTAGCAATGGACGACCGCGAGCCGCTCCATATCATTGGCCAGATCCAGCCTCACGGTGTGCTCCTAGCGCTGCAACAACCAGATCTTAGAATTGTGCAGCTCAGCCAGAACACTCAGGAATATTTGGGGCTTGCACCAGAATCTTTACTGGGTCAGAGGCTAACGCAGGTTTTTGCTGAAACAACCGTTCAAGACATCACCGCAGCACTAGCAGAAGAGTCTGAGACCTCCAATCCCTTCCCAGTCACCCTAAAGCCCCAACAGCACTTTGATCAGCCGCGCACTCAAGCTGAAACCTTCTTAGCCTGTGTGCATCAGTCTGCTGAAGCCCTGATCCTTGAATTGGAACCCCTACCATCGCTACAATGCTCTCAATTAAACAAATTTTATGACCGCTTAAGACCCGCTATTATTAACATTAAACAAGCCTCTACACTCGCACAACTATTTCAAAATGCAGCAAGAGAAGTTCGTAAAATAATTGAATTTGATCGGGTTATGATCTACCGCTTTGATGCTGACCATAGCGGCACTGTGGTAGCAGAAGAACTCAGCTCTGGGCTAGAGAGTTATATGGGACTGCGCTATCCTGCCGCTGATATCCCTCCTGTAGCCAGAAGCTTATTCACCCGAAAATGGCTGCGCATGATTCCTGATGTGAATCATCAGCCTGTCAATCTACTCTCAACTGAAGAGGCTAACTTCCCCCTTGATCTAAGCCAATCCGGATTGCGAGGTGTCTCACCCTGCCATCTCGAATACTTGCGCAACATGGGCGTCTCCGCCTCCCTATCCATTCCCTTAATCGATCAAAATCAGCTGTGGGGCTTAATCGCTTGCCATCACTACACGCCCAGGCTGATTGGCTATGAAACCCGAAGAGTATGCGAACTCCTGGGCCAATTAATCTCTGTAGAATTTGTCTTGCAGCAAGAGCGAGAATTACAAGGCTACCGCGAACAAATTAGGCAAATTGGAGAAGGGTTCAGGCAAGATCTGTTGAAGTATCCAGACCGAGTCGAAACCGTCCTCAAACGCAATAAAGATGCTCTCCTAAATCTAGTGCGAGCCCAAGGCGTAGCAATTGCCTTAGGCAGCCAACTCATCCTAGTCGGGCAAACCCCTGACAAAGAACAAATCCAAGACCTCCTCACTTGGTTACTAGCCCAAAAACAGGAGATCTTTTATACCGATAGCCTGGTTGAGCAATATCCAAAAGCAGAGCACCTCAAAATCGAAGCCAGTGGGATTTTAGCCATCTCGATCGTCGTTAGGCAAACCTCCTATCACATCATTTGGTTCCGACCTGAGCAAAGCTACACAGTCAGCTGGGCTGGCAATCCCAGCGAGGCTGTATCCGTCACGCCAGAAGGGACTGTGCGGCTCTCGCCTAGAGGCTCATTTGAGGTCTGGAGAGAACTGGTTCGAGACCACTCTCTGCCCTGGGAATCTCTAGAAATCGAAGCGGCACAGGAATTACGGCATAGTTTATTACTGGCTGCTTTGGAATCTTCGCAGACGGCCCTACGCGAAGCAGCAATCCAGGCCGAAAAAGCCAACCAGGCTAAGAGCGATTTTCTAGCCAATATGAGCCATGAAATTCGCACACCGATGAACGCCATTCTAGGCTTCACGCAGTTACTAGAAACCACCGCTCTTGACCCTGAACAGCAAGGATATATTCACTCCATCAGTCACGGTGGTGAAAGTCTACTGGCAATTATCAACGACATTCTGGATCTATCCAAACTGGAGGCTGGTGAACTCAAACTGAACTCAGTTAAGTTTGCTCCCCGCTCGGTAATCAAAAATCTAATCAACCTGTTTCAACCGCAAGCAGAAGCAAAAGGATTACTCCTGACTACCGTTATTGCGCCCGAGATTCCTCAATGGTTGATTGGTCCTGTTGACCGCTTACAACAAGTCCTGACCAATCTCATCCGCAATGCCATCAAGTTTACGGCTGTTGGCAAAGTGGTGCTCAGAATTGAGAAATTGGACGAGTCTGAAGAAGGTGCTGTGCTGCACTTCAGTGTTCAAGATACAGGCATCGGTTTGGCACCGGAGGATCAAACCAGAGTCTTTGAACCTTTCACTCAAGTTGAAGCCTCAGCGACTCGGCAGTATGAAGGAACCGGCTTAGGGCTCACCATTTGCCGCAAAATTGTGAATCTGATGGGCGGAAAAATTGGCGTTAAGAGCGACCTAGGCCAAGGCTCTACCTTCTGGTTCACCGCTTTGTTGGAAAGAGCTGAGGCCCAAGCAAAAGAACCAGCTGCTCAGGCTGCGTCAGTGAGTCATGCAGCGGTGCCATCCGCCCGAATTTTGGTGGTAGAGGACACGCCGCTCAACCAGATGCTAACTATGAAAATGCTGCAGACTTTGGGTTACCAAGCTGATGCCGTCAGCGATGGGCAAAAGGCTCTGGAACGCTTAGCTGAGCAGTCATACGACATCATCTTGATGGATTGTCAGATGCCTGTTTTAGATGGTTACGAAGCCACTCGGCAACTCCGGCAACGACAGAGCCAAGAACACCGAACCATCGTGATTGGCGTGACTGCCTACGCAATGGTAGGCGACCAAGAGAAGTGCTTAGCCGCAGGCATGGATGATTACCTCAGCAAACCGATCAAGATGAAGGATCTGAATGCTCACCTAGAACGCTGGCTCCAGCCGACTCAACGGGTCTAGATTGCTCTTGGTCCCAGGGCTAAGCCAAGCTACTGAACGGTGTCTACTGTTCACCTGCGTTAGCTTGTTCTGCCTGTGTCAATACCACGCCAGTACCGCGCTAGTACCGTGTCAGTACCTCGCTGAATGCTGGAATAAGCTTAAAATGTACAGGTATGACTACTCTTAACTCCAAGCAACGGGCCTACCTGAAATCACTCGCTCAGCCTCTGAAACCAATTCTGCACGTTGGTAAGGATGGCGTGACCGAGGCTTCAGTGCAGGCCATTGAAGATGCCTTCAATACGCGTGAGCTGCTCAAGCTCAAGGTGCAAGAATCGGCCCCCGAGGGTGCTCGGGAGATTGGGGAAGTCCTGGCAGAACAACTGAAGGGCGTACAGTTGGTCCAGGTGATCGGTCGGACGCTTGTGCTCTATCGCGAGCATCCTACGAAATCGAAAATAGAGCTACCGCCGTCTTAAACTTCGCTAGATTAGTTCCCAGACTGAAAGAGCACAATAAGGCTCTAATAGAGCCTTGATCAATTTGATAGAGAGGCTTGCTCCGCGAGCTGCTAATTAAGTTGTGCTAATTGGGTCGGGTTAGCTAGACAGAGCTGCGTGCTCCCAGCATTGGGATTCAGCACATTGGCTAAACCCATTGGCCTTGAACTGGTTCTAGATCCTCTTCATTGAAAGAGTACGTGCAAGAGTAATAGAAACGTGACTGTCAGCAATTGCCAGCAATGGTTTCCGTCTCAGCTCTAAAGTTTCAGTGCTAAAGTTTCAGCCCAAAAGTTACTTGCCTCACGAAGCATAGCTCTTGGTTGGGTCTCAATTCTTAATCTGGACTTAGCCTCCGGGTTCAGTGGTGTGAGAACCTAGAGACAGTGAACGACGGTCAACGAAGTCTGAACAGAATCTGAGCAAAATGGAACCAGATCAGAAGTCAACAGTCGTGATCACGGGCGCGTCCTCAGGGGTTGGTTTGTATGCCGCCAAAGCCCTAGCCCAGAGGGGATGGCACGTGGTGATGGCCTGCCGGGATTTAGCGAAGACAGAAAAAGTTGCCCAGACAGTAGGCATGCCGCAGGACAGCTACAGCATTCTGCATATCGACTTAGCTTCTTTAGAGAGCGTTCGACAGTTTGTGCAGGACTTTAGGGCGAGTGGCAAGTCCCTGGATGCTTTGGTCTGCAATGCTGCAATTTATATGCCTTTGCTCAAAGAGCCCTTGCGCTCCCCAGAAGGATTTGAGCTGAGCGTTGCCACCAATCACCTCGGCCATTTTCTCCTGTGCAACCTCATGCTTGAGGACTTGAAGAAATCAACAGCTGTAGAGCCACGGCTGGTCATTCTGGGAACCGTGACCCACAACCCAGATGAATTGGGTGGCAAGATTCCACCACGTCCAGATCTGGGGGATTTGAGGGGCTTTGCCGAAGGATTCAAAGAGCCGATCTCGATGATCGATGGCAAGAAGTTTGAACCAGTCAAGGCTTACAAGGACAGCAAAGTCTGCAACGTGCTGACCATGCGGGAGCTGCATCGACGCTATCACGAGTCAACCGGGATTACTTTCAGTTCCCTCTACCCAGGCTGTGTGGCAGATACCCCGCTATTCCGTAACCACTATCCTCTGTTCCAAAAGATCTTCCCGTGGTTCCAAAAAAATGTCACGGGCGGCTATGTGTCGCAGGAGCTAGCAGGTGAGCGAGTCGCAGTCGTAGTGGCGGACCCTGAGTACAAGCAGTCGGGTGCCTACTGGAGCTGGGGCAATCGTCAGAAGAAAGACGGCAAGTCGTTCGTTCAAAAAGTTTCCCCTCAAGCCCGGGATGACGAGAAAGCAGAGCGCATGTGGGACCTGAGCGCCAAGTTAGTTGGACTCGCATAACCGGATAAGAGATCACAAAGAGCAAAGAAGGAGCTAGATAATCTAGCTCCTTCTTTGCTCTTTGTGGACAGAGTGTTGACAAGCACCTAATTAGGGAGTCAATACCACCTTGATGCAGTTGTCTTTCTTGTGCTTGAAAATCTCGTAGCCCTTGGGAGCATCTTCGAGTTTCATGCGGTGGGTAATCACAAACGATGGGTCGATCTTGCCCTGCTGAATGAGGTCGAGCAGGGGATTTAGGTAGCGGTGAACGTGAGTCTGGCCCATCTTAAAGGTCAGACCTTTGTTAAAGGCCGCACCAAAGGGAAGCTTGTCGAGTAAACCACCATATACTCCAGCCAGAGACACGGTGCCACCTTTGCCGCAAGCCACCATCACCTGCCGCAAAGCGGTAGGACGGTCGGTTTCCAGCCGTACGGCCTGCTTCACCTGGTCATACAAGGCCATTGCATCCGTGCCATGAGCTTCCATCCCCACCGCGTCAATGCAGGCATCCGGACCCCGGCCGCCGGTTAATTCCTTGAGCACTTCGCCCGCATCGACTTCTTCGTAGTTGATGACAGTAGCACCGATCTGCTCTGCCATCTGCAAGCGCTCTGGAACGCGGTCAATGGCGATTACCCGCTCGGCACCCAATAGATAAGCGCTCTTGATGGCAAACTGGCCCACAGGACCACAGCCCCAAACGGCAATTATATCGCCGGGTTGGATGTTGCAATTTTCGGCGGCCATATAGCCGGTTGGAAAAATGTCGGTCAGGAACAAGACCTGGTTATCAGTTAAATTGTCAGGAACCTTGAACAGGCCAACATCAGCAAAGGGAACCCGGGCATATTCTGCCTGTCCACCTGCATAGCCACCAAACATATGAGAGTAGCCAAACAGCCCAGCAGGAGAATGGCCGTAGAGCTTTTCCGCCATCCAGGCATTGGGGTTGGAGTTATCGCATAGCGACGACAAATCGCGCTGGCAGAAGAAGCAATTGCCGCAAGAAATAGTGAAGGGAACGACGACGCGGTCGCCAATCTTCAGGTTCTTAACTTCACTGCCCAGCTCGACGATTTCGCCCATGAATTCATGGCCGAGAATATCCCCAGATTGCATTGAGGGAATATAGCCGTCGTAAATGTGTAAGTCAGACCCACAAATGGCAGTAGAGGTGATTTTAACAATGGCATCCCGTGGATTGGCGAGCTTAGGATCGGGTACCGTTTCCACCCGCACATCGTTAGCACCGTGCCAACAAAGCGCTTTCATTTAGTCTCTTCCCGTCAGCGCGTTGGTTGGATTGTCGTCTTGAAGCTGATTGATAAATTTCTTGGTGCTGGGCGGTAATGGCTCATCAAGATTCAGCTTTTCACGGACGTTGTCAGCAGCCTCTTGTAACTTGTTCTTAGAGTTTTCCTGTAGGCTGTCTTGATTGTATAAATCGCGTTGTGAGTCTGCTTGAGAGTTCGAGCTGCGCGTTGCACTCTCGTCTCGATCGGACTTCACTTGGCCGCTTTGATAGGATTTCACCTCTGGGGTTAAAGCCTTTGCTGCGTGGGCTGGCAAGGGTTGACCGTAGCCAAATACCAGATCAGCTAGCAATACAACACCCACTAAAAAAGCTGTGAGAATTGCACGAACTCGGATCGCTGGTAGCAAAGAAATCAGTTGTTTCATGGAGCGTTTCATAGACAGCCTCAGTATGTTTTCAGGGATGATCTTTGGGCTGATACTTAAGGTTTGAGCGCAACCTTAGTACAGTTCTCTTTCTTGTGCTTAAACAGCTCAAAGCCACGTTTGGTTTCGTCCAAAGGTAGGTGGTGGCTGAACACAAGGGACGGGTCGATTTCGCCGTTGGCGACTCGCTCGATCAGCTGGGGAATGTACTTCTGGCCAAACATCTGCCCCATTCTGAAAGTCAAGCCTTTATTGAAGGCTGCACCCATCGGCATTTTGTCGACGAAGCCACCATAAACCCCCATGATCGAGAGCGTGCCGCCTTTACGGCAGGCCACCATCATTTGTCGCAGCACAGGGGGACGATCAGTTTCCAGGCGCACAGCTTGCTTGGCCTTGTCGTAGAAGCCCTCTAGACCCATGCCGTGTGCTTCTAAACCGACTGCGTCCAGGCAGGAATCTGGGCCGCGTCCACCGGTCATTTCTTTGAGCGCTTCACCTGCATCAACTTCTTCGTAGTTAATAACCTCGGCTCTGCCAAATTCTTGGGCCAGACGCAGACGTTCGGGGAAGCGATCAATAGCAATTACCCGTTCGGCCCCTAGCATGTAGGCGCTGCGCATGGCAAACAGACCTACTGGGCCACAGCCCCAAACGGCAACCGTATCGCCAGGCTGGATGTTGCAAAACTCTGCACCCATATAGCCGGTGGGAAAAGCATCTGATAGGGGCAGAATCTTTTCATCTGGAATGCCATCTGGCACTTTAATCGCTCCGTGATCGGCAAACGGAATGCGAATATATTCTGCAAAAGAGCCCGCGTAGCCGCCGAATAAATGGGAGTAGCCAAAGATAGCCGCAGACCCAAAGCCGAAGACCTTTTCTTGCAACCCAGCTTTAGGATTGGAGTTGTCGCACATCGACCATTTTTGTCGGCTGCAATAGGCGCATTGACCACAGCCAATCACTGAGGAAACGACAACCCGGTCGCCTTTTTTCAGCTTTTTAACTTCGCTGCCGACCTCAACCACTTCCCCCATAAATTCATGGCCGATGATGTCACCGGGCAGCATGCTGGGAATATAACCATCGTAGATATGTAAGTCAGAGCCACAGATGGTTGTAAGGGTGACTTTGAGAATGGCGTCGCGTGGGTTCAAAATTGTGGGATCGGGGACTGTCTCGACCCGCACATCGGTGGCGCCATGCCAGCAAACTGCTTTCATTACTAATTTTCCTCGCCCTTATTCCCGGCCGGATGGTTGGCCTTCTGTAGTTGCAATTTCCCCTGCTTCCATTAGTTGCTTGAAGCGGCGTAAATCGTCTCCGACTTGCTGTTCGGGCTCTTCACCGAATAGCTTGGCAATTGCTGCGCCAACTGTGCCGCCGGGCATGTTATATTCGATCACCACCTTGACTTCGGTGCCGCGTCCAGCAGGGGCAGGTTGGAAACGCACAAAGCCAGAATTATCGATGTCTGCGCCTTCAACTGAAGCCCAGGCAATTAGGTGATTTTCTTCTTCCTTAATAATGTCGGCATCCCACTCCACCTGGTTATCCAAAGGTGCTTTAGCAACCCAGTGAGAACGCTTGGCATCTATGACCTTCACCGATTGCAGATGCTTCATGAAGGTGGGTAGGTTCTCAAAGTTGTGCCAGAAGCGATAAAGCTCTTCAACTGGACGGTTAATCGTGACTGTTTTCTCGACCTTGAGCGTCTGATTAAGGGCGTCCTGAATACTATTCTGTTGAGCCACGCCGTGATAGATAGCGGTACCCCCAGCCAACGCCATCAAAGCGCCCCGTAGGGAACCTTGACGCAGACCCGAGAGGACCATAGCACCGCCGCCGATGATCGAGGCCCAGCGCTCAGCGTCATTCTGTTGAATGCTTTCTTTTTTAGTGACGGATTCCATTGCCTTGTCTCCAAGCTTCTTAAAAGGTCTTAGGCATTAACAGCCGCACCAGTCGTGGGCTGTGGTGGTTTGGCCGTGCCACCCGAACCGACGAGGGCATGGTAGATATCGGCAATTCGCTGCTCGCTACGGGCGATATCGACCTCCATGTCAGCAAAAATCTCGGTGGTAGCCGGATCTGTAAGCTGGTTGCGCAGGTTGTAGGTATCAACTACGCCAGTCTGCAAATCCCCTAGGGCTCGCCGCAGGAGGCTTATGTCATCGCCTGAGGATTGCACCCAGTTCTTGAGTGTGGCGTAGGCACCGCTAGCGGCGGCTTGCAGAGATATCGATTCGCCCAGGACACCCAGACGAGCTTCAAGCCGTCGGATGTGCTGCTGTTTCTGAGCACAAATCTCGCGGCAGGCTGCTCGCAGTTCTGAATCGGTAGCCCGTTGTTCGTAGTGCTCAAAGGCTTCCAGGCCATAACGCTCACCAGCTAGACCGGTATTGATGGCACTGACGATTTCGCTCTTTGTGGAGCCACCCCATTCTTCGCCCAGTTTCCACCAACCAGCGTCGCGGTCGTTTTCTTCAGGCAGGGTGGTATCAGGCACAGTTAGACCGAGGCGGTTGAGAATAGCAGTGGTAAAGACAGGTAAATCGCCAGGACGACGCGAGGTGAGTAAGTTACCGTCAATGACTAAGGATTCGTCGATAAACTCCGCGCCTGCGTTCTGAATATCTTTGCGAATCGAATAGAAGCCAGTGATGCGTCTGCCCTGCAATAGATCGCCTTCGATTAAGACTTGGGGGCCATGACAAATGGCAGCAACCAGCTTGTTCTGGGCAACGGCGTCTTGGACAAATCGCACCGTTTTTAAGTTGGTGCGCATGCGGTCCGGAGCCATGCCACCGGGGATGATCACTGCATCGAAATCCTTGGCCCGAGCCTCAGTGGTAGTGCCGTCAGCTTTGACGGAGACTTTGCCCTGCTTGCCCTGATATTCCTCGTTCATGCGAGGGCCTAAAACCACTACTTCTGCGCCTGCTTTGGTGAGCGCTGTGTGGGGAACCCGAAACTCGGCATCCTCTACTTTTTCTTCAATTAAGATCGCAACTCGTGGCTTGTGAGTTGAATTTAAAGTAACTGACATAGAAATTCCTATTGACGCTTGTCAGTGCTCGGAGAGATCAAGCCGTATTTTTACTACTGATAAACTGCCTGAAATTCAATTACTTCACCCGGTCGGTAGATGTACACTTGTGTTCTTCTTAGCGTCTTTCGTTGGGCTCTATTCTCTAGACTCTGTTCTGAGGTTCTAAGCCGAGAGGAAAGTACCTTATGAGCGCCCCCAAGAAGTGACTGGCTAATTCCGCTAGAGTATTAAGGGAGAGACAACCTCTACCTGTATACAGACTTCTACTCTTTTCGTTACGATAACCAGGCGCTAGTCTTGATAAGAACTCTGAGAATCTCGCTAGAACTCTTAAGCACTCTAAGCTAAAACCAAAAACAGCTCGATATAGATATACATGTCTAAGCCGTTCCTAGATGCTCTTGATGATAGCGATGTAGCTCTGTGTGAGTTAATTGCTCAACGCATTGCCAACAGCCCTCAGCAGCGCCTTACCTTTGCTGAATATATGGAGCTGGCTTTGTACGAGCCTCAGCATGGTTATTACGCTGTCAACAGAGCTGATATTGGTGTCACGGGTGATTTTCTAACCTCTCCCCATCTCAGCGCTGATTTTGGTGAATTACTGGCCGAACAATTTGTAGATATCTGGCAAAACCTGGGCAAGCCGCAGCCTTTCACTTTGGTGGAAATGGGGGCAGGACAAGGAATTCTGACCGGCGATTTGCTGCGCTATGCCAACCGCAATCATCCCGATTTTTTTGCCAGTCTAAATTACATCATCATTGAAAAAGCGGCTGGTCTGATTGCAGAACAACAGCAGCGTTTAAACGCCTTTGTGCAACAATGGGGGCGTTTACGCTGGTGCAATTTAGAAGATTTGGCTCCAGCTTCGATCACCGGCTGCTTTTTCTCTAACGAGCTGGTTGATGCTCTGCCGGTACACCAAGTCGTGCTGAACCAAGGGCAACTTCAAGAAGTCTACGTCACCCTTGCCGCCGAGGGAAAAGGGTTTCAAGAAGTTCTAGGCGAACCCTCGACTTCCCGCCTGGGCCAATATTTTGGAATGATTGGCATTGATTTAAATTCAGAGCAATACATTGATGGCTATCGCACTGAGGTTAATCTTGCTGCCCTTGATTGGTTGAGTGCGGTTGCTGAGCGTCTACAGCGCGGCTACCTAGTCACCATTGACTACGGTTATGACGCCCGACACTATTACAGTCCCAGACGCTCAACCGGCACTTTGCTGTGCTACTACCGTCACACTGCCAACGACAATCCCTACCAGCATGTCGGGTGTCAGGATTTAACCGCTCATGCCAATTTCACCGCCTTAGAACGCTACGGTGAACGCTGTGATTTAGAGCTGGTTGGCTTGACGCAGCAGGGCTTTTTTCTCACAGCGCTAGGGCTATGTGACCGACTCAATGCTTTGCATAATTTGTCTCCCAAAACTAATCAAGAGTTGCAGGAGCAACTGCAACGTCGGCAGTCCCTACAACTCTTGGTTAATCCCAATGGCCTGGGTAACTTTGGTGTCTTGGTACAGAGCAAAGGACTCACAGCCGCAGAAAACGGGCGCTCCTTGAGAGGACTCAGTGTGCCTCTATGAAGTTTGGCCGTTACGTCGCAGAGCTTCTTTCTCACGTTCTGCCGCTTGCAACACCGGTAGAGGAATGCCCGACTCAACCAATTCCTTAGGCGGATTGATGCGTGTCGCTGCTTCCAAATAGGTACCAGTAATGATGTCAGGGACTGGCTTCATCTGGTGGGTCGTGCTGTAGTAGCGGTGAGTTTGTCCCTGCCGACCGCGCTCCCGAATGTCTTCAGTCGCGATCTTTTTGCGCAGCTTGATAATTGCGTCGATAATCGCTTCCGGACGGGGGGGGCAGCCGGGGATATAGGCATCGACCGGCATCAGTTTGTCTACACCGCGCACTGCTGCGTAGGAATCAACGCTGAACATACCAGCTGTGATCGTGCAAGCGCCCATTGCCAGTACATACTTAGGCTCAGGCATTTGCTCGTAGAGACGCACCAGAGCTGGAGCCATTTTCATGGTGATCGTCCCCGCTGTGATGATCAAGTCAGCCTGACGGGGCGTAGCTCGGGGGATCATCGCGAAGCGCTCGATATCGAAACGCGAGCCGATCAGCGCCGCGAACTCGATAAAGCAACAGGCAGTACCGAACAGCAGCGGGTAGATGCTCGACAGCCGTGCCCAGTTGTAGAGGTCGTTAACAGTCGTCAGAATGACGTTGTTTGACAATTCCTGCGTGACTTCAGGTCTCTCACTGGGAAAAAGCAGTTTTTGCGAGGGATCCTCGATTGGATATTGCAGCAAGTCCTGATTTTGCAGGTTTGTTAGGGTACTCGGAACCGAGGGCTCGGGAGGCATAATTTTGAGGTTTGTACAAACAGCAGTGCAATGTCAAAATTCGGGCCGAAATCTAACGGTCAACTTCACCCATGATGATGTCGATGCTGCCGAGAATCACCATAATGTCGGCCACTTTCATGCCGCGTACCAATTCAGGCAACACTTGCAAATTCACAAATCCGGGTGGACGAATTTTCCAGCGCCAGGGGAAGACATGGTCTTCACCCACCAGATAAATTCCCAACTCACCTTTAGGGCTTTCTAAACGCACATAGTGTTCGCCTTTAGGCACCTTGAAGGTCGGTGCGGGCTTCTTACTGATGAATTGATAATCGAAGCTGTTCCACTCCGATTTGGGACCAGCTGCAATGCGCTTAGCTTCCAGGTTCTCGTAAGGGCCACCGGGCAATCCCTCTAGGGCTTGCATAGTAATCTTGGTTGCCTCGCGCATTTCCTTGATGCGGATGAGGTAACGAGCTAGGCAGTCGCCGCCTGTCTCCCAAGCCACTTCCCAATCAAAGTCGTCGTAGCACTCGTAGTGGTCGACTTTGCGCAGATCCCAGTTCACACCGCTCCCACGCAGCATCGGTCCAGAGAGACCCCAGCTAATTGCATCCTCGCGGGAGATGACGCCTATACCTTCAATCCGACGACGGAAGATCGGGTTGTCAGTAATCAGACGCTCGTACTCATCGACCTTAGGCAGAAAGTAGGTGCAAAAATCCTTGGCCTTCTCTACCCAGCCGTAGGGCAGGTCAGCAGCAACACCGCCAAGCCGGAAATAGTTCTGGTTGACCATCCGGTAACCGGTGGCCGCTTCGAACAAGTCCATGACGGCTTCCCGCTCGCGCATCGTGTAGAAGAATGGCGTTTGGGCACCCATGTCAGCCAGGAAAGGGCCAAGCCAGAGTAGGTGATTGACGATCCGGCTCAGCTCCAGCATGATTACCCGGATGTAGCTGGCCCGTCGCGGTACGGGAATATTTGCCAATTGCTCAGGCGCATTGACTGTGATTGCTTCATTCCACATTGCTGACCCGTAGTCCCAACGGGTAACCATGGGAAGGTACTGGATCATCGTGCGGTTTTCGGCAATCTTCTCCATGCCCCGGTGCAGGTATCCCAGCACTGGTTCACAGTCGACCACGTTTTCACCGTCCAAAACGACCATCAGCCTCAGGACGCCGTGGGTCGAAGGGTGGTGTGGCCCTAGATTGATGACCATGCGGTCAGCTTTGGTTTCGATCAGCGCCATAGGCCAGCAGGCTCCCTAGAGCTAAAAATTCTCACGCACATTGTCGAGGGTCAGTTCGAACGTTGCACCGGACCCTCTTCAGTTTAGCCGCAGTTTGGGGAGCCGATGGGGCCTTCTGACCAGCTCGGGGGCCGACTTTAGAAGCCAAATGGCTCATCGAGTTGGCGCAAGGCAAAACCATTTTGTCCGGACTGGAGGTCTGCCTTGCGCATGATAGCTAAGCCCTTTGTTTTTTGTAGATTGCATCGTAAGTGGCTACTCAATAAAGCCAGCAATTAACAAAAGGGGTTTTAGAAATGCCAGAAGATACAGACGAAGTCATGACGGGCAGTGCCCAAGAAATGGCTGAAAAGTCCCGCAACGCTAGAGCTGGAGAAGGCCCCACTAACTCTGGTGATACCAGCGACACCACAGTTGAAGAGCATATTCACAGCATTTCAGACCCGGAGGCGACTGATATTCCAACCTCTAACGCTCCTGACCCCAAGAATGTCAATCCGAATCTGAACGCTAATGCAACTAAAAAACCAGTAATGGAGTCTACAGACAAATCAGGGAAGTAAAAGGCTCACAGCCTCAGCTAACTAGAGCTACTGCAAATAGGGCTAGCACAGTATCAAAATATACCATTACCAGAATGCCTCTAGCTCCTTCAATCAGCGGGAAGGAGTTAGAGGCATTCTGGTATAGACGAATACCGATTAAGAATTCACGATAAACGCTCTGCTATGGAGTTTTATTCAGAATTGGCAAGGGACGAGATCACACCTCACCAAGATTCTACTGAGTATGATTCGATGAATCCCTCGTCCAAATTACGGACGCCCTAGTTCCCTCGGTAATAACTCAGAGCTGCTTGAGATCCCGACCCACAGAAGTTAGCCCCTGACTTGAGACCGCCGCTCCAGTTTGCCCCTGGCAGAGCCTTATTTGCATCTGGATCACCTCATGTCCTATCTGTATTTCTGGATCGCATGAATATTTTTGAGAAGAACCATCACACGGCTACGTCTGGCAGAGCCGCCACCTATTCTGTCTTGACCCCAAACGCGCCTGGTCTGGACTCAGCTACCTCTCGCTCTGGCCCTAGTAGGCCGGCACCTTCGATGCCTCAACCCCTGCGTTCCGCCACCGCCGTCGCTACTCCCCCGGCTGCCCCTCCCCGGGAACGTACCCAACCGGCTCCTCCAGCTCCTCCTCAGAATCGGCAGTCAGGCAGCAACGCCTACATTTACAGCTTGCGGCTAGACGATCTCAGGCCAGCTGCGGGTGAGGTTATTGAGCCTGAAACTGCAACCAATCGCCCACTATCTTTGCGCACTGCTGCTGCTGAACTGTCTGCTTCAGGCCGGTCGGGCGCTGAGGCGAGTTTGTCTGGTCCCATTCGCCTGCACTCTCTGGAAATTGACATCCTAGGCAACTCGCTGGCAACTGGTAGGTCTGAGTTCAATTACGCTGCCGCCAGCGAGGCTGGTTCCGGTCGCTCTGGTGACCTGTTCAAAACAGTGGGAGCAGTTTCTGTTCTGCTGGCGGGGGTTGGTGTAGGAAGCTGGATGCTCTTTTCCGGTCAGCAACCAGAGGCTCAGGCGCCAACTAGGCCTGCGGCAGCTGTTAACCCCGATGCCAGCAAAGCTGCCTTTGCTGATAGTGAAGCTACCGCTCAACCCAGCGCTCCTGAAAGTTTGCCCCCTGAGACCAGTTTCGCCAGTGATAGCCCACTGCCACCTCCGATTCAGCCTGCGGTGGGTGCGGCGGCTGGTGCTCCGAATCTCGCAGCCGCAGCTCAGACCGGAGACTTGTCCAGCGCCCTGTCGCGTCTGAAAACTGTATTACAGTCCCAGCCCGCCGCCGCGCTGCCGCCACTGTCCACAGCACGACCCACTAACCTACTCCCTGTTCCTCAACCCCCCACTGCTGCCAATCCCACCGGCAATTTGAGATTGCCACCTCTGGGCTCAATGCCTACCACCCTGGCTCCTAGCGCCGTGCCAACTTCAATTGCAGCGCCTGAAGCGATTAGTGCCCCGGAGCGCCCCAGTCCCACGCCTAGTCCTAGTCCCAGCATGACGGCTAGCCCGGAACCTGTCGCAGTGCAAAGCTCCAGCCAGCCCAGCCCAGCGCCCTCATTCTCAGCCCAACCCCGGTTGGATGTTGAGCCCCGTTCTGCCGAACCGGCTGGTCTTTCGGGTCTGGAAACACCGACTACATCTGTTGAGACTGGAGCAGCTATGAGTCCCATGTCTCAGCCCACACCAGCCCAGGAGCCTCTGCTGCCCTAGGGGGTTCAGAGCAGCTTTGCCTTACCAAACTGCGGGGATCAAGAATCCCAGAGAGCTGTGAGCAGACAGCTCGCTCTGAGTGAGTCCTGTTACGGTTGAGACAGGTAGTCTGGTGTCAGCTTTGCTCTATGTCTCAATCTTCGCCCGCTCAATCTTTGCCTCCACTAATTCCCCGTGAGGTCCTGTTCGGCAACCCAGATCGAGTCAGCCCTCGACTATCCCCAGACGGCAAGCTGCTGGGCTACATTGCACCCGATGAAGGGGTATTGAATGTATGGGTTCGCACCTTGGGTCAGAACGATGACCGCCCCATTACCCGCGACCGTGACCGGGGCATTCGCTTCTTTGGCTGGACTCAAAACAGCGACCAGGTGCTATATATCCAAGACAAGGGCGGCGATGAAAACTGGCATGTCTACGCCACCGATCTCGCTAGCCAAGAAACCAGAGATCTCACGCCGCTCGAAAACGTCCAGGCCCGTATTGTTGATACGCATCGGGATTATCCTGACGAGATCCTGCTATCTCATAACGGGCGTAACCCGCAACTGCATGATGTCTTTCGCGTGAACACGCGGACTGGCGAATCTACACTAGTGGCAGAAAATCCTGGCGATGTGCTGGGTTTTATGGCGGACACTGAATTCACCATTCGCGGCGCGCTTACCAATACGCCGGATGCTGGACAAGCCCTCAAAGTCCGGGACAGCGTTGAGAGTGAGTGGCGCGAAGTGCTGCGCTGGAGCCTGGATGACTCCGCCAACAGCAACCCGGTGAGCTTTACCGGCGATGGCAAGGCCATGCACATCTTGAGCAGCCAGGGCGCTAATACTGCCCGCCTGCAACGCTTAGATCTGAGCAGTGGCGAAACCACGACTCTGGCGCACGACGAGCGGGCTGATATCGATGGAGTGCTGATTCACCCTGATACTCACGAGATCCAAGCGGTAGCTGTGGACTATGACCGGCAGCACTGGCAGGTGTTAGATCCGGAAGTTCAGGCTGACTTTGATGCGCTAGCTAGGGTTAGCCCCGGTGAGTTTTCAATTACCAGCCGCGACCACAGCGATCAGCAGTGGATTGTGGCTTACAGCGTGGATAATGGCCCGGTCCGCTACTACCACTACGACCGTACCAGCCGCACCGCCAGCTTCCTGTTTGTGAACAACACCAGGCTGGAGCCTTATACTCTGGCACCCATGCAGCCAGTAGAGATCAAGTCCCGCGATGGTCTAACCCTGGTGAGCTATCTGACGCTACCAGTAGGTGTGGAAGCCAAGGGCTTGCCGATGGTGCTGTATGTCCACGGTGGACCCTGGGCTCGCGACAGTTGGGGCTACAGCGCGGCGGCTCAGTGGTTGGCTAACCGTGGCTATGCAGTGTTGCAGGTGAACTTCCGAGGCTCCACTGGCTTTGGCAAAGACTTTACCAACGCGGCCAATGGCGAATGGGCTGCCAAGATGCACGATGATCTGGTCGATGCTGTGCAGTGGTCAGTCGACCAGGGCTATGCTGACCCAGCGCGAGTGGCGATTATGGGCGGCTCCTATGGTGGCTATGCCACGCTAGTGGGCTTGACCTACACACCGGATCTGTTTGCTGCGGGCGTCGATATTGTGGGTCCCAGCAACCTGATCACGCTGATGGAGTCGATTCCACCCTACTGGGAGCCGGTGCGTAAGCAAATGGAGTTGCGCATTGGTGGCAGTGCGACTGAGAATGCGGAATTTCTTAAGTCTCGCTCGCCGCTGTTTAAGGCCCAGGAGATCAAAAAGCCGCTCTTGATCGGTCAAGGGGCGAATGATCCCCGCGTGAAACAGGCGGAGAGTGAGCAGATTGTGGACGCGATGCGCAAGGCTAACTTGCCAGTGGAATACCTGCTATTCCCCGATGAAGGTCACGGCTTTGCTAAGCCTGAGAATCGCCTGAAGTTTTTCGCGGCAACCGAAGAATTTTTGGCAAAACACTTGGGCGGCAGAGCCGAAGCTGCTTAACCTGAGCTGGCCAAGCTAGCTAACCCAATCAATTGTAGGGGCGGGGTCTCCCCGCCCTTAATCTTAGTTACGGGCTTAGTCAACGGCTCCAACTAACAGGTTCAACACGCTAGAGACGAGCGTTAAAACAATCGAGCCGAGCAGGGCTGGCAGAAAGCCATCGATGCTGAAGCCAGGCGATAAGTCTGCTGCGAACCAGATCGTAATCGCGTTAATGATAAACAGAAATAAGCCCAGGGTCACAACAGTGAGGGGCAAAGTCAGCAAGAACAGAATCGGTCGAACGATCGCGTTGACGAGGCCCAGAATAACGGCTGCGATGGCGGCTGCAGTTAGATTCTCGACGTTAAAGCCTGGAACCAAATTGGCAGTAATCAAGAGCGCAACTGCCGTAGCTAACCAGGTCAGGAGAAAGTGGGTCACGAGTCCTCCTAAGAACTGCTGTGAGTCTTTGAGGGGTTTGCCCGGATAGTACCACTCTGGTGCTGGTCGCTAGAACTGAACGAACTTGGCTTACTGGTCTGGAGAAGTCTGCTGCTGACCAGAAGCCAGCAAGATGCTGGCACTAGTTCAGCCGAGCGCGCCTAATCACCTCCAGCTTGGAGGGTTGGGAGTCTCCGGCGCGTTCGTGCACCTCAGCCCTTGCGCCCCACTTGCCTAGACTCGCGCATGAGCCTTTGATCCTCGTGCGTGAGTCTTTACTACTCGTGAGCGATCCTTTGATCCTCCTTAACGAGCGTTTGATCCTTTCGTTTGAGTGTTCGATCCTCATCAACGAGTCTCTACTGCTCATCGGCGAGTGTTTGATTCTCATCAACGAGTGTTTGATTCTCGTTGATGAGTCTTTACTACTCGTGAGCGAGCCTTCAATCCTTACGCCCGAGTTTCTAATCCTTGTGAGCCAGCATTAAACACTCACACTTCAGTCTTCAATACTGGTGAGCGCTGCTTCAATTCTGAGAAAGAGAGCTTATCCCTTCTACTTAGAGGTTCCGCTTCTGGATTAGCTCCCAGGGCACCAATAGCTCCGGAAACGGAATATTCCAGGCAATGCCCCAGTGCCGGACACGGTCACGGAGGGTCTCGCCTTCTAGCACAAGTGCCTGGTAGGCATTGAGATTCCACTCCTGAGCAATGGCGAGGCGGTCTTTTCGCTCTTGATTAACGTCCAAGGACCTGCTGCCTCCAGTCAGAGGAAAGTAGCAACTTTTGTTCTTTACTCTGACCCCAACGCTCAAAAAGGGCAATATTCCATTAAGAAGAATTAAGGCTTTGATTAATAACGGCGAATTCTCAGGAAATTCCAAGCTTCGCTAAAACTAAACCTAAGGCAGACGACGTACAGTGCTTTTATAGCAACGTGGTTAGCCCTAAAGCCTATGGTTATTTGGCAATGGCTGGTCGAGAAGGTTTTCAATTTTCAGCTCCTCAACCCTGAGGACGTTTTTGCACTCATCCATCCCCTCTTTGTCATGCTGACGGTCTTGCCAATGTTGGGCTTGGTCGTCAGCATGTCACTTCAGGTTCGCCAGCGCCGTTTGGCAACCCAAGCTAAAGAGAAAACAAAAATTCCACCGATTGTTGGGGCAACTCACGTAGAGAGCGGCAAACTACTAGCGGCCTCTGTGATTGCGGCTTATCTGCTAGCCGTAATTTATAGTCTGGTTGAGGGTAAGACCTTTCAAGAGAACTTGTCCTATCGAGGCATTGTTAGTGCCCTAATCGTAGGCACGATTGCGGTGTTCATCTTGCTCTACCGCGCCCAAACAGCGCTCTGGAGAATTGTCTTTGCTAGCCTCGCCTCAGCAGGCATTGTGGTTTTGGGTCTGCAACCCGACCTATGGGTTGAAGGTCACTTATACGCGGGAATGACCGTTAGCATCTTAATGATTTGCTCGCTGGTCATGGCCCCAGAAGTTTATCGGGACCAGCGGTGGCGCCGAGCGCATTGGATCCTAAACACCATTGCTGTGCTTCTCTTTGCCTTCCAGGTAGTGACAGGAGCCCGCATCCTAGTTGAAAAACCCCTGGCCTGGCAGAGCCCTGCTGTTTACCAGTGCAACTTTGATCCCACTTCGCCCCAGTACAAAACTTGCCCAGTGCCTCAATAGAACTTCCTGTAGTCGCGAAACTCCAAGATTAGGCTCTATAAGCCCAACAGCAGACTGAGACTTCCCAGTTATTTGGCCAAATGTTGGCCAAAGATCGTCCTTGTAGTAGGTTGTTCTGTCAGTCCTGACCCGTACACTGCTGCTAACCCACGCAGCATTGCCATGCGAGATCGCGATCGTTCAGTTGCGCGTTTATCCCAGCGACACCCTAACCTGGGGCGCCACCATCAAAGCCTACGCCGCATCCAGACGCTGACCCATCTCTTAGACAATGCAATTCCACTGCCGGGCGGCTACCGAGTAGGCCTCGACCCACTGCTGGGTCTGGTGCCAGGAGCTGGCGACCTGGTATCTACTGGGCTCTCGGCCTACATTATCTGGGTCGCGGCTCAGACAGGTCTGCCCCGTTCGACTCTGACGCGCATGGTTTCCAACGTGGCTCTGGAGACGGTATTCGGTTCAGTACCCGTGGTGGGTGATCTCTTCGACTTCACCTGGAAGGCCAACCTGCGCAATCTAGATTTGCTCGAAGAGCACTTGGCTCAACCTCGAAGAGCAAAGGCTGCTGATCGCGGTTTTCTAGTCGCGTTGCTGGTTATCCTGGGATTGGTTGCAGTAGTTCTAGTCAGCGGCACGCTGTTCCTACTGAGCCTGTTCTGGCGTTTGATAACGGGTGGCTGATGCTCCCTCTACGCTACACGCAGCCTTCTTGCACCTTAGAGTTGACCCCCTCAACTCAAGCTGGATCTGAAGCTCCCCAGCAAGACCTACAGTTTCAGTTATTTCTGTTGGACTCAGGCTTAACTCTCGTGGGCAACCACGAGGACCTGGACGCTTTGCACTCAGCTGTGGATGAGCGGGTGCGTCAGCAGTTGGCTCAAGATGATGTCCTGCCCCTACGCTCCACAGTTGAACCCGGTGGCAAACTGCCCCCCCTAGAACTCAGCTGCCTGCAACTGGCCGATCTCTCAGCCACCTTAGACCTGTATTACACAGATCGTGCCTTGGCCAAGGCTAAGCCTCGGCGCCCAGGCTTAGCCCACCTCTGGCGGCGCACACCGACTTGGTCGAAAGCGGCTGCTCTGGTGTTGCTCACGGCTGGGCTAACGACTCTGGCGTTGCGCAGCAGTCCCGATTTGATCACAGCCTCTGGGCCTCAGCCGCAGACCGAACCGCTCAGCGGGGGAACTCCCCTTCCTGCCCTGCCGCCGGTCGCCGTTGCTCCTGTTCCCGGTGAGGTTCCCAGCGGTGCTCCCAGTGGTGCTCCTACGGCAGGTTCCACCGCAGCGCCTACACCTGGCCAATCGCAGCCACTCCCCTCGCCGCCAGGACCGCGAACCGCCGCTCGACGGCCCCTTGTCGTTGTGCCTGCCAACCCACCCTTGGGTAACTTGCCACCGCCCCCACCGCCCCCACCCCCCGGTGGTTTTGTGGGTGCGCCGCTACCCAGAATTGCCACGGCGCCTAGAGCGAGACGCGAACGGGTGCCACAAGCTCCTGCTGAAGCGCCAGAACCGGCAGAGACGCAGGCAGCGGCCCGTGCCCTGGAGCGAGATCAACCCTCCCCCGTAGACCCAACGGCAAACAGTCCAGCCCCCAGCGCTCCCCCTGTAGTTGCGCTCAGCGATGCGGGTCGCAGCCGAGAAGTGGCCGCTTATTTTCAGGGCCGTTGGTCACCTCCGGAGTCGCTCAAGCAAAACCTGGAGTACCGTTTGGTTCTGGGGCCGGATGGCTCGCTGCAACGCATCACGCCGTTGAGCCGCACAGCCGGTACCTATCTTGACCGCACTGGCATGCCGTTGATCGGGGAGCAGTTCGTCAGTCCTGGCGCTCAAGGTGCCTTGATTCTGCGTCTGAGGCCCGATGGTGGCGTTCAAGCTGGGTCGTAAACCTAGAGTAGGTCCTAGAAATACACCCTAGGAATGCGCCCTAGAAGTGAACTAGTTCAGTCAGGGCATCGTCTCTCGTCATGCAAGCTGCACAGCCAATTGTCAAAGACTTAGTGCTGGTTGGGGGCGGTCACAGTCACGCGATTGCCCTCAAGCAATTTGGCATGAAGCCCCTGCCCGGCTTACGCATCACCCTGATTAGCGAAACCTCGGACACGCCCTACTCGGGGATGCTACCGGGTCATGTCGCTGGTTTCTACAGCCATGATGAGTGCCACATCGACCTGCGAGCCTTGGCTCAGTTCGCGCAGGCCCAGTTCTACGTTGACCGGGTGATTGGGCTGGATCTAGAGAACCGCCGCCTGATCTGTGCCAACCGGCCCGATGTGCAATTCGATCTGCTCTCGATCAACACGGGCAGCACGCCTAAAGCGCTGGCAGTGCCCGGTGCACTGGACTACAGCCTGCCCATCAAGCCGGTGCCTCGCTTTCTCGCAGCTTGGCAGCAATTGGTGGCAGCAGTGGCTGAGGCACCCGAGATTCCTCGCTCTCTGGCCGTGGTCGGCGGTGGTGCCGGTGGCGTGGAGCTGACCCTGGCGGTTCAGGCTCACTTGCAGCAGCTGTTGCAGGCGGCGGGCCAGCCTTCCACTAACCTCCAAATCCACTTGTTTCAGCGCAGTGCTGACCTATTGCCAACCTACGCGCCCTGGGTCAGCCGTCGCTTCCACCAAATTCTCCAGCAGCGCGGTGTTCAGGTGCATTTGCAAGAAACGGTGTGCGAGGTGCAACCGCAGCAGGTGATCTGCGAGTCGGGCCTGATGGTGAAGTTTGACCATCTGTTCTGGGTGACTCGGGCCAGCGCTCCAGCCTGGTTGCGAGAGTCCGGGCTAGTGACCGATGCTGAGGGGTTTGTTCAGGTCAACTCTTATCTGCAATCGTCCCATCCTCAAGTGTTTGCCGCCGGTGATGTTGCAGCCCTGGTCCAAGCTCGACCCAAGGCCGGCGTGTTTGCCGTGCGTCAGGGGAAGCCACTGTATGAGAACTTGCGCCGCACTCTGCTGGGTCAACCGCTCAAGCCCTACTATCCCCAAGCTCGCTCTCTGGCCCTGATTGGCACTGGGGACCGCTCAGCAGTAGCGCTCCGGGGTGCCTGGGGAGCCGAATCTCGCTTGCTCTGGCGTTGGAAAGACCATATCGATCGCCAGTTTATGCAGCGCTTCAGCAACCTACCGGTGATGACGCAACGGCTAGAGCCCAGCGCAATAGCGGAGGCCTCACAGGCCGAGCCTGCCCAATCTTCAATGCGCTGTGCAGGTTGCGGATCTAAAGTGAGCAGCTCGGTCTTGGCGCGAGTTCTGCGGCGGATTCAGTCACAGCAGTTGGGCTGGAGCGAACGCGATGACATTCTGATTGGTCTAGAGGCTCCGGACGACGCGGCTGTGGTACAGGTGCCTGCGGGTCAGGTCATGCTGCATACGCTCGACCACTTTCGCAGCCTGATTAATGACCCGTTCGTCTTTGGCCAAATCACCGCTAATCACTGCCTGAGTGACCTCTTCGCCATGGGCGCAACGCCTCAGTCAGCGCTAGCGATGGTGACCATTCCCTACGCAGAGGAAGCCAAAGTTGAAGAAACTCTCTACCAGTTATTGTCTGGTGTGTTGAAGGTGCTAGCCCAGGCGCAAACACCTCTAGTCGGTGGACATACCAGCGAAGGGGCTGAACTGTCACTAGGGCTGAGCTGTAATGGCTTGGCCGAGCCTCAACACTTACTGCGCAAGGGTGGCTTGCAACCAGGTCAGGCGTTAATTCTGACCAAGCCTTTGGGTACCGGCACGCTGTTCGCAGCTCAGATGCGCTTGCAGGCCAAAGGTGCCTGGATCGATGCTGCGGTTCAGTCGATGTTGCAATCTAACCAGAGCGCAGTTTCTGCTCTGCGACAGCACCAGGCCACTGCTTGTACGGATGTCACTGGCTTTGGCTTCCTGGGTCATCTGCTGGAAATGGTCCGTGCCTCTGATCAGGTTGCCGTGGACTTGGATCTGGAAGCAATCCCCGCTCTACCTGGAGCTTGCGAGACCCTACGATTGGGCATTGTCAGCTCGCTCCAGCCACAGAATCTGCAAGCCAGTCACCAGATTCAAAATCAGAATGCTGCTGAGTGGCTGCAACATTCCCATTACCCCTTGCTGTTCGACCCTCAAACCTCAGGTGGCCTGCTGGCCGCAGTGCCTGCATCCCAAGCCACTGCCTGTGTCGCTCGCTTGCGAGAATTAGGTTATGCCCACAGCGAAATTATCGGTTGGGTGCAGCCCCAACAGGGGACAAGCCTACCTATTAGTTTGCGATCATGCCACAAACGCTGAGTGCTACTGAATTCCTCAAGGCGCCAGGGGTAATCCTCGACGTGCGCAGTCCGGCTGAGTACGCGCAAGGTCACATCCTGGGAGCCAAGGCCTTTCCGCTGTTTAACAACGAGGAGCGTGCCCAGGTTGGCACCTGCTATAAGCAGCAGGGGCGGGAGCAGGCAGTGGAGTTGGGCTTAGCACTGGTTGGTCCTAAGCTGGCGGATTTTGTCTCTAAGGCCAAGGCACTGGCCCCGGAGCGTCAGGTGCGGCTACATTGCTGGCGGGGCGGTATGCGCAGTGGCAGCATGGCAATCCTGCTGGAAACAGCGGGTCTCAATGTCTCAGTACTCACGGGAGGTTACAAAGCCTTTCGCGGCTGGGTACGGACCTGTTTGCAGGTGCCCAAGCCTCTAGTAGTTCTAGGTGGCATGACCGGCACTGGCAAAACGATGATTCTGACCGCACTAGCGCAGCAGGGTGAGCAAGTGCTGGATCTAGAGCACCTCGCCAACCACCGGGGTAGCAGCTACGGAGCGTTGGGCCTGGGCCCTCAGCCCAGTACCGAGCACTTCGAAAACTGTCTGGCTACGCAGTGGGCAAAGTTCGATCCGCAAAGGCGAGTGTGGATTGAGGCTGAGAGCCGCCGCGTTGGTATCTGTCGCCTGCCCGAAGAACTGTTCGCTCAGATGGAGCAGTCACCCATTCTAGAGGTCAATCGTTCGCGCACAGAACGAGTTGAAATTTTGCTAGCGGAGTATGGAAGTGCCGGGACAGAGGCTCTGATCGCAGCCACGCAGCGAATCAAGAAGCATCTGGGTGGCTTGCGCGCTCAGCAGGCAGTCGAGCTAATCCGACAAGGTAACCCTGATGCCATTCACTTGGTGCTGGATTATTACGACAAGGCCTATCGCTACGATCTACAGCGGCGCTCCGTGCCGATTCAGTCCGTTGATGTTTCTGGTTTGTCTGCCGAGCAGAGCGCTAGCTGCCTGATTGAGCGAGCGAACCAGTGTCAGTTTTAGTAACCAGCTGGAACTGGCAGTAGCTCCTGGTTGCTACTAGTTTGCAGGTATCAGTTTGAGGGCCAGCTCTAAATGCCACTGAGCTATCGTTTCGGCCAGCCTTGGGATAAACAGAATTCTTGGTGGGCTTATCCCTTCTCCTATGTACTTGCACTGTGGCTTGGCAGCAGAGGCATGATTGTTGCTGCCATCGGCATCAATTCACTGCTCAACCCTGATGCGCCCGGCTTGAGCTGGAATACTTTCTCGCATTGGGACAGCGATTGGTATCTGCGCATTGCCAGGTCGGGTTATAGCCATGTCGAAGGCCAGCTCTACAATTCCACCGCCTTCTTTCCATTGTTGCCACTGTTGATCCGGGGCGGTACGAGCTTAGGACTGCCCGGTGAGCTAGCGGGACTGGTGATCAACAACTTGGCGTTTCTAGGCGCATTGCAAGTTCTATATGGCTGGGTCAGGACTTGCCATAGTCCTCAGGTGGCGCGTTGGGCAACGGCAGTTCTGGCCTGGTGCCCTCTATCGCTGTTTGGGACTGTCGTTTATTCGGAAGGCCTGTTTCTGCTATTCACTACAGCCTCACTCCGCGCCTTTGACCAGCACCGCCATGCTTGGGCAGCAATTTGGGGGGCACTGGCGACTGCAACTCGGTTTACTGGCATCACGCTGATTCCCGCTTTTTGGCTGGCAGCGTTACGGGAACGTCGGGGGCTCGGTGCTTATCTTGCAGGGCTGGTTGTTGGCACTGGCTTGTTACTCTACAGCCTTTACTGTGCAATACAATTCGGGGATCCCCTGGCGTTTATCCACGCTCAGCGTGGCTGGCGCGCGGGCTTAGGTTTTGATTGGCAAGGTTGGTTAAGAGTATTGGCAGCGGTGTTAATTGGGCCGGTGGTGCCAGAGAAGGGCTTGGCTCAATATCTGCTTCATCTGCTGTGGGTCGTGCTCCTGCTAATGGGTGTTTATGGACTTTGGTTCTGGCGCCAAAAGTTCAAGCCGTTCTTATTTGTGCTGATTTTTTGTCTTTTAGGATTGGTTCAGCACACTTGGTTGCTGAGTCCCGGTGTTTTCTGGAAGCTAGTTTTAATTTGGGGAGGTGGTTATCTACTTTGGCATCAACAAGCAGCCTTAAGTTCCGTAGCGATGCTGTATGGCTTTTGTTCTTTAGGATTAATCCTTGTTTCTGGCAGCATCGATTCACTGGAACGCTATGCTTATGGCATTGTTTCACTGGCGGTTGCCTTTGGCCTCTGGGGGGTTCGCTATCGGGTTTGGGGCTATGCCCTGCTCAGCTACGCTGCTCTGATCCTGGCTGATTTCGCGGTGCGCTTCGCTGAGGGAGCTTGGGTGAGTTAAGCAAAGAAAATATTCAGTGAAACTGTGTGGAAATAGTCATAAGGTCCGTGTGACTTTTAATTGCTATCTGCAAGCCTCGTGCTCTTTCTGCCAGCTTGGCAGTTCTTTCTGACTAGATAAGGTTACAAAAATATCAGGCGTTATTTTAATGCCGTAAATCTGTATGACCTACTGCCTCTGTGCTGTGCGCAGAGGCTTTCTTTCTAACTACTTCAAATTCCAATCAATTCTGCATGTCCATCCACAACAAGTTCAAATTTTCTCTAAGCGTTTTAGCCTGATTTTAAAGTTGAGATTCTAAACTAATAGTTCTAACCTAGCTTGATTGCATCCTAAAAGTTCGTTCTTGAAACTTGAGTAAAGAGCAGCGTTGCCTTGGGCTTATTGGGTTGGTCGCGTCGAGTTGTAGGCTAGGGAGAGGAGTGGTGCAACCCAAATGGATATCACTTCCTCAGAGTGATTCGCGAAGGGCTGGCCTATGTCAGGCTTAGCCTTAAAAGCTGCTAGCTCCGTGCCTTCAACAGGGTCGGTAAGCTACGTTATCGCTAACGGTTTTGTCGGCTCTCGGCTAATGTCTGGAACCTTATAAGGAACTCAAAAAATGGCAAAGCTAACGCTCGTCCTGCTCGGCGGCTTCTTAGTCTTGGCAACGGCTGCCTGTAATGGTCCTGAATCACGTGCCCAAGCTCCGACCGCTCAATCTCGGGATGTTCCACCTGGTACGGCACAGCCCAACCAGACGAATCCTAACAATCCAACAGCTCAGCCGCCCGGCTCCCTTCCCCGTACTCAGCCCCAAGCTCAGCTTCCTCAAACTCAACCACAAGGGCAAGCTCCGGTTCAACAGCCCCAAACTCAACCGCAAACTCAACCGCAAACCCAGCCGCAAGTACAAACTCCGGTCCAACAACCCCAAACTCAAACACCAGTTCAAGCTCAACCCAATAACACAGCCCAAACCCCGAACCAGCAAGCCCAGGCATCGGACGTTGATATTGCGCGTCAGGTACTAAACACCTTGGAAACGAACATTCCCGACGGCCAGTTCAGAATTCAATCGCTGAATGGTTCCGTCACAGTATCAGGGACGGTAGCGAATCAGACCCAACGCGACAACATTGCTACCCTGACTCAGCAAGTTCAGGGCGTCCAAAATGTAGAGGTTCAGGTCCAGGTTGCCAACTCTGCGCAAACTGCTCCGGCTCAGGCTAGCTCGAACCAAGGCATCCCCGCTGGCTGGTAAATCGGTTCAAGCCTCGGTCTAATCTTTGGCTTAATCTTTTGGTTTAATCTTTTGGTCTAATCTTCGGTCCGCCAGTATTTCCAGGCGCTGTAGGCGAGCGTCTTTACCCCAACCGCAATTGCCGACTCATCGGCATCAAATTGAGGGTGGTGTAGGGGTGGATTTTGCACATCGGGACGGCCTACACCCAAACGAAACATTGCACCGGGAGCATGTTGGAGATACATCGCGAAGTCCTCAGCTCCCAGTGAAGGCTCTGGTAGGACCTGCACTCGGCTAGGGCCTAGGGCTTCTTGCGCCGCAGACTCGATCAGCTGGTTGAGAACTGGAGCATTCAGCACGCCAGGGACGCCGCGTCGATAGTCCACCTGGTAACGAGCACCATAGGGACGACAAACACTTTCGACAATCTGTTCGATCCAAGCGGGCAGCTTGGATCGCGTTTCAGGATGCAACGAACGCACAGTTCCGGTGAGCGTGACTTGGTCGGCAATGACATTGGCCACCCGTCCCCCCTGGATTTTGCCAAAACTGAGCACAACAGGTCGCAGGGGGTTCTGTGTCCGACTGATCGCCTGTTGCAGCGTCGTCACGACCTGAGCTGCAATCCAGATGGCATCGATGGCTTCATGCGGACGGGCGCCATGCCCCGACTCGCCCAGGATCGTGATCTCTAAATCATCGGCAGCTGAAGTTAACGCCCCGTAGCGTATGCCTACCACTCCAGCTGGGATCGAGGGAAAGACATGAACTCCCAGAATGGCGCTTACTCCCTGCATAGCCCCATCCGCGATCATCCAAGCTGCGCCCTGAGCAATCTCCTCAGCCGGCTGAAACAGAAAGCGTACTTGCCCAGGGAATTCCTCTCGCAGTTGAGCCAGAACCATCGCTACGCCCAAGCCCACAGTCGTGTGGATATCGTGGCCGCAAGCATGCATGACTCCTGCTGTGCGCGAACTAAACTCTAGGCCGGTACGCTCCTGAATGGGTAAAGCATCCATGTCAGTACGAATGGCCAGTAGGCGCTGATCCCCGTTCAGTTCGCCGCCTTCTAAATGCGCTAAAACACCAGTACGGCCTATCCCTTCACTTAGCCGTAGTCCGGCTGAGGATAAGACTCCTGCTACATAGGCTGCTGTCTGGTATTCTTGGCCACTCAGTTCAGGATGACTATGTAAGTGACGTCGGATCTCGATCAACCGAGGGATCAGACGGTCGGTCAGGTCCTGGATGCGAGAGAGCATGGGCAATTGCTTTACCGAAGTTTACAATTAGGTCAAATCGTTACCCCATGATAGTGGGCCGCCTTAACCTATCGTTCGGTAAGGCTGTGCTCTTTTTAACGGAGATATGCAAAACCTGACTCGCTTTCAAGCCTGGGGTGTCACTCAACTCACGGCAATCAACTTGGCAAAAGTGCTGACCATTGTCTGTTTGATAGCCTGTGCCTTAGTCTTTGGCTTGCCCGATCTACGTCAGCTGTTGTACATGTGTTTGCACTTGAGCTATTGCTGCTGGTGGCTATTCGAGCAGTGGCTTTATCCGCAAAGACGGCAATTATTCAGTGATCCCGTTGGTCCTCTCGGGCTGATTTCTGCCTTGCTAATTGTTGGTATTTTCTATGCTTTGCCTGGTTATCTAGCATTTACCAATCCAGAACCACTCTCCTTTTTGACAGCAGCGATTGCCTTAGTCCTGTACATTTTTGGCAGTTTGATCAATACCAGTGCCGACGTACAAAAAATGACCGCCAAGCAGTTCAGTTTAGGGCTGGTGCGCGATGGAATCTGGCGCTTTTGCCGCAACGTGAACTACTTTGGCGATCTGCTTCGCTATTTCAGTTTTGCGGTCCTGGCAGGATCCATCTGGGCTTATTTGGTGCCGGGCTCAATTGCGCTGCTCTATCTAAAACGAATCGCTGAGAAGGAGCAAGCAATGAGCGAGAAGTATGCTGACTACAGCGATTACCAAAAAGCTAGCACCCGGCTGATCCCATTCCTGTGGTGAAGTCTTAGGCCGAGCGTGTCGACACGACTTTGAACCCCCCTGCGGAGAGCCCACGAATGCAAGTTCTCACAACCTGACAGTCGCTGCCCAACCGAATTGTGACTTTGCCCGTGCGGTTGATCTGATCAATGACCTCGTTGATCTCAGCCGTGCTCATATTGGGAACGTTCTGACTCAGACACGACACAATGTGGCTGGGTGTATGACGATGCCCTTTGAAGACTGTGACTTCAAAGGATGGGTTGTCACTGTTGTGCGTTTCTAGAGTTTGGGACTGCATAAATCTCCATTAGCTAACTGCAACTCGCTCAGTGACCGCATAGAACCAAGCCTGTCCGGATGGGTTGATTTGCATCCGATAAATGGCTTGGGCTCCTAGGATTGAGTCCTAGATTCCAACCGAGGGGATCTGCGAGATGTAGGAATACTCTACATTCGCTAGAATAGCTGACTTTGCAAGCAGCTGAGCCACTAATCGGCCGAAAGACTCAAGAGATTTTCAGTAATCTCAGCCAAAAGCATTGATTTGGAACTACGCACCGAAAATTAGTCGTCGTGGACACTGAATGGTGCTTTTCTTATTTATTCTAAATTAGACAAAAAATTCAAGTAAGTTTGTCATAGTTGAGTGCCGAGCAACTCAAAGTAATGCAAGGCAATCCAAATCAACGCAACTTAACCCGTCAGCTCAACCTTTCACTGCTTTGCTGCTTCGACCTAAAGCGATCCCCAGCGACCCTACCACTACCAGAACTGCGCCAGTTAAGCCAAGCACTGTAAGCGGCTCGGGCGGCATCAAGGTTGGCCAAATCAGATCGACGGTGAACACGGCTCCCAGCGTGACCAAGGGCGTGAGAGATAACACAGCGCTAACCCGAGAAGCTTCCCAATGTTCCAGGGCTTCAGCAAAGGCCCCGTAAGCCATCAAGGTATTTAGGGCACATAACAGCAGCATGCTCAGATGTAGAGGGCTCAGACTGCCGATTTGCAGGGGGGAGGCCACGGGACTGAACAGCAAGGCTGATCCCCCATAGATAGCTAACATAATCACTGCTGAGGGCAGCTTTTGCAGCAGTTGCTTCTGGGCCAGGGCATAGACCGTCCAAATTGCCGCCGCTAAGAGAATCAGACCACTGCCCCACAAGTATTGTTGCGGCGCAGTCACCAGGGTGCGTAGCTGCTCATCAAAAAAAAGCACCAAACCGGCAGCGAGTGTTCCCAAACCCAGCCATTGCCACTGGGTGTAGCGCTCTTTGAAAATAGTTAAAGCGCCCAAGCCCAGCAGTACTGGGGCTAGTTGAATCAACACCTGAGCGTTGGCAGCTGTGGTCTGGTTCAGCCCTTCTAGATACAGCAGGTAGTTCAGAGCCAGACTGACCGTGGCGATAACCAACAGGTTCAAGGGTGTAGCTCGCAGCGTCGCTAACTTAGGCAATTGCTGTCGCAGCCCTAGATAGAGCGCTAGCAAGGCGAAGGAAACTAGAAACCGAAACCAGGTGACGGTGTAGACGTCCAGTGCTTGCAGCGTCACCTTCAGCGTGATGGGCAGAATTCCCCACAAAACCACCGTCAATAGGGACAGCGCTAGCCCAAGACGCCAGCGACCTGAACTATGGTGTAGTGTCATCAATTCTCCGCGTCGATGCCTAGCCTTAGGCGGGTCCCGCTAGCCAGGCTACAGCCACACCCAAGGCAGACCCAGCAAAGACCTGAATAGGGGTGTGTCCCAGAAGTTCCTTGAGGCGATCCTCATTGAAGTGGTGATCTTCTTGGAAAAACTCGTCAATAATCTGGTTCAGAATCCGAGCCTGTTTGCCTGCAGCCTGTCGCACGCCCGCCGCGTCGTACATCACAATAAAGGCGAACACGGAGGACATAGCAAAGTCAATACTCTCCCAACCCTCGGTCAAACCAACCCCAGCTGCTAACGCTGTGACTAGGGCCGAGTGAGAACTGGGCATCCCCCCCGTCTCAGTTAGGACCCGCAGGTTGAGTTTGCCACTTGAAATGTAGCCAATGATCAGTTTCAGCACCTGCGCGATCAAGCAGGCTACAAGCGCAGCCAGAAGCACCCGATTATTGATGACGTTGCCAATGTCCTGCATGGAGCGTATGAGTGCGTTCAGGAATTAGTGGGTGCGACTGACGATGTAATCGGCTAGAGCCAGTAAAGGCGTTGCGCCGGGACCGAGCGGCTCCAGTTCTGCTTTGGCCGATTGAATCAAACGTTTGGCCTGACTGCGAGATTCCTCTAGTCCCCACAGGCTAGGGTAAGTTGCCTTATGAGCTGTGAGGTCTTTGCCCGCAGTTTTCCCCAATTCTTCAGCGGTTGCCGTAACGTCCAAAATATCGTCCACGATTTGGAAAGCGAGGCCGATGTTTTGAGCATAGCGAGTCAGGTGCTCAACTTCGGCAGGTCCGGCCCCGGCCAGGATACCTCCTGAAACCACAGCAATCTCTAAGAGGGCTCCCGTCTTGTGCGTGTGAATAAAGTTTAGAGTTTCCAGGGTGACGTCTGTGCGGCCTTCGCAGTCAAGGTCCACCACCTGACCCCCCACTAAGCCCTCTGCTGCAACGGCTTTGCCGAGCCGAGCCACCACCTGCAACAACCGCTCAGCTGCTACGCCGCGCGTGTGTTCCGCAACATACTCAAAGGCGTAGGCCAGCAGTGCGTCTCCCGCTAAAATCGCCACAGCCTCGCCGTAGACCTTATGGTTGGTGGGCTTGCCGCGTCGATAGTCGTCGTTATCCATCGCCGGCAGATCGTCGTGGATTAGCGACATCGTGTGGATCATCTCTAGGGCGCAGGCCGTGGGCATAGCCATGTCAACTGTGCCACCCAGCAACTCGCAGGTTGCCAGACAGAGAATTGGCCGCAGTCGCTTGCCCCCCGCCAGCAAAGAGTAGCGCATGGCCTCGTAGAGCTTCTCGGGATACGCAGTCGAGATCGATTCCTCTAGGGCTTGCTCGACCAGGAGTTGCCGCCGAGATAGATACTCGGTCAGGTCGAAGGGATGTTTAAGCTGGATGCTCGCCTTGGTCATTACTTTCGTTGTGGGGCGACAGACTCAGAGGACGTACTACCTAAGGAGACGTACTAGAAACAGGGAGACTTACTCAAGGGCCAGGGTTGGTGATTACGCTGGCAATAGCTCCAGACTGTATTGTGCATCAGCATCGTCACCGTCATGGGACCAACCCCGCCAGGTACAGGGGTAATCACGCTGGCAACCTCTCGGACTGGCTCGTAGGCAACATCCCCGACTAGTCGTGAATTGCCCTCGTAGTCGATCACGCGATTAATTCCAACATCAATCACAATAGCGCCCGGACGGACCATCTCTTCAGAAATCGCCTCCGGACGCCCCATTGCCACCACCAACACCTCAGCCATACGGGTCATTTCGCCTAGATGGGGCGTGCGCGAGTGAGCAATGCTGACGGTGGCATCCGCTTCCAGCAGCATTAGGGCAATAGGCTTGCCGACCAGAATGCTGCGGCCAACCACAACTGCTTGCTTCCCTTTAAGAGAAGTGCCAGTTTCGCTAAGCAGACGCATCACTCCAGCCGGGGTGCAACTGCGCAGTCCTGGCTCACCTCGGACTAAGCGTCCTAAGTTAAGCGGATGCAACCCGTCGGCATCTTTATCTGGGTCGAGCTGATTGAGCAGAGCCACAGCATCGAGGTGCTCCGGTAATGGCAGCTGAATCAAAATGCCATCCACACGCTCGTCAGTATTGAGATCTTGGATTACCTGGCTGAGCTCAGCCTGACTAATATCAGTTGCAAAATGTTTGCCAAACGAGGCGATACCCAGACGAGTACAGGCCCGTTCTTTGTTGCGAACATAGGCAGCGCTCGCTGGATTGTCCCCCACCATCAAAACAGCAAGACCTGGCGGACGCCCCACCCGCTCGCTCAAGTTAGCAACAGCTTGGGCTAGCTCTGCTTGGATCGTTCCCGCTAACGCTTTGCCGTCGAGTACTCTCGCAGTCACAATCGATCGACTCCTTTGCGCCCTATCTGGACTAGCCGCGAGATGGTCCATCCAAGAGTGTAGTACCCCCTGGATACCCCCAGGAGTCCACGCAAGGCTGATAGAACCAGCTCTTACCCATTGGAATTGATGACCGCACCTAGGTTTAGGGCACTTTGAGTAAAGCTCTATCCGCTCCGACTCCCCTCTGAGAATCTCCCTCCGCTGACGATGTCAAAAATTTTAGTAGTCGATGATCAACCCACAAACTGGCTGATTGTGCGGCGGTTACTTCAGGATGAAGGGCATCAAGTGACAGTTGCCAAGGATGGGGCAGAGGGCTTATTGCAAGCCAAGCAGACCCAGCCTGACCTGATCGTTTGTGATTGGATGATGCCAGTGATGGATGGCCTGGAGATGTGCCGTCAACTGAAGGCTGATCCAGACCTAGCCACTACCTTTTTTATTTTGCTGACGGCCCGCGATGCGATCACGGATCGGATTCGTGGTCTAGATGCTGGGGCTGATGAGTTTCTCTCCAAACCGATCGAGCCAAACGAACTGAAGGCGCGGGTGCGGGCAGGATTGCGCTTGCGCCAGCTAACCCAAGATTTACAAGCTCAAAAGCAAGCACTGGAATTGGAGTTAGCGGAAGCTGCCGAGTATGTTAGCTCTCTGTTACCGCCGCAACTCACGGGTACAGTCACTACCGCTGCTCGCTTTATTCCCTCAAGACAATTGGGAGGAGATTGTTTTGATTACTATTGGCTGGATTCAGAACATCTGCTCATTTATTTACTGGATGTCTCTGGCCACGGCTTGAGGGCAGCGTTACCCTCTATTTCAATTCTCAACTTGCTGCGCTCCCAATCTTTACCCGGTGTTGATTTTCGCCAGCCCCATGAAGTGTTGAAGGCCTTAAACGAAACTGTTCAAATTAGTCATCAGGACGATACTTACTTCACGATTTGGTACGGGGTTTATCACCAGTCCGAGCGCCGTTTAACCTACGCCAGTGCCGGTCATCCGCCCGCAATTCTGCTCTCAGGATCAGGCGCTAAGCTGAAAACGGAGCGTTTGAGAACCCCTGCCGTTCCAATTGGCATGTTTACAGACCTGCAATATGCGAGTGCTTCCTGCGAGATTGAACCCGCTAGCACGCTGTATGTTTTCAGTGATGGTGTTTATGAGATTGAACCTGATCAAGAGCAAGCTTGGGGTTTGGATGCGTTTGTAGACTTACTGATGACTCACGCACCCGCTAGCCCATTCAGTTGGGATCAGTTGCTACAAGCTATCCAAACTGTCAATGGCAAAAACACTTTTGACGACGATTTTTCCCTCCTAAAAATTCACTTCAGCTGAAGTGTTTGTAGCGAGACTGCTGGGATCGCAACCGAACCTCCAAAAACAATTGACTGAAGCTCTGTGATTGGAGCTAGCTCTGTTGCGCAAGACGGCCCAAGGTTGTGATGTAGAGGACTGCTTCGTCTTCTGGAATGCCCAACACTGCATTGACCTGATCGTCAAAGAAGCCGCCCACGCCACAGGCTCCCAAGCTCAGCCGCACTGCTGCTAGATTCAAGCGCTGGCCGAGGTGGCCTGCATCCATGTGTAAGTAGCGGTAGGCGCGCTCCCCGTAGCGGCTAACCGCTTGACGGAGATCAGCGGTTTGAAAAATTACAGCCCCTGCTTCACGGCCCAACTCCTGTTGCAGGCAAAGGTAGTGGATTTCTGAGCGGAAATTCTTGAAGCGAATTTGCCTCAGTTCTTGTGCTTGGGGTGCGTAGTAATAACAGCCTTCCTCCAAACCCTCAACGTTGTTTACTGCTACAAATGTCTCGATCAAACTCAATTCGAAATAGTCTGGTGCCGGGTCGAGTCCCTGGGGCTGATAATTCTGAGGTTGATAGGCAAAATCTAGAATTGCCCGCAGCTCTTCTAGCGTCAGGGGTTGGCCTGTATAGCCTGCGCCGCGCACTGAGCGGCGGTTAGCAACGGTTGTTGCCAAAGCCCCAAGCCCACTGCCCCAATCAATCGCGGCAGATTGAGTTGGCACCTTAAGACAAAAGGGGAAGTTGTACTTATCAGGTTGCTCTAATTCTGCCGACGCTACTGCTGTCGCCGCAGGGATAGGACAGGCTCGAATCTCAGTTTGACGATGAAGATAACTCAGCAGTTGTCCGTCGGGGATCACGGGATAATCCACCTGTACTTCGGATGCCAGTGCTGTTGGACCAGAGCTGAGATACTGCTGAGAATCGCTGAGGTCAGCGAGTGGAATAACCGTAATTGTGCTCTCCTGATCAGCATCCAAATAGAGCAATTGGTTCAGGGCGGCATCGATAAAGCCACCCAATAAATGCGGACGAAAACCATTGATCGCACAGGCTAGTTCGATGCTGCCTAGCAAGTGACCTGTATCTAAAAAGACCCGACGATAGGCACGGTCTTCATAGCGCCAAGCAGAACGGTGGAACACTGCTGTAGTCGCCAGGGCAAGCTGGGTCGTTTCGAGCGCAGGATGAAAGCAGCATCCCGCTTGAAGCTGCGGCCAAATCGAGTCTTCCCAGAAGTGAACTAAGGAGTGAGTGGGCACTTGGTAGTTGTAAAGCCCTGGGCCAAGAACCTCCTGTCCGTCCAGCCATAGGCCCCGCGAGAGCAGGTAAACCTCTGCTGGGTACAGGCCACCGGCTGAAGGGGAAGCGCGCAAATACATTACGCCGCCGCCTGCGTAGCGCAAGACTGCTGTAGCGCCGTAGCTTAGATAGAGCAATTGCGATAAGCGTTGCCACCATTGGAAGTGGGAGGTTGGCCGATTGGCTGAGGCAACTTCTGCTCGAAGATACGGTTTCAGATCCAGGATTTTACCTATTGGGTAATCCTTGAAGGGGGCGGGCTGGGTGTTCCAATCCAAGCTGCGGGCATTGGCCGCAATGCTCTCGGGTGAATACTTGGTGCGTTCGTGATAGTGAAGACTAATGGAAGCGGGCTCAGTCATACCAGAGACGCCAGGCGATGCGGACTGGTCCGATTGTGGCACTGGAGTGCATCCCCTCAGCACATTTCAGTACAGTTGGAGAGGCTGCCCCACGCCTGTACATTCTGGAGGTTAACGATGGACCAAAACACAAGCCTGGTCGAGCAGACCACGATCAGCGCTGATCTTGACGATGAAACAAGCGTTGCCAGCCACCGCGAAGTCATCCAAACGGTGATTGGCAGCATGGACCAGGACCAGACCGCCTTGGTCAATCACAGTGACGCAGGTGATATTTGGAAGTTTAAATATGGCAGCGTTGAAGTATTCGTTCAGCTCACTGGTGAAACTGACGACGACACGCTAACAGTCTGGTCTTCGATTTTGAAATTACCCGCCAAGGATGAGTCCCGTCTGACTCGCAAGCTGCTGGAGATGAACTGGGTGGACACCTACGAAGCGCGCTTTGGCATCTTTAATGATGAGGTTGTCGTCCTGGCGACTCGCACTGTGGCTGATCTATCCCCTGGCGAAATTTCGCGAGCGATCACTGTAGTAGCAACGATCGCGGACGATCATGATGAGGTATTACAGGCGGAGTTTAGTGCCTAGCTCGGCGCGTCTACTGCCTTTTCTGAGCGCTCCTGGTGCAGCGCAGATGGCCCTGGATGAGTCCATGCTGACTCAGGCACCAGCTCTGCGCTTCTATACTTGGAATCCTCCTGCTTTATCCTTAGGCCGCAACCAGCGGGTGCTGCCACACTGGTCGAGCCTAAGTTCATTGGGGCTTGATGTAGTACGTCGTCCGACCGGTGGACGAGCGGTACTGCATCAAGCAGATCTAACCTATGCCCTGGTGCTGCCTGCTGCCTGGCTGTCAGGACGCCGTTGCCAAATCTACCGCCAACTCTGCACCTTCTTGATCGAGGGGTTGCGAGAGTTTGGCGTTGAATTGTCTTTTGGCTGTACTGGCCGTGGTTATATCCACAACCCCAGTTGCTTTGGCACTGCCACAGACGCTGACCTGGTTCTTAACGATGGCCGCAAACTGATCGGCAGCGCCCAAGTTTGGCGTCATGGTGCTGTTCTACAGCATGGCTCGATTCAGTTAGCGCCTGATGCAAATCTGTGGCGTTATGTGTTTGGGCCAGAAACTCCTGAACCTCTAGGTTTGGTTGACTTGCTAGGCTACAGCCGGGAGCAATTACCAGATTTAATTCAGCAACTGACAGAGAGCCTGACAGGGAAAGCAGAGCGTTGGTTGGGTGACATGCCCTCAAGGGCTTCAGTTCCTTCAATTGCTGCGAGCGATCACGGTAATTAGCGAGAGACTCGGATTTAGATTCGAGTCTCTAAATTATCTGGCCCTTAGTATCTGACCATTAGTTCTGGGGCAAGGCAAATCTAGCGCAGGGCAAAGCGCCGCACTGCGAACAAACTGCCAACGATTCCCACGGTTGTGCCAAAACCAATCAAAATCAATGGTAGCAACAACACTTGCAACGGTTTGAGGGCTAGGCTCTCGGCAAAAAATTGCACCAGATCTGGCTGCTGTTGCAGAATATCGACCAGAAATTGCTGCACACCAACAATCAAACCCCAGGCGACAGCAGACCCCGTTAGACCAAAGGTAATTCCCTGCAAAATAAACGGGAAATAAATCCAAACTACCGTTGCACCAACCAGCTGCATCACCTCGATTTCACGGCGACGAGCCATGACGATTAGGCGAATTGTCGTAGTGATCACAGCGATCGCTGTCAGGGTCAGAACGGTGATGACGCCTAGACTAAGCCAACCCAACCCTTGATTGAGGTGTGCCAGACTTTGGACAGCCTCATTGGCATATTGCACCTCATCAATTCCCTGGATTTGTTCGATTTGAGAGGCGAGCGCTGAGACTTGCTCCGGGTTTCGGGCTTTGACCTTTAAAGAATCAACTAGGGGGTTGCCCTCTAGCTGGGCTGTTGCACCCTGAATATCGGTGTTGCCCAACTCCTTGAGCAAACCCTGCCAAGCTGCTTCTTTGGTGACTGTCTGAACATCCGCAACGCCATCCAAACCAGAAATCTGGACTTGAATGGTTTGAGCCCGCACTTCCGGTTGCAAGTAGACCGAAACTTCTAACTGATTGCCCAATTGCTCTAGTAGGCCATTGAGCTGCCAGGAGGTCTGCAAGCTGATGCCAAACAGAAACAACAACACAGTCACTGTGCTGATCGCAGCCCAGTTCATCCAACCGCCCCGCCGCAGCCCCAAGAGGGTTTCCCGCAACAGATAATCCAGCTTGGTGAGGAAACGGCGCATGGTAGAGCTTAATAAATCGCTTATAAATCGCGGACAGGGTGCAACTGACCAGCACGCAACTGCACGACCGGATGGTTGGAGATGCGCACTAAATTCTCATCGTGGGTGGTGACAATAACCGTTACCCCAAACGAGTTAAGCTTTTTGAGAATCTTGATCACCTGCCAAGCATTGGCGGCGTCCAAATTACCAGTGGGTTCATCTGCCAATAGCAATGGTGGCGTGCCTACAATTGCTCGCGCAATACTGACCCGCTGCTGCTCTCCGCCAGAGAGTTCTTCAGGGAAACGATCTGCTTTGTCGCATAGACCCACCATCCGCAGGGCCGGTGCTAAACGCCGACGAATTTCTTTGCGGTCGAAGCCCTGAGCGCGCAGGACAAAGGCTACATTCTCCGAAACTGTACGGCGGGGAATGAGCTTGTAATCCTGAAACACGATGCCGATGCGACGGCGCAACATTGCAAGCTGACGACCACGAACCCGGCTGAGGTCAAAGCCATCCACAGTAATTTCACCCTGACAGACCCGTTCTTCGCCGTAGAGCAACTTCAGAAGGGTTGACTTACCAGAACCGGAGGGACCCGTCACAAATAGAAAATCGCCCTGCCGAACCTCTAGGTCCACCCCTTTCAGGCTAGGGCTGCCATTTTGGTAGGTCTTGACAACGGAAGCTAACCGGATCAAGGTTGGGCGGAGCGGGCCGAGGGGTGCCGGGGTGGGGTTGACCTGAATTACAGGTGCCGTTGGGATCTCAATGCCTGTTGTGCGCAGGCCCGGTCGCACAGGGAGCGGAGGCGGAATAGGAACCCGACGGGGTGAGTCTAGATGCAAAGGAGGACGGGACGGGGCCTGAGTCATGAAAGCCTCACTACCTAAATACCAAACTTGATAGACGCTTCAAGAAAATCACCGATGCACCGCCCAAAATTGGCTCTGGTTGCCTTATCTCTGATTGCTGGCTAGCGTGCAAATTGCCCGCCAAGCAAACAGTGGCAATGCCAGCATCCGTCGCCAGCGCCAGGGTTCTTTGTAAAGTCGATAGACCCATTCAAGGTGGTTTTCTCTCAACCAACGGGGTGCCCTTGTCTTGGTTCCGGCCCAGATATCAAAGCTTCCCCCCACACCGATCCAGGTTGCACTAGGGCACAAATGGCGGTGCTCCGCAATCCAGAATTCCTGGCGGGGAACGCCTAGACCCACCAGAACCAACTGGGGAGACTGACGCTGGATTGTCTCGCTGAGGGCGGCGATTTCCTCTGCCGCAAGATAACCGTGCCAAGCCCCCACAATATTCACACCTGGGTATTGCGATTGCCAGCGCTCTGCCACAGAGGTAGTGACGCCGGGGCCGCCGCCGTACAGCAGCACACGCCAGCCACGTAGATGAGCCTGCTGAATTAGAGCCTCGGCTAATTCAATTCCAGGGCAACGCTGAACTTTCAACCCTCGGCTACGCAAGTAGAGAACGACACCCGATCCATCAGGAACCACCAGCTCGGCCTGATGAATGATGTCAGCTAAGGGAGCGTTACGCTCGCCCTGGATTGCCATTTCTGCGTTCAGAGTCACTACTTGGGTGCCTTGGCCCCGTGCTACCTGCTCAGCTAGCCAAGCTGGATAATCTGGCAGGATGTGGACGGGTAGGCCCAAGACCTCGTGCGTGCGAGGCGCCCCAGCTTCAAACAAAGACACGCTGGTCATAAACTCAGTTCACACCTCAAGCCTCGCGTCCTCACACCTTACATTGCACTGCCCAGCAATCCGCGCAATGACTCCATATTTAACTACCCCCTTTCCCCTTTGTCGAGGTAGCTTCTCCGCAACTTATGGGACTCGTTTTACACCGGGGTGAACTCAAGCTGAATTGAGTTTAATCGGCGTTAACGAGCACGACTAGCGCCCGCGATTAAACTGCTGCGGACGGCTGGCGTTGCGCTCTTCGACCAGGCTGCGCTTGTCCATCATGGTCAGCATAATCGGCAGATTGGGCGTAGCGCGCTGGGTCCACCCAAACTGAGTTAGGGCCTGATTTACTGTTTTGCCTTTGGTCATAGCCACGGCTAGATCCCCCAGCTCTTTCCAGGTAAAATCGCTTTCAAGATAGGCGCGGGTCAGGCCAATCAAGAGATTCTCCCATTGGTTGCCGTCCACCTGCCGCATCATGGCATGGGGAATGTCTAATACGCGGTCAAAGCGTATATACCAACTGCGGGGATTACGTTTTACGGCTCGCTCAAACAGAATCTTGTGGTCGGTGTTACTCACGGCTTTGTCGCTCTCACTAGAGACAATAAACAGGGGCGCACCTGCTTGTCTCTGCGCCAATTCGAGCACTTCGCGGCCCAGGTCTAAGAATGCTTGGAGCGCGCCTAAACGAAAGCCAGGATAGCTGTAGCGAGCCGTATTATTGGCTGGGGCTTGGTTCTCGACTTTGGGCCAAGAAACATAGAAGGGATTGGCCCGTTTAGAAACGCCCATGATCAGATCGATCACCTTCATGCTGGCTCCCAGATACGGTGCATACAGCATGGCGCGGTCAAGTTGGTTAGCCCGCGCATAGGCCAGCCAGCCAGCCAGAGTGCCGCCACCGGATAATCCACACACGATCATCTGATCGCCCAAAACTTGCGACCGATCTAGCCAGTCGAGGGCAAATTTTTTGTAGAGCATCGGGCTTTCTGGCAAAGGCGGCGGTTGGTCGGCGCTCCAGTTGCCTGCTTGTCCGTGCCCTGGCATCAGAGGCGAGACGACGTTATAGCCTAGGCGATACAGTATTTCGCCCATTGGATCGAACTGATCGGGAGCTGCTGTGAAGCCGTGGAAGAACACGATAACTCTGGCGGGTTTGGTGGGGTGTAGCCGCAATCGAGAGCGGCAGGTCTCATCTACCAGGGGTAATGCGTCTTCCCGACGACGGGTGCTCTGAACAAGGTCAGCAACGAACTCTGCATAGGACGCGTTGCCCATCTAAATGCAATGCCTAATTTGAAGAGGTGTACGTCTCAAGAGTGCCACAGGCACTTAGACTCGTCACGAGCAGACTCTGAGCTGAAGCTTAAGATTTGATTCGCTACTTTCGCTTTGTAACAGTAACGCTTAAAATCAAAAACTCAGCTGCCACCCTGGCTCGAAAGCCTAGCATTCCCATCACACTTCTTATGGATCGGTTTACTGTTGAGGTCATTGCCCAAACTCCCAATCCCCAGCAGGTGATTTATGCAGCAATGCACCAAGATTACTCTGAGGAATTTGTCTGGTCTGAGCGGCAGCAATGGCCGGATGAACAGAAGTGTGGTGAGGTCGTTATCAAACGTCTTTTGTCTGCAAATCGAGGCCATTTTGGACCACTCGAACATCCACAAATTGTGCTGAATTGCGGTTGGTTTCCTCACAGCACAATGCAACAAATTCGAACTCATCGGGTGGGCGTGAGTTTCGATGTTCAATCTGGACGCTACACGGGGCAACGTATTTTAGACGTAGTGACAGGTAATCGTGAGATCGAGGAAGTGTTTTACCTGCGTCCCGTCGGAGCTTACGCCGACCGCCAAGGCAAAAAGTATTTCTATGATGCTGAAGAACGCGCTAGAGATTTGCAATGGTGCTGGGAAGCCTGCAAACGCTATCAAGGAAAAATCGAGTTAGGGTTTTCAGAAGAACATGCACGAGGTTTGATTCCTTTCGATGTGCGCCAGCATTGGGTTTTATCTGCCAATGTGCGCTCATTTATGCACCTGCTCGATCTGCGTTGGAAAGCTGATGCTCAACTAGAAGCGCAGAAACTGTGCGAACTCATGTGGCCTCACTTTCAAGCTTGGGTGCCGGATATCGCGGCCTGGTACGAAGCAACCCGCCTCAAAAAAGCTCGCTTATCGCCCTAGATTTTGCTGCCCTCTGCAACGCTCACTTTACGAAGCTCACTGGATTGCGCTGGTTCTCAACATGAGCCACCACAGTAGCTAGGTCGTTTAAAGAAACGGGCTGATTGCTGGATCCAGCATCGGGTAACTCAACTGCAATCAAATAGCCCGTGAAATTCGTACCCCCAGCTTGGGCAAGGGCATTGAGAATTCGGGGCATATCCGCTTGCTGGAGGGCTCCTGTCTCGTCATAGAGTTCCCGGACTGACAGGCAACCAATAGCTAAGCTCCAATCACGAGTATCTAGATTGCGTTGGGAGCCACTGAAAAAGCTAGGTGCATCACCAGTGCCGTGAATGCGGAACAGACTGCGACCTAAACGGCCTGCCCAATAGCTCTGCTGAATTGGTGAATAATTCCGCCAGGAAGGCGGTAAAAGAGCAGTATAAGCTTGTAGCGAACCAGTAAAGGCTCCGGGTTGACCGGGCAGAAAAGCTTTAACCCCATTCTCAAAGGGAACGAACAATTGGACCAAAGGAAATTGACCAAAAGCTCTGAAAAACTTGGGGTCAGTTCGCTCCACTGTGCTCTCGATGCGGTGGATGCCGAGAGGAGTATTACCCCGCGTAAAATTCCAGCGCAGGTCGTGCAGTGAACGAGTGAGAAGCGGCACACTCCAAAGCTGATTATTGTTATCGCGTACGAATTGCCCAGTGCGATCTTTAAGGAGCGTAGTGCAGGCCACCGCTCGATTGGGCCGACAAAGAACATAAAGTTGCAATTCGCCAGGCGCAATTTGGTAAGCCAGCAAGTCGGCTAGCGGTGGCAGAGGCTGAGGACGGATCTGCTGATCCAAGTCTCTGAGCGTGGTCTGCAAGGCCAGGTCATTGGCCCAATTCGGGAAGCGCTGTCGGGCAGTTGCAGCTAAAGCCGCCGGATTACAGAATGCGTCTTGACAAGGAGCATCGGCTAGCGCTGACAGAGCCAGTGCTACCCAATCTGATTTGGGGCTCCAATTAATGATCTGACGGAGTTGCGCTCCTACCGGAGCGTAGGTCTGTGGATCCTTCTGGTAAAGCTGATTCGCGACTCGCAACGCCGCCGTTACAGTTCGCGCTTGCCCAGCGGAGACAGGGCGCAACGCCAAGCTGAGAATGCCACTTAGAGCTTCAGCAACGTAAGGCTCCTGAGGTTCAACTACTGCCGTTGTCCACAGCAGGTTCCGCCAATACCCCTCGTTGGCATCCGTAACGGGATTAGATCGGAGATCGTAACTTTCAGGGCGAATCTGGCGCTCTTGCTGCTGCCGTTGCTGCTGCCGTGCGCTGGCTGTGGCTAGCTCCCGAGGATAGGCAGGGGTGTTCTGAGCCCGTGCAGGCTGGCTAGAACTAAGGCCAAGCAGCACTGAGATCAGCGCTGCTACGTACCATTGCCGACTGGCCATAGACCTACACGTGTTGACTGGCGAGCTTAAACCAAGGCGGGCGAGAACTGCGAAGCGGACCAAGGCTTTACCCCTCCAAACCAACCCGTTAGGTGTTGTGCTTCACCATACTTCCCAGCGTCTCCAGATTGAACAGGAGATGCAGAGTTTGCATAGCACGACGGCGTGCCTCAATATCCTGCTGAGCGCGCAATTGCACCATTGGGTCATGCAGGATCTTGTTGACGATGCCACGGGTTAGGGCTTCGATCACTTCCTGATGCTTCTCAGCAAACTCGGTGCCCAGACGGGAAAGTGCCTTTTCGAGTTCCTGCTCCCGAATGCCCTCGATCTTGGCGCGCAGGCAGCTGATCGTAGGAACTGTTTCCAGCGAGCGCCACCACTCGTCAAAGCCCAGCACTTCTTCTTCGAGTAAATTCTCGGCTTCGAAGGCCATCGCCCGACGGCTCTCTTGGTTCTGGGCAACTACCGCTTCTAGGTCATCGACATCGAAGGCCTGAACGGGGGCCAGCTCGTTCACATTGGCGTGAACGTTGCGGGGCACCGAGATATCGAACACGAGCAGGGGCAAGCCACCGCAGGAGTCAGAGCGCTCACTCACAATCGGTTCTAGGTTGTCGCGGTAGAGCAGGGGCTCGTTGGCGGCAGTACTGGTAAAGACTAGATCAGACTGGACCAAAACCTTAGACAAACTGTCTAGAGGTTCGATCTGAAGGTCTGCATCGCCAAACTGAGATACCAGCTCTCGGGCTCGCTCTAGCGAGCGGTTCAAAATGCAAATTCGCTCGGCACCCTTGGCCAACAAGTGCTGTACCAGAAGGCGCGACATCTTGCCTGCGCCCACAATAGTGATGCGCTTGTCGCCCAAGGTTTGCGCCTTGATTTGAGCCAGCTCAACTGCAGCAGAGCTAATTGAAACCGCCCCCGTGCCGATGCTGGTCTCTGTGCGCACTCGCTTGCCCGCCGAGATAGACTGCTTGAGCAGTCGGTTGAGAATTGGACCCGTACCGCTATGCTGCTGGCCTAACTTGTGCGTGTGTTTGACCTGAGAGAGGATTTGACCTTCCCCCAAAACCAGCGAATCTAGCCCTGCCGCCACCCGCATCAGGTGCATAACAGCGTCCTGGTGCAGCAGGATAAACAGGTGGTGGCGGAGTAGGTGCAGCGGGATACGGCTGGATTCAGATAGAAATTGCGTAACTTCCCGAATGCCTCCCTCGGTCTCATTGACGACGAGGTAAAGCTCCATCCGGTTACAGGTACTCAGAATCGCTACTTCATCAACGTGTGGGTAGCTGCGTAGCTGAGCGGTCGCCTCTCCGACTTGGGCGGAGGGAATGCTGAGCTTCTCACGGATTTCCACAGGGGCTGTCTTGTGGCTAAGCCCCACCACCGCAATATTCATGCTGACTCCCTAACTTTTATCAGCCCCACCGAGCTTCTTGATGGTGTTGGTTACAAAGTACCCAAACACAGTGCTGAAACTCAGATTAAGACTCGATGGGTTGCAATTCAAAAAAGATATTTTGAGGATGAGCCTTGAATCGTTGGGGAGAACTTAGGTTCTCCCCACGTCTGACAAAAACCTAGCGCAGTTGCAAGGCCTTGGGTTCTGCGAACATGTGGATGGTATCCACAAAACGTGCTGTTTTAGACTGACTAGAGATAATCAGTGATTGGGTTCGTGAACCCCCCGCAAAGAAGCGAACTCCCTCCATTAGTGTACCTGGCGTAATGCCGCAGGCGGCAAACAAAACATCTTTGCCCGAGGCAAGTTCATCAGCGTTATAAACCCGATCTGGGTCATCAATGCCCATTTCCTTGAGGCGAGCAAGGTTGCCTTCGCGACTTTCTCCAATTAAGCCAGTCTTAACGACCTCGGGGTCATAGATCAGCTGACCTTGGAAGTGACCACCCAGGCAACGCATGGCTGCTGCTGAGATCACCCCCTCAGGTGCGGCACCGATACCCATGAGCGCATGGATGTTAGTGCCGGAGAAGGCGCAAGAGATCGCGGCTGACACGTCACCGTCGCTGATGAGACGAACCCGGGCCCCAGCGGCACGGATCTCATTGATCAGCTCTTTGTGGCGTGGGCGGTCCATGACGACCACCACTAGTTCCTCAATGGAACGGTTCATGCATTCTGAGATGATTTTGAGGTTCTCAGTTGCAGATTTGTTGATATCGACATGGCCTTGGGCAACCGCTGGAGCTGCTAGCTTCTTCATATAGAAGTCGGGGGCTGCGAACAGACCGCCTTTTTCAGAGATAGCCAGCACCGCCATTGAGCCGTTCTGACCGTAAGCCACCAGGTTGGTGCCTTCGCAAGGGTCTACGGCGATATCAATTTCAACGAGTTCATCGGGGTTACAAAATTGGGAGGCATCTTCACGAGTGCAGATGCCCACTTCTTCGCCGATGTAGAGCATGGGGGCTTCGTCACGTTCGCCTTCACCGATTACAATTCGGCCCCGCATGTGTATTTTGTTCATGCGTTCCCGCATGGCCTCAACCGCGACTTCATCGGCGGTATTCTTTTCGCCTTTTCCCATCCAACGAGCGGAAGCGATGGCTGCCTGCTCAACTACCTCTATGATCTCCAGGCCGAGTGAGCTATCCACAGGCGACGCGTCCTCCTTCTACAAACCGCTTAACATAAGGCTATTTTCAGTTCCTCAGTCTACCAGACGATACGGACGCCCCATGCTGACTGTGCTACTCGTCTGTTCGTTAAGATTTGAATCACGAAATCTGTTGAAAATAACATTTGCAATGCATTCGCCGTACATCTGCAATACAAACGCAATACGATAGCGGATTGAACGACTGGAAGCTATCTTCCCGCTGCTGTTCAACCCTGTTTATCTAGGGTTTGTTGAGGTGATTTCAGCAAATCTGTACGTTTGTTTGCGTTTAATGACCAGTCTCTGAGCTTAGCAGCGTTTTGGTTATGCAGGAATTGAGCTGGCTGTTGTTGGCCTGGGGGGCAGGAGCTATGGCAATTTTGGGGGGCTTGATGCTGCTGGGTAGTCTAGTGTTACTGCTAGACCGGCTAACCAAATCTTCGTCCGAGCCTTCGTCCGATATGCTGAAGCTGTTAGCGGTTGCGCTTGCCCTGTTGCTGACGGGATTAAGTGCATTTGCTGCGTTCCCTTTTCCTCGTTAGCCTCTATGTTGGACTTTCTCAATCCACTCTTGGGCCGCGACCCTAGTAAGGTCAAAGCTCGCGTTGAGATTTACACCTGGCAGACTTGTCCCTACTGCATCCGAGCTAAGTTGTTGCTTTGGTGGAAGGGGGTGGACTACACCGAGTACAAAATCGACGGCAATGAGACTGCTCGCGCTGGCATGGCCGAACGGGCTGGAGGCCGTCGCTCTGTTCCGCAGGTTTTTGTTAACAAGCAGCATCTTGGCGGCTGTGACGATTTGTATGCTCTAGACCTTCAGGGAGGTCTGGATCCGCTGCTGGCTCAGGCTGCAGGTTGAGCTGTGATTGAGCGAGAGGCCCAAGGCACTCAGCTAACTTCTGAGCAGGCAGCCGAGCACGAATACTGGATGGACCAAGCTAGGTTATTGGCCCTAGAAGCAGGGGCTGTGGGTGAAATTCCGGTCGGTGCCATTGTTGTTGCTCCTCAGGGGCAGGTTGTTGGCTCAGGCCATAACCGTAAAGAACGCGACCAGGACCCCACTGCCCACGCCGAAATGCTGGCGATCCGGGCGGCTGTGCGGTATTTGGGAGACTGGCATCTCAACCAATGTCGCCTCTACGTGACCTTGGAGCCCTGTCCCATGTGCGCTGGGGCGATCATTCAGGCTCGGCTAGGGCTGCTCGTTTACGGAGCTAGTGATCCTAAAACGGGCGCAATCCGCTCAGTACTGAATTTGCCCGATAGTCCCTGCTCCTTTCACAGACTCAAAGTAATCGCGGGGGTACGCGAACCTGAGTGCCGTCAGATGCTCAAAGACTGGTTTGCCCAATTGCGTTCGCTTCATAATGGGTAAAACTGCACATCCTTAGTTCTGGCGTACCCGGTATGAACTTTCTCCCAACCCTGTGCCGACGTCTGCTAGTGGCGCTGCTCGTTGCGATCTTCAGTTTGGGATGTACTGCTAAGCAGGCTTCAGCACCAACAGCCCCGCCAGAACGACCTGAAGCTTCTACCCAAGATACCGTCACGGCTGCACCCAGCTCGGTGAAAAGCTTTGTGCTAAATTTCATCGCCGATGCTGCTGAGAAAGCAGCACCTGCCGTAGTCCGAATCGACACTGAAGCACGTGTCAGCAGCCGACGCAACCTGCCGCCGGGCATCGAAAACGACCCCTTCTTCAAACGCTTTTTTGGTGATACCCCACAGGATCGACTGCAGCGCGGCTCTGGGTCCGGCTTTGTAATCGACAAAAGTGGGTTGATCATCACCAATGCTCATGTGGTCGAAGGTGCTGAGCAGGTAGGAGTAACGCTTTCGGACGGACGTAGGTTAGTGGGGACCATTAGGGGACGCGATGAACTGACAGACCTAGCTGTGGTCAAAGTGGATGCTAAGGCTGAGCTGCCTACCGTTCAACTGGGCAACTCAGAAAAGTTGCGTCCTGGAGAATGGGTGATTGCGCTGGGCAATCCGCTAGGGCTCAACAACTCGGTGACAGTGGGGATTATCAGTGCCCTAGGGCGTACCAGCAGCGAGGTACGCGTCATGGACAAGCGCGTTGACTTTATCCAAACCGATGCTGCGATCAACCCTGGTAACTCAGGGGGGCCTTTGCTCAACGTGAATGGTGAAGTGGTGGGCATCAACACAGCGATCATTCAAGGCGCTGAAGGCATTGGCTTTGCCATTCCCATTAGCGAGGCCAGAGTGATCACCGACCAACTGCTGAGCTCGGGCAAGGTCGTTCGTCCCTTCGTTGGGATTGCCATGCAGACCCTCTCTCCCGATCTAGTTGAGGAGCTCAAAGCCAATCCCCAGCCTGAAATTGGTAAGGTCACCCGTGACCAAGGTGTTTTGGTTGTGCGGGTAGAGCCTGGTTCTCCGGCTCAGAAAGCTGGCGTAACCGTTGGCGATGTAATCCTCAAAGTGGATGGCAAAGAAGTCCGCGACGGCTCAGCTGTCCAGGCATTAGTGGGGCGTCACAAGGTTGGAGAACGGGTGCGCTTTGAGATCGAGCGGGACAATCGCCGGCAAACCCTTGATGTGACAACTGTGCAATTGCCCGAAGGGGTGGGCTGAGACAAGTGGCTGCGCCGCCTAGGTCCTGAGCTCGGGTAGTCTCGGTTCTAAGCTTTGTTACTCAGGACACTTTAGGGAGTGTCCTGTTGGCCGATGGACTGATGAAGACTGCTCACTAGGCTGGACTCGAAGAGCTTCTCGTGCCCATGTCTGTGCTGACTTCCCATTCTGCTTCTGTGTTGCAGTCTTCGCCGCCGTCGCCCTGGTTATCCCGCGTCCTGTATCCGCTAGGTCGACATCTGCTGCTGCCCAATCACTTCCGGCAGATTGCGGTTCGGGGGCAAGAGAATTTACCGCGCACAGGACCGGTGATTTTGGCTCCCAACCATTCTTCCCGCTGGGATGCACTGATCGTGCCATACGTGGCGGGTTGGGATATAACGGGGCGGCACCTACGTTTCATGGTGTCAATGGATGAAATCACCGGGGTGCAGGGTTGGTTTATGCGTCGTATGGGCGGCTTTGCCATCGACACTGCCAAACCCGGAATTACCAGTCTGCGTCACGGGGTTGAGCTACTTCAGCAAGGGGAGATACTGGTAATTTTTCCCGAAGGTAATATCTTTCGTGATCGTCAAATTAACCCTCTCAAACCTGGGCTGGCTCGTTTGGCCCTTCAAGCTGGGGCAGAAGTACAAGTCGTACCCCTAGCAATCCACTACAGCGATCCGGTGCCCCATTGGGGAACCCAAGTGTCAGTCACGATTGGCTCAGCTTTACCCGTGAAGGACTATTTGAACGGTTCACCGAAGGCCAAAGCGCTCCAGTTGACCCAAGAACTTCAATGCCGAATGCAGCAACTTTACGCAGAAGCCAGCTCAGTTCTGGTTGCGGCTGACCCTGTCGAACAGTCATTGCGCATGGTTGAGTGAGTCTTAGCCGTTTTGACGACCAGTTTGGCGACCAGTGGCCTATCGCCCTGTGTATAGGTTAGGACTACACAGAGGTTATCTGTTGTCCTTGCCCCCCTATTCATGCTGTCCCTTCAACTGCTACTGGCCCTAAGCCCTCTAGTTCTGCTTGGCTTGCTAGAAGCCGGTCTGCGTCAACTGGGTTTGGGTAATCCCCTGATTTATCTAGCCGATGAGAAGATTGGTTATTTGCTGGCTCCCAACCAGAAGGTAAAGCGCTCAGGGGCACGGATTGAGATCAATCAGTACTCGATGCGAGGTGGTCCCATCAGCCCCTCTAAACCAGCCGGGACTCTGCGCCTCCTGATGTTGGGTGACTCAATCATTAACGGTAACTGGTGGACTGACCAACCCAACATTCTCTCGGAGCTGTTGCGGACACAACTTCAGCCGCTTACCGCTCAGCCCGTTGAGGTTCTCAATGCCTCCGCTAACTCCTGGGGACCGCGCAACGAACTGGCTTATCTACAGCGCTTCGGAACCTTTGAGGCAGATATGCTGATTTTGGTCATTAACACCGATGACCTGTTCGGTATTCAGCCCTCCCCACTAATCGTTGGTAACGACCGTAACTATCCAGCTCGCCGTCCGCCTGCGGCTGTAGCTGAGCTATGGAGCCGGTACTTGCTTAAACCTAAGGCTAAGGTAGATCTGAGCCTGCTTTATAAAGAACCAGGTGATCGGGTGGGTTTCAACTTGAGTGCAATTGAGGCAATTGTGCAGCAAGCACCCGCTAACTTCTTGTTGGTGATGACTCCCTTGTTACGGGAATTAGGTCAACCCGGCCCACGCGATTATGAGTTAAAGGCACGGGAGCGCTTAGCTGAGCTTGTAGACATGTTGGGGATCAGTTTTCTCGATTTTCTACCTATTTTTAACTCAGAGCCAGAGCCAAACCGTTTGTACCGGGATCATATCCATTTGAGCCCGCTTGGCAATCAACAATTAATTAATTATCTGGTGACACGCCTGAAGTCACATCTGTCTTAATCAGAGGCTTAACTGGCTGGTTAGTAAATGTCTTCAACTCCTCGTTATTAGTGCTTTGTCTAGGGACCCGAATAGTGCATCATGAGGGTGTCGCGGCGAGTGTTCCCCGATGAGTGTGCAACAGCCTGAAACTGTCTTGAGTATTGACCTCGGACGTACCTCTACTAAAGCCTGTACTAGCTCCGATCCTGACCAGGTCATTTTAATTCCGGCTAATGTTGCCCATCTAGATGTCGACCAAGTTCGTCGAGGCAGCGGCTTAAGCGGTCTGACTGACCGATTGGTTGATCTGTGGTTGGAGTACCAGGGCCAGGGTTATGCGATTGGTCAACTAGCAGCTGATTTAGGAGCGAATCTCGGAGTTGGCCAGTCCAAAGTTGACGACGCCCTAGTCAAAGTTCTGGCTTGTATCGGTTATTTTGGCTTGAACTCAGATTGCAATATTGTGATTGGCATTCCCTATCACACTCAAGAGCAATTCGAGCGCGAGAAATTTCAACTCATGGCGCTACTGCGTAGCTCCCACAGCTTAAGGTTCCGGGGCGAGCCACTCAGTGTAAGCGTCAAGAATGTCTGGGTTGTACCGGAAGGCTACGGCAGTTTGCTCTGGTGCCAATCGCAGTCGATGACGCATAAAAACGGTAGCCCTAGCTTTGCGCGCTTAGCAGTGGCGATTGTTGATATTGGCCATCAAACGACTGATTTTTTGATGGTGGATCGCTTCCGATTCGCCCGAGGCGCTTCTCAAAGCTTGCAAGTGGCAATGAGCCAGTTTTACGAGCAGGTTGCAAGCCAAATTGAGGGCGCTGATAGTCAATCGCTCTCGCTGATTCAAGCGGTCTGTGCTCCTACTGGTGAACGTTTCTATCGGCCTCGGGGGGCGCGTCAACGGACCGACCTGAATGAAATTTTGCCTGCGTTGCAAAAGAGTTTTGCTCGCACTTTGTCCAATCGATTGCTGGATTGGCTACCCGAGCGGGCCACTGATGTCATCTTGAGCGGCGGCGGTGGTGAGTTTTTTGCCGAGAGCCTCAAACCTTTGCTCTCGGAAGCGGGACTGACTACCCATCTGGCTCAACCCTCACGCCTAGCTAATGCGTTGGGCCAATGGCTTTATGGCGCGGCCCAGATCCAACCCTTAAGCACTTCTGTTTCCTGAAGCCCTATGCCTGCTCCTAGAGAAAAAACTAAGACGGTTGTCTTTACCGAGGCCACAGCCGATCAAGCCCTGCTGACTAAAGCTGAGCGTCTGGTGCGAATTGGCAAGTATCCCAGCTTTGGGGCTCTGTGCAAACAAGCCTTAGAAGATTTTCTAGCCCCGCCGGCACCAGAAGCTACAGAGGTGCCAGCGCTAGAGATGCCTGTTCCAGTGACGGCTGGGGCAGCTCTAGCCCTCGACTTGTCGCCTTTGCAAGAGAGCTTGAGCCAGCACTTTGGCAGTTTGGAGCAAAAGCTATCGCAGGTGCAATCTCTTGTTGAGCGGCTAGAGCAGCAGTCAGCTACAGCCGAAGAGGCAAATGAGGGAGAGGAATCCACTCTACCTTTCCTCACTGAGCACTTCAGCACCGTTGAGCAACGGCTGGTCCAGTTGCAAGTCTTAGTTGAGCGTTTAGACCAACAAACGCAAGTGGCTCCAGAGGCCCCTGCAGCTCAAAAACTTGAGAATGAACACGAGAGCATCCAGCCTAATCCCATTTTGGCAGGGCTGCGTGAGCTGATTGAGGAATTTTGATCTCGTTAGCTTTGCTAGCGATTTGGAGCCATCGAATCAGTGGGGAGGGCAGATTGAACCGGTTAGCCTCCCCAGTTTTTAGCAAAAAATTTTTGCTCTAAATTGTTCAGAATCTAACAGCAGTCTTTAGACATCATCTAAGCAAGCAAGCTAGAGGAAAAATCAAATACTCAATATAGAACAGGCGCCAGATAAATTGATAAAAATCAGCGATGGTTTTGGGGTCAGCTAGATTAACGCGTAGGCTCTCGAATAGCATGAACCCTAACGCGAGCAGGTGGGAAGTGATCAGCACCTGTGGATTCGCGTTAGGTAGCAGCCAGCCAAAAAGCGCCATTAAGCCATAGCAAGCAACCAGCAACCAGCGCGATAAATTGAAAATAGTCTTCGCTCCCAAGCGCAATGTAAAGGTGGAAATGTTGTATTTGCGGTCGCCTTCTATGTCTGGGATGTCTTTAAAAATGGCGACTACCAGTGTCATCACTAACACAAACAAGGAGAGAGCCCATAACTCCGGCGACAGGTTGAGTTGTATGCGTGAGGGGACCCCGTTAATTACCTGATCGAAGTGAGCAAACAGCCCTATATTTACCACCAAGCCCCTGACGGTGAAAATGCACAATGATGCTGGGAGTGGAAAGCGCTTGAGCCGGATTGGTGGCAGCGAATAGGCTGTACCAATGAGCAAGCTAAGCACAACTGTGACCAACAAAAAAGGGCTCTCCGGCCAATAAGCGGTTGCTATTGCCACCGCTGTCACCCCGGTCAAAAACACAATCACGCGCCCTTCAGTTCGTGAGAGTTCGCCAGAGGCTAGGGGCAGATGAGGTTTGTTGACCTGGTCAATCGCAACATCTTCTAACTGATTGAGACCGACAATGTAGACATTGGCTGCCAAACAGGCTGCTAAAGCCCAGAGCAATGTAGGCACCGTAAGCCAGAAGACTTGAGTGCGCCAGATTGCGCCTAGCGCCAACAAGTACAGCCCCAGTAGGCTGATGCTGGTGCCAATTACTGTATGGGGACGGGCAAATTTCCAAAGCGTGTTGAATTTATCTAACATAGCTAGTTGCGCAGGAAGGAACTCTCCAACCGCTTATCGAGATGCGCAAAGGACGCCAAACTTTACTAAGCCCCGTCGGTAGCCCCGAGACATTAACGGCAAGGCCAAGGCTGCTTCTACTGTGTTCCAGCCGGAAGTTAGCAGTCTCAGTAGATTGCGGGGATCTAGTGCGGAGTCAATCACCAAATCCCAAAACGGTGCCACTCGTTCAGACCAATCGTCGGTGCGAATTGCAGTAAAGCCAAGTCCTTGAGCGATTTGCTCATACTCAGCTAACGAGATCATGTAGGGCAGACAATACACCCGATAGATATCTGCTAGATGTTGCTGCTCGTCTGCGCTGAGGGGGGCAAAGCCTGGTCCTAATTGGCGATGGCACCAAGTCGCTAGCATGAGCTTGCCCCCTGGCTTGAGCACGCGGTAGCACTCCTGTAAAAAGGTCTTTTTGTCCGGCATATGCTCACCGCTCTCTAAAGACCAGACCAAGTCAAACTGCCCATCAGCAAACGGCATGGCTAGGGCATCTGCTACCTGGAACTGAGTTTGAGCCGTTAAGCCGATAGAGTCTGAACGCTCAGTGGCTCGTTGTGCCTGAACAGGGCTCAAGGTAATCCCTACCACTTGAGCACCATAGCGCTGCGCCAGCAAACGAGAACTGCCACCAATACCACAGCCCACGTCCAGAGCTTGATTAGCCTGCTCAAGCTGCGCCCAACGCAGTAGCTCTTCAACTAAATCAATCTGAGCTGTGACGCGGTTCTTGCGCGCAGAGTCCTCACCAGGAGCATAGTAGCCGTGGTGCATATGTTCGCCCCAGACCTGCTCCCAGAGGCCCGAGGAGGCGTCATAAAAGTTGCGGATGCGCTGGTTAAGAGAAGCAGTCAAAGATACTCAGTTTAAGCAACTCCTACCACGCTACCGTGATAGGTCGCAGAATCGAAATACTCCTGCCGGTAGTTTCGGTCGGACAACTGGGAGTTGCCCGATCAACCATCGTGCTAGAGCCATAGCTGAGTGCTTAGAGAACCGCCCAAAGCTCTACAGGCAAGTTGCACAAGCTCTGCTACTTGACCTGTTCAAGGCTAGTCGGTTTAGCCCGCTGAATCGGATCTTGCTGCTCAGAACTCCAAGCCCAACCCACTAGACTAGCCGCCACTAGCCCCCCAATGCCCCACATTAGGATCTCTCTCGTTGCCGCATCATACTTTGCCATTGCCAAACCTCAACCTGCTCATTAGCTCAAATCAATATAGAAACAAGCACTACTCAAGCAATCCCTCAGATGAAGGAAGTGAGCCGCTTGGCCTAGAGGCACTCTTAGCTCCTAGCTCGATGGCTCAAAAGCTGAAATGAGGACCTTTAGGCAACTCAAGCAATACTGCCGAAGCCTCCAAAAACATACTTCTATTGCGTAAGAACCGACAGGTTTATGCAGAACCAAGCAGCCTAGGTGAGCTAGCTGCAAGTCCCAACTTAACTGCGAGCTTCGATGGGAACATAGGGAATTTTGTGCTCCCCAGTGTAAACCTGAGTGGGTCGAAATAGCCGATTGTCAGAGAGCTGTTCGCGCCAATGGGCCAGCCAACCAGCAACTCGAGCAATCGCAAAAATGGGAGTGAACAAATCAGTTGGAATGCCTAACTTGTCGTAGACCAGACCTGAATAGAAATCCACATTAGGATAAATGCCCTTCTCGCTTAAGCGCTCTTCCACTGCTTGTTCTAGGGCCAGCGCAATATCGTAAGCCTGGTTGTGGCCAAAGCGCTCAAATAGCTGCTCTGCCAATCCTTGCAGGATGGTTGCCCGTGGGTCTTTGACTTTGTAGACACGGTGACCAAAGCCCATAATCCGCCCTTTGCGTTCTAGCTGACGGTCCAGCCAGGGACGCACATTCTCAACGGATCCAATCTCTGCCAGCATTTGCATGACCCGCTCGTTGGCGCCACCATGCAGTGGTCCCCCTAGCGTGCCGATGGCCGAGGCAATGACCGTATAGGGGTCGGTCAGGGTAGAGGCCGTCACCAAGGCTGAAAAAGTAGAGGCATTAACCGTGTGTTCGGCGTGGAGGATGAGACAGACATCAAAGACGTGCGCCGCTAAGGGGTCCGGCTCTCTCTCATTGAGCATGTACAGAAAATTGGCGGAATAACCTAGATCATCGCGGGGCTGAACTGGGTCGTTCCCCTGACGCATGAGCTGAAAGGCCGCCACCATAGTTGGCACCTTCGCCAGCAAGCGCACTGCCGCCCCCCAAATATATTCGGGGTCTTGCAGATTGGAGTTGAGTGGATAGAACAGCCCCAACGCAGCTACACAGGCTTGCAGGGCATCCATCGGGTGACCGCTCTCTGGGAAACACTTGATCATGTCCCGGATGCGGTACTTGAGGCGTCGGTGGATCTGAATTTTTTGCTCAAAGTCCTTCAACTCACCTGCGGGGGGCAGCCGACCAAAGATCAGTAAGTAAGCCGTCTCCAAAAAACTGCTCTGCTGGGCCAGGTCCTCGATCTGCATGCCCCGGTATTCCAGCAGGCCAACTTGGCCATCTACATAGCTGATGTTGGAACGGGTTGCAGGAACCCCCTCTAGCCCAGGTTTGTATTCACCCACCGACATCCCATTACCCCTAGGAGATTGTTCATAGGACTAAGACAATTGTTTCCTACTAATCCCCTGTGTCTTGCAGGACGATTAGCTTGGATCGACACGCATCAGGACCTGACCGTATTCGACTGGCTGAGCGTTTTCAACTAGGATTTCGACGACTTGCCCAGCAACTTCGGCCTCTAGCTCGTTCATCAGCTTCATGGCCTCGATGATACAAACTGTTTGGCCTCGCCGAATGGTGTCTCCTGGCCCCACAAAAGCTGGATCATCAGGCCCCGGTGCTCGATAAAACGTCCCCACCATAGGAGAGGTAATGTCGACAAGATTGCGAGGGGGCAACGGTGGCTCTGTTGCAGCCGTTGGAGCCACCATAGGTTGAGGCGGTGGGCTAGCCGCGCTACCCGTGGGAGCCGCAGCAACCGCTGCAAGGGTTTGACCTGTTCCCTTGTGAATTGAGAGCCGTAGATCCTCAGACTCCAGGGTCAGCTCAGTAATGTCTGTCTGATTGAGGACTGTGATCAACTGGCAAAGTTCTTCTAACGATAGCTCCACGAGACGTGCCTGCTCTCCTCACTCACACCCCAACATTCGCAGCCTCAGATGTCCCAGATTTGCTAACCGTTGCCTACTCGCGACCGAGGTAAGCATCAGTGCGTGTGTCGACGCGAATCCGCTCGCCCACACTAATAAATAAAGGAACCATCACCTGAGCCCCTGTTTCCACAATGGCAGGTTTGGTACCACCCGTTGCAGTATCGCCCTTAACACCTGGGTCAGCTTGCGTGACTTCTAGCGTGACTGAGTTGGGTAATTCCACATCCAGCACTTTATTGTTCTGGGTCCAACGCAAGACGTTGACTTCCATGCCTTCCTTGAGATACTTCACCCGGTCCCCAATCTGGGCAGCAGTGAGGGTCGCCTCTTCGTAGGTCTCCATGTCCATGAAGATGTAATCTTCGCCCTGCTTGTAGGTGTGCTGCATCGAACGCTTATCCAGGTTGGCCTGAGGAACTGTTTCCCCTGCGCGGAAAGTCCGCTCCATCGTGCTTCCAGATTCAGCATTTTTGAGTTTCGTGCGCACAAAAGCTGACCCTTTACCGGGCTTGACGTGCAAAAACTCAACGACGCGCCACACGCTGCCGTCGAGTTCGATGGCGACACCAGGTCGAAAATCGTTGCTGGAGATCATGTCTTGCCTTCTGAAGGTCGTGTGTGAGAGCGCTCGCCGGATTCCTGCACTGCACGCAGAGCGCGAGTCAACAGCACCCCATTTTACCGTTCTGTGTACCTTAAGACTGCCATTGTCTAAGGCTTAGCCTCAGAATCTCGGGTGAGATCTGAGGATGAAGGAGCAAATGCTTCGGGAACGGGCTTGACGTGGTGAAAGTATCAGCTTAGAAATGGGTACTTAAAGGAAAGGTCCATTCTCTAGATAGATGCTCACCGGAGACTTTTATGAATTGGAAAACCGATCGCTACTTCATCCTGGTCCTCGTTTGTAGCTGTGCGGGTCTGGGGCTTGGTGCCACCTCTGTTATGGCCGAAACTGTTCTCTGCAACCAAGGGGCCACAACTGCCTGCTTAACGACGCCTAGCTCTGATCGGGTTGCTGGCGGTTTGAGCATGGGACTGATGGCAGGCATGGGTGCAGGATTGACCACTGGCTGGCAAGCCTTCCGCAACCGTAAAGACTAAAACCATCAAGCCTAAAACAGATTGGGCTGGAAGGGCTGGTCTTCGCCTAAACCCTGGCGGCGACGAGCTGACTTCTTGACCTCTACTGTATCGGCGGCAATGATTTCGTAGAACATTGCCATTTCCTTACCTTCAGCCTTGCGCAACACTCGTCCCAAGCGCTGGACCATTTGTCGATTTTGCCCGCTGCCTGCCAAGTAGATTGCCACCGAAGCTTGAGGAATTGAGACGCCTTCATCTAGGGTCTCCACAGCTGCTAGGGCTTTGACTTCACCATATCGAAACAGGTCTAGCAGTTCCTCTCGCTTGGCTGGCGTGGCAAAATCAGACGTAATCGCAGGAATCAGATATTCCTGACTGAGGCGATAGGCCTCAGCTTTGCCGGGACAGAAAATAATCACCTTCTCGTCGGCGTGCTTGAGCAGAAGTTGCCGCAACACCTCCCATTTCTGCTCGCAGCGCTCGGCCACCCGCCGCATTTCTTGATAAGCCCGAAAAGCTCCTTTGCCTTCTTGGGATTTCCAAGACAGACGCCGTAGCGGTTCGAAGTAGCCTAAGCTGCGATCGGGGGAAATGTTGTGGTGCTCGATGAAGCGGTTCACCTGTTGCTGGGACTGGTCGTAGGTCTGGCGCTCATCGGGTGTGAGGTCTACCTCGATTTGTGAGACCAAATAGGGGGCAATCGCTTCGACTTCCTGTAGCTCTGCCAGGGTGACGCTATAGGCGACAGGCCCCACGCACTCTCGCAGAATCGCCGCACGCTCAGGATCGCGTTCAGGGGTTGCCGTGACGCCTAGCCGGTAAGGGGCAACCGCCATGCGGGCACCGAGCTGGAAGCTAGGACCGGGCAAGTGGTGAACTTCATCAAACACGATCAGCCCCCAGCGCCGTCCTTGCTCACGGTGCAGGAAGGGGGCAGAGTGGTAGGTCGTAACCGTGATCGGTTGGATGTCCTTCGTATGAGTGAGAAATAGACCGACTGGCACGTCGGCAGCCTGCCGCAACTGGCTATAGAGCTGTTGCGCTAAGGGAATGGTGGGAGCGATGACCAGGGTTTGTTGCTGGCATTTATCAATCGCTGCTGCCAAAATCGCTGTTTTTCCTGCTGCTGTCGGCGCAACCACCAGACCGCAACCGCCCATTTGCCACCAGGCATCAATGGCCCGTTCTTGATAAGCGTGCAGCGTTGCCCCGGTCGGCAGCAGAACACTGAGGTCGACGCTGAAAGGAGCAATTTCTAGAGGCGCTGCATCATCCAGGAGAGCTTCACCCAACTGCTCACGAACCGTGCGGTACTGAAAGGCTTCGGTACTCCAGCAACCCGGCAGGCGGTGGTCGGGTACAAAGTGGGACTCGAACTCGGGCGGTAGAGCTTCCCCAGGCGGCAAACTCAGCAGCAGCCGTCCCCCATCAAAGCGGAGGCTAAGGCGTTGGGTTGGGGCAGGGGAGGGAACGCGGTACATACTGTCTGATCATACGAGGCTCGATGACTAGAGGGGAGGGCGCAGATATAAAGCAGTTCCAATTGTTAAATGTCTATCTGCCTATGAAAATGCCTATACGAACTATGGGGGTCAACTATGGAGACTCAGTTAGAAATGGAGTTCCGTAGCGGTAAGGTAACTATAAAGCGGGTTTGCCTGTCTGCGCTCTCAACTTGAATAGAACCACCAAGACGAGCTATTAGCTTTTGGATTAGGGCGAGGCCAAGGCCAGTTCCTCCTGGTTTATAAGCGGTGGTATTAGGACTGCGGTAGAACTTTTCAAAAAGGTGGGGCAGTTCTTGAGTGGCAATTTCTACGCCAGAGTTGCTGACTTGCAATTCAAGCTGGCCATTAAGAACTTGAGCTGTGACTGTAATCGTTTCTCCTGGTGGTGTATAACGACAGGCGTTATTGAGCAACTCAGTGACAATTCGCCGTAGACTAATCAGATCGCAAACTAGTGACGGTGGTTGAGCTGGTAGGTGAAGTCTAAGGTGTTGTCGTCCAGTCCGGGCTTGGGCTTGAAAGCTGCGCACAATTTCTGGTAGCCAGGTCCCTAGAGAGATGACATCGAGTTGAAGAATATCTTCTTCTAGGTCAAGCTGGGTTACTTCTAGTAAATCATTGACGAAACCGATTTCCCGTTTGCATTCGCTGTTTAAAATCTGCAAGTACTGTCTAACTCGCTCGAATTCCAGCTTGGCTTCTGGGGTCTGCGAATGCCAAAAGCCAGCGCGATCGAGGGTTAGCTCTAAGAGCTGAGTTGCGACCCGGATATTAGTTAAAGGAGCACGCAGCTCACTAGAAACTGCGTTGAGAAAATCCTCTTTGAGCTGATTCAATCGTTGCAATTCGGCCATTTGTGCTTCTAACCATTTGGTTCGCACTAAGGCCAGACGGTTGCTCCCCGACTGGCGGTCGGTGACGTCCTGAAATACCAAAACGACACCCGTAATACTGCCCTGAGGATTGCGGATGGGAGCAACATTCGCACTGACCAAAAACTTTAAACTGTCTCTAGAGATCAGCACAACCTGTTCTTGAGCTAGGGAAGTAGCAATTCCTTTGTGCAACACCGCAAGGGCCGGATTTTGCAGGAAAGCTCCCGTTGTTTCGTCTGTAATTTGAAAAACTTTGGATAAGTCTGTCCCTAGGGCTTCGGCTTGGCTCCAACCGGTCATCGCCTCAGCCATTGGATTGAGAAAACGGACCAACCCCTGGGTGTCTGTGGCGATAACGGCATCGCCGATGCTGCCTAAAGTGGTGGCGAACCACTCTTGGCTAGCTCGCAGATTGCGTTCTAACTGATGTCTTTGTAGGGCAGTTTCGATGGCAATATGTAACTCTCGTTCCTCAAAGGGTTTGAGAATATAGCCAAAGGAACCAGTGACTTTAGCCCGGGCCAACGTGTTCGGATCTGAGTAACCGGTGGTGTAAACGACTGGGATCTGGAATTGGGTCCAGATTTGAGCAGCAGCCTCAACGCCATCCATCGCTCCTTTGAGCCGGATATCCATCAGAACCAATGCTGGGTGGGTTTCAGCAACTTTTTGAATTGCCTCCTCTCCCGACACGGCGACGCCTGCAGGCTCATAGCCCAAATTCTCCAGGCAATCGGTTAAGTCAGCAGCAATAATGCTTTGGTCTTCAACGACTAGGATTGGAATCTTGGTGATTGCCTCAGGCTGTTGCATCTGAGCGGGCCTCCCCAAAGGTGATCTTGAACTCTGTAGTGTCACTGCTGATTGCTAATGTACCTTCTAACTGACTGACCAAAGTTTTTACGAGTTTTAAGCCTAGAGTTTTGGTCTGGGCCAGATCGAAATTTTCCGGCAAACCAATCCCATTGTCGCGTGCAATTAGAACGTACTGGCCGGAGTGGGTGGCATAGAGCTGGATCTGAATCTGGCCCTGTCTGTTATTAGGAAAGGCATGTTTGAGGCTGTTGGAAATCAGTTCGTTGATGATTAGGCCGCAGGGAATTGCAGTATTGATATCGAGAATGACGTCCTCAATTTTGACTTCTAGGCTAATCTTATCGGCTGAGGTGCCGTAAGAACTCAGCAAATTGGCGGCAAGACTGCGGGTATATTCTGCGAAGTCGATTTTGGCTAAATCTTGCGACTTATATAATTTCTCGTGAATCAAAGCCATTGATTTAACGCGGTTTTGGCTCTCCTTAAGCATCTCTAGAATCGACCGGTCTTTAACTAAACGAGATTGCATTCGCAAGAGACTGTAAATCACCTGCAAATTATTCTTAACTCGATGGTGAATTTCCTTCAGTAACAGCTCTTTTTCGCCTAGCGAGGTTTTGAGCTGAGCTTCTGCCTGTCGGCGTCCCACGATTTCGAGTGCCAGTTCTTGATTGGCAACTTCAGCCTCCCTAAACCGTAGATGAGCAGCTTGAGCCAAGTAAACCATTGCCGTAGAAAGGATAGCCATCAGTAGGCCACTCACTAGGATTACGTCTGGTAAGGGTGACTGTGCCCTAGCAAGTAATTTTGGAGTTGGCCAAACGCGTACTTGCCAGGAAGTGCCATAAAGCTTGATGGTTGCCGTTTGCGCCCATTGTTGTTCTAATGATGGGTCCGATTGAATCGAACTGTAAATTTTAGTTTGATTCTCAAAAATGGCAATTCCATAACCAGGTTCAATATCTTTAGCCAGAATGGCGTCAAAGAATTTCTGGACCTGAAATTCGCTGCGGATAAAACCGCCAATTTCTTGATCCTTCAAAATTGGAATATAAACAAAAAATACCTTGTCACCTTTGCTGGCAGTAGCTTGTATCTCAGTGGTGGGCAAAATTGTGACATGGAAGCGATCCCTTGCCACCTCTGGCCTTAACCAGGGTTGAGTGCCCTGGCTCAGATTTGAATCTAGGGCGACATGATTGGTATTTGAAGGCACGATCCAACGGATATGAGCTGAGGGATCAACCCAGGCAATCGTGCGAAAGCTAGCGTAGTCTTGAAGATAAAAAGTGGCATCCGATTCCCACTCGGTTCTGGACGGCTCTGCTCGCAGAGACCAACGGCTCGCCATGCGACCCAGCGCTAGAATCCGGGTCTCGGTTTGGGTGCTAATGTCGTTTTTGACATCGTTCGTTCGTATTGCCACCATCTGCTGAATTTGAGCTTGCTCGCGGCTGCTCAAGGCCCACCAAAGTAGCAGCGTAGTGAGTGCAAGACTACCGCCAACCAGCCAGGGTGAACGGGCGACGAATCCAGCGATGGTAATGGTCTTAACCCTGAAATGGAGCGCCTTTAAGGCATCCTTTAAGGATAGAAACCCAAGCGACTGATTCCCCCGATTCATTCCCTAGCAGCCAATGCAATCAGCAACAATGCTCAAAAATTCAGTTCTCTGAACTGATGGTCATTTATTTTCTGTAGCCCATTAGACTAGCATATTTAAATTAAGAACGACCGTTGCTGGCTTCGTGATGTTCCGGCAGGGAAACAGAATGGCTGGCTGGTTTTGAATTGAGGTCAGCCCCGCAGTGGGGACAATTGCTTCGTTGTTGCATCCGTTTTTTGCGAATCTCGTCAGTGTAGCCAGAGGCCAAGATGCCAGTGGGTAAGGCTACAAGCCCGAGTCCTAAAACGGCGATCATTCCTCCAATTAATCTGCCTAAAGGTGTGACGGGGTAAGCATCGCCGTAGCCGACACTGGTTAGGGTAATCACTGACCACCACATGGAAGCTGGAATACTGGAGAAGATGTCAGGCTGTGCCACACGCTCTGTGTAATAAATTGCGCTAGAGGAGATAACCAGTAGCAAGAAGACCATAAACAATGCCGTTAATAGATCACCACCCTTGGCTTGCAGAACGTGACCCAGGGTTCGCATTGACTCGGAATATCGCCCAATTTTAAGTAAACGAGCGAGCCGTAAAAAGTGAATCCATTTGATGAAAACCAGGTCGTGAAAGAAGAAAAATAGCCAGTAAGGCAAAATGGAAATGAAGTCTACAATTGCCATTGGCGTCATCGCAAACTTGAGTCTACCTAAAACTGGTGCTCTAAACTTGGGCTGAATCAGATCACAGGTCCAAAGCCGCAGGCCGTATTCAATCGTGAAAATAATGGCTGAGAACGATTCAAAGTCGTTAAAGTAAGTTCTATTGTTTAGAGCAACGCTGTCTACTGTCTCAAAAGTGAAGGCCAGGATATTCAAAATGATTAAGCCAATCATAAAGTAATCAAAGACCTGGCCTAGAAAACTATGGGGTGGCTCTATCTGGATAAGTTCAAAGACTCGCCGCTTCAATCTTTGTCTTATAGCTCTACGCGCATACGTTAGGACATTGCTTGAACGCAGCATCCACACAATCTCGAAAGTTCTCAAACTCATCCAATCGCTGTCGCATCCAATTCTTCAGCACAAACCAC